>JAPOIJ010000034.1 GCA_029979005.1 Planctomycetota bacterium | reverse complement strand
GTGATGGCAGTAGCCCGTTTTCAGCACCCGCTTAATGGTGTCATCGACAGGTGTGATTCCGGTAGTCCCCTCGTAAAAGGACAGTGGGATCTTTCGATGATGCCCCCAATGGTTAGTCGTCCTCATCTTCACACCGAGGTCGTGGTAAGTCGCCCGCATAAACTCTCGCCAACCGATAATTTGACGCACAAACCCTTCCACCGAATTGAGCGGAATTTCGTAATTCTCAAACTGACTAATCGCTGCCTTGACAACCTGTTTAGGCGTTAACAGTCCGACGTTAAGCGACGGCGTGAGCATGCTGTGCCACAGCCATGATTCGCCTTCGACAATTGCGTCTTCATAGGTTCCGAATTTCTCGAAACGATGTTTTAGAAAATGCTTGAGCCAGGCCTTGGCATCTTTGTGTGAGGTTGGATAAAACAACGTCTCAATCTCACCAAGGTTATCTGCAAAACGATCTTCGACGTAGGCCCTTGCTTCTTCATCAATGTCGTCATTTTTCAGTTCCAGGAGTTGAGGGATTTCAGACAACAATTTCTTGGGAACCTTCTTCCGATTCTCTTCGTCGAAACTCCACTTCCCTCCAATCGGCTCATCTTTCTCCATCAGCAGATTCAATCGCCGACGTTGCCACTTGTAAAAATCAGCCATAAACCAGCGTTTCTTACCGGCACGATACTCAGCATTCTCGGCAACTCCGTTTAGGAATCCGGGGTTTGAAAGGAAATTCAACTCAACTCCTGAGTTGTCTGCATAACGTTGAAGTCTTCGGTTGAGGAGGTAATCGTCAGGCTCCACTACCGCCATGGAATATTGAGATTTCTTTTTCCCCCGATGAAGGCTGCCAAGCTGAACCTGAAGAGCTCTCGGATCAGGGCAATACTCGAGGTAGACCGTCTCGAACCCCTGTTCCTCAAGACGGGACTGATAACGCTTCATCGTCGCGCGGTGCAACCAAAGTTTCTGCTTGTGAAAATTGACAAAATTCTCGGCGTCACCGAAAAACAGGCTGTCCTCAATTAATACGATCCTCGACGGCTTCCGCTTAAGCCCGGGGTGATTCTCAAATAATTGATGCGGAAATACGAGCAGATCCAATTTTTTCGCCTAATATAACAACAGGGAAGTCAGTTCCGTGGAACCGCGTTACCCAAACCAAGCTTAACCGGTTATCCTAATGGCGGGCATTTGGTTTGCGAAACTTTCTAGATCCTTTTGCCAACCGTCAATGACCATCTACCGCAATTACACCGCGATACCAATGTCAACATTCAGCAATCAATGCGAGGGGGAAGGTCTTTCGCGATGTTCGTAAACCGCCTTGCCTGGATCACGCTTATCAGTCTGATCATTCTGGTTGTCGTTGGTGCCACCGTTCGAGTAACAGGCTCTGGCTTGGGTTGCCCAGACTGGCCGACGTGCTGGGGGTGCCTGATTCCTCCAACGAGTGTGGATCAAATTGATGTAGACAAATTGGACCTCGAAAAGTTCAAACGACATGCCATCAAGAAGGGCATCGACCCCGATACGATCACACGCGAAACTGTGCTCGACAGTTTCGACCCCGTGCACACGTGGATCGAGTTCGGCAACCGACTCACTTCACTGCCTTTAGGAATTTCGTCGCTCTTACTGGCGTTGTTCTCATTCACGGCTCAACGCCACCGGGGCTGGATCATTTTGCTCAGTTGGTTGGGGCTAATCGATGTCATTGGGAACGCAATCATGGGAGCCCTTGTTGTAAGGAGCGGATTGCAACCGGGAATCATTACACTTCACATGGGTTTGGCATTTTTATTAATCTGCATGATGGTCTCAGTCGTCTTTTTATCCCGCCCTATTGGCGACTCTGCTACCGGGCCCAAAGTCGCTCCAAAACTAAAGAAGCAGCTTCTGTTTCTCTCTTTCATCTTTTTTGCCTTTCTGTTTTGTGAAGGCCTAATGGGCAGTCAATTGCGTGAACAGACCGACGAATTTGCAAAAGTTGCAGATGGACTGGACCGTGACCAGTGGGCCGACAAACTGGGAGAAACGCTGATTTACAAAGTACATCGTAGTTTTTCATGGAGTCTCTTAATCACGGCAGGCCTGATTTTTTATTGGGTTAAAAACAAAACGTCGCTCCAACTTCGCGAACCCAAACTCATTGTGGCAATGGTAGTTGCCATGATGCTAATGGGAATTATCCTGGCACACATTTCTGTCTATCAAGTCATTCAGGTTCTACACGTTGGCATGACGGCCGTTCTACTAGCGGTCACATGGCACTGGATCATGAGACTGTACTCGCTGCACATAGACGGCAAAGATAGCTGAAACTGGTCAAAATATGCCAACAGACGACGGGCCTAGCCAGATCGATTGAGTGACCAGATCGCATAATTCAGGCACGACGCGAAGGTGACCCACAGCCAATAGGGAAGCAGCAACGTGGCCGCCAATTTAGAAAAACGATAATACAAACCTATTGAAATGGCGATTGAGAACCACAACAAAACAATTTCAATCATTGCGAGATCGAATCGCTTCATTCCAAAAAACAAAAGCGACCACGCGGCATTCAGGACGAGATGAAATCCAAACCAGGCAAGGGCAGGGCGGGTCGCGGTAATTCGATCCGCCTTCCATACCAGCCATGAAGAAACTGCCATGGTAAAATAAAGAAAACTCCACACGGGACCGAAAACCCAGTTGGGTGGATTCCAAGCCGGCTTTACAACGTCGCGATACCAACTGTCAACTGCTCCGGCAGTCGCCATCCCTCCAATAGCCGCCACCCCATAACAAACAACGATCGATACAACCAAACCAGCAACAAGCACTTTGGGGGAACGCTGGTTTCTTACTGCCGTTGTCTCAGTTTTCATTGATTACTCAAATTATCTGTCGTCTGATTAAACTTGATGCCGCTCATCGTAGCAATCAAACCGCAGATTGCCATCAATGCCTCAACTTTATTTAGAGTGTTAATGGGGCGTGTTCAAATTTATTTGTTTCTCGATCAGAAACTGGTAAGCTGCAACGACGTTTAATCAACTTTTTTTTGAATTGCCAAGACCATCAATGAAAAAAACCAAATCCAGAATTTCAATCGCATTTTTGGCCGTTTGCTTCCTTACTTTTTTGAGTCTTCGAAGTTCATATGCTGAAGGCGATGGCAACCAACCATCTCATTCAACGCATCCCAACGTCATTGTCGTAATGGCTGATGACCTCGGACTAGGAGATGTGTCCCCGACCAACGCCGACTGCAAGATTAAAACCCCCAATCTGCAAGCCATGGCAGACACTGGTCTTACGTTTTTGGATGCACACACGCCCAGTTCCGTATGCACCCCCACTCGGTATGGCTTGCTAACAGGGCGTTACAACTGGCGATCGCGACTGGCCAAGGGGGTCCTCAGCGGTAGGAGCGAGCACTTAATCCCTGCCCAAAGACGTACTCTCGGGCATCTCATGAAATCGGCTGGATACCACACTGGTATGATTGGCAAATGGCATCTTGGCTGGGATTGGCACAAGGTCAATGGAAAAATTGATTTCACGAAACCCGTAAAAAATGGCCCCGACATTAATGGCTTCGATCAATACTACGCGCATTGCGGTTCACTGGACATGCCACCCTATGTTTGGGTGGACACCGGAAAAGTCACTGCTGTTCCCGATCGCGAGGAAGGTGTCACTTCTGCACAAGATCCTTACGGCTGGTACCGGAAAGGCCCGATTGGATCTGACTTTCACATTGACCAAGTTTTGCCTCATTTATTTGAGCAATCCATGGAATTTATCAAAGAACGATCTAATGCTGAAAATTCAAAAACTCCATTTTTCCTTTACCTTGCGCTTCCCGCACCTCATACGCCGATCGTTCCGGTTCCGCCATTTAAAGACGCCAGTGGGATGAACCCCTACGCAGATTTTGTCATGCAAGTCGATTTCCACATGGGCGAACTCATGGAAACGCTGAAACAATGCGGAGTCGAAAATGAAACGCTCTTGATTTTTACTAGCGACAACGGATGCTCGCCGCAAGGGAATTTCAAAGTGCTCAAAACACATGGTCATGATCCGAGTGCAGGTTTCCGTGGTCATAAAGCCGACATTTACGAAGGTGGTCACCGGGTTCCACTGATCGTTCGTTGGCCGGGTAACCTGACCGAAGGCACAACGTCTCAGGCGATGGCCTGCCTTACTGACATTTTCCCAACACTCGAATCGATTACCGGCCAGACAAAAATGGACACCGGTGGCGAAGATGGATTTGATTTAAGCCCGGTCTTCCAAGGAGAAAAATCATCAGGCCGTGAAACACTAATTAGTCACTCGATCGGTGGCTCATTCGCGATTCGCAAAGGGGCGTGGAAACTCTGCATCTCCCACGGTAGCGGTGGGTGGAGTGCACCGCGGGAACCTGAAGCTCGCAAACAAGGGCTCCCCGCTATGCAGCTATTTAATTTGGATCAAGATCGAGCCGAGACGAATAATCTCATCGAAAAAAATCCTGCCAAAGTTCAGGAGTTGTTAGGAATTCTCGAGAAAGAAATTGCGGCTGGAAGATGCACACCTGGAAAACAGATCCCCAACGATCGCAAGGTTGTCTTCATGCCTAAAAGCTGAAACAACAAAAAACAAAAGTCCTTTTGCAACCTTTCACGACAGCCAACCGGCGGATGTTGCCTTCAGTTTATCGGTGCCGTCAGCACGGCACCGACCGCTGAATTTGAATCACTCAATTAATCGAGCGATTTCCAGGCATCGTCGATCTTGCTGACGTCAAAATACTCAATCTTGGCCATCGTGAACGGTTTACAAACTTTTGCCATCCACTCCTCCCACTTGCTTTCGCCAACCATCGCAATTTTTTCGATTTTGCTGCAGTGCGTTGTGGCAAACTTTGTGTCGTCCCACAAAGCATGCATGTCCCAACCGTGAAAATCGTGAAACCACACAAGCATTTTCACTTTTCCCTGCTCAGCAATCGCTTCATCTACTCTTGGGACGAAAGTTTTATAATCTTCGTCATGTAGTTTGCCGGATAATTTAAAAGCCAAAACATTGGCCACTTCAGAGTTCAGTTCTTCGATCATCGTTTGCTTTCGGTTGTCTTAAGAAAGAAATATATCTTTATACGGCCTCTTTTATCGGCAGTGGATTGTTCGCCGACCTCATGCCTGCGCAAATACTGGCTCACTCACAAAACATCAACGCCAACTGGCTTTTCAAGTCGCCTTCAAATCAATTGCGAGACTACGGGGATTCAATGTACGATTCTTTTCCCCAATTGGCAACCAATTAAGGTTTCGGCATTCAGGAGGCTAAGTTATTCGCCGCCAGATTCCATTGAATTCGGCTTTCCCCTGTGTTCAAACCAATCACCGACAAGCTCATTAGGGACGATTTCAAACCGCCTCTCGAAGACAAAAATTTGCCGGCTGCCAAGGCCCCGAGAATTCTCGCTCAAGCCGATCGCCATAGAACCTACGGCGCGAAAGCACGCCTAGTGAACCGCGCCAGAACTTTCCCACACGTCGAACTCTGCCCACACGGGAAAGTGATCTGAAACCCGGAGGGCCTCCTCTCGAGACAGGTTAAATTCCTGTTCGAAATTCAAGACATTCCACTTGCCGGTAAATTCCTGTGTGGCTGGTGCGCAGAAAATAATATTGTCATAGGCTTTATTTTGCCGCGTGTTGGTCATCACTCCGCCGCCTACAACCCACTGAACACCGGGAATCTTTCTAATGTCGCCCAGTTGTTGCTCATTGGCATTTAAGTCACCTAGTAAAATAACATCGTCCTCATCCGGCCGTGCCGTCTGCATCACCTGAAAAACCTGAGCCAAAGCATTAACTTCCTCAGGCACATCATCAGGATCAGTGTGCGTATTCACTAACCAAAATGTGAATGCTCGGTCGGGATCTGTGGTCCGCGGTCGAAAGCGAGCAATGAAAGGCGCCCGGTGAAGAAGATCCGCAGGGTCTCCAATTGTGCCCACCGAAGCAGAGTCGAGTTCAATCCGATTCGTATCATATACAAATGCATACTGCTCTTTGCTTACCGAACGCCCGAGTCGCGGGCCGATAATAAAGTCATAACGACTACCATCCGCGTTCAGCTCAGCGATCAGCCTCGGCAAAATATCATCCGCCTTTGCCCGAACTTCCTGAATCGCAATAACATCAAACTTTCGAATCACTTCAACGATAACTGCCATTGCCTCTGGTTTTCGAAGCTTACTTTCACCAAAGACCTGAATGTTAAAGGTCGCCATTAGGATTTTATCATTAGGCCCCAATGCTGAAGCCGACTGAACTGGAGGCCCCGCATAAGCCCCCGCCGTGTTGGCGCTCTCATGACCGGCGTCTCCACCGACTAAGCCCAATGGATTTTGATTTTTGTATTCAATCGCTTGTGTTTTTACCGACGTCACCAACGGCCCAACAATCGGCCAATCAGGATTCAGTAGCCCACTCACACCTCCACCGGTGAGCAAAGCTACAATCAGCCAAAACATCTTAAACGATCCTCGTTTTCGACCGTATTTGGAATTCCGATTTGTCACTGAGTGGCCTCCTGCCTATCTCTACACTGGCCAAGCGTCCTGCCTGGCTCACCACATTTCATCTCATCAATTCGCCGGCGCCGATTTCAACTTAATTCGCATCGGAAACCAACCCAATCAATTCTTTTCAAACCAAGCGAATAACAGTCCCATCTAAATTAATCACGCTAACGCCCGCGATGCCAAATTCGCCAAACGGGGAGAATCTGAAGCCGCTGCTTTTTTTAATGACTCGACAACAGATGCTTCCGTTGCACCAATCTTTCCAAGAGCCCACGCAGCACGTTCTTGCACCGAGGGATGGGGGGAATCAGAAACGGCCTTTCCCAAAATAACTTGGGAACGACTTGCGTCCACGCCAAGCCTACCTAACAGCGTCACTGCCCAGTAACTCACCAATGGATCCGATGAGCTTACCAGCGACTCCAGAGCGTCAACCGAATCAACGGGCGGAGCCCCTATGTCTTCCAACGCAGCCGCAGCCCAATTCTGAACGTCTTCAACGTCACCACAAGCCACCACGAGATCGACCGCCGCCGCGACTGAATCAGAACCGGCAAGACATAAATTCTCTGCCGCAGTTGCGCGTATTTCCACATTGGAATTTTGTAATTCCAACCGCCACTTCTGTTGATCATCCATGACTGACGAGATCTCATTAAAACAGCTTCCATACCAACTGTTTTCATAGCCAAATTGCCCAATGCAAGCAATAGCGAGTTAGAATCGTCAAATTCACAAACAATCAGCTTACGCCACGTCCGGCGCACCAGACGTTCACAGTCTTAACTTGGTAGGAACTTAATAATCGCACCGCTATCAATACGCTTCGCAAATGCTTGAATCTAACGGAAGCCGTCAAAACGTTTTTTTAATTTTGCGAATGGGTTGGCAGGCTCAGTCGGCTTTAAAGCATTGAGATCTGGCACTATTGCCGGAATTGCATTGGTCGCATCGGCCTGGCGGATTGAATTAATATGTTCTCCGATAGCCTCCGTGATACCACCAGAATCCCTATCTTGAAAACCTAAGTTTGATTTTTGCTGATCAACAAATGATTTAACCGCCCCCGTTGTATTCGCAGCCAGGCTGGGACGCTGATCGTCACGAAAATCCTCTAATCGCGCCCTCGCTCGCTGCTCAACTTGAGCAGCCTTGTCCTTGTTGAAGCTAAAATGAGGCCGCCCATTTCTGAAATCGACTGAGATTACTCCCGAACAGAGAAGCATAGGCACAGCAAGCACAATTACGCTTGCAATTATTCGATGCCCTAAAAAATCTCGCGCGGCCTTAGGCATCATCATTCCGCTGGTTCCCATATTCACCACTTTTTGGGAGACCGTTTTCGGCTTTCTTTTTTTCTTACTTTTCGCCACAACCCCTCTCCAGTCTATTCGCGGCTTCCCCAACCCTATCCTGAGTCCGGCAGATGAACCTCGTTTCGGCTTTTAGCAGCACTCCACCCCCCAATCAAGAGCAACGTGTTAGGTGTAATTTCAGATGCCCGTAGACCTGGGCCTTTAATATCGAAGCCTAAAGGCATGCCCCTCGTTTTGCCTATGGGCAAGACACCGAGTATCGGGAATCCCATTGGGTATGACCACCGCATAAATCACGTAGACACTGACTATTTGTGCATCGCTCTTATCTAAACTCAGAGCATATTTCAATCAAATATTTGCAATCGTTGAATACAAAATCGTTGAATACAACTTAGCAATCCCGCCTCACTTTTTTTGTTTCGTCGTTTCAACAAACTTTTATCGTGGTGAAAATTGGATAGAATATCGTCCGGCACCTCTTGGAGCTGTGCAACCGACAATTCATCGTAGCAATGATGACAAAGCCACTTCTAACCTTCATTAACAAACGGAAATTTGAATGACTCAGAATGTAAATGTTGCCATGATTGGCCTTGGGTTCGGCGCTGAATTTATTCCAATCTACCAGAGTCACCCGAACACTACGGTGCTTGCCCTTTGCCGTCGTGATGAAGTCGCTCTCAACAAAGCGGCAGATCAATTTGGAATTGAAAAACGATACACAGATTACGATGAGGTTCTGGCAGACCCAAGCGTCGACTTTGTTCACATCAACAGCCCAATCGAAGACCACGCGTGGATGTCGCTTCGAGCGCTGGATGCGGGCAAACATGTAATGTGCACCGTGCCCATGGCGACAACTATCGATGAGTGTCGACAGATTGTCGAAAAGGTTAACGAGACTGGCTTGAAATACATGATGGCCGAGACTGTCGTGTATAGCCGTGAATTTCTCTTTATTAAAGAGATGTATAAAAAAGGTGAGCTTGGGGAAATTCAGCACGTTGCGGCATCTCATCCACAGGATATGGATGGTTGGCCAGAGTATTGGCAGCGAATGATTCCAATGCATTATGCAACCCACGTTGTCAGTCCATGCCTCGCTTTAGTGGATGGAGTCGCTGAATATGTAAGCTGCTTTGGTTCAGGCAGTGTGCGTGAAGACATCGCTGAAAAGTCAGGCAACCGGTTTGCTGTCGAATCCTGCCACATTAAATACAAAGACAGTGACCTCACCGCCCATGTTTGGCGATGCCTCTACGATGTCGCGCGGCAATATCGAGAGAGTTTCGACGTTTACGGAACCAAGAAAAGTTTCGAATGGACCTTAATTGAAAATGAACCACACGTAATCCATACGGCCAAAAAGCCGGAACCGGAAATTCCAGAAAAAATCGAAGTTCCAGATTTTGCTCACTTGCTTCCTGAGGCGATTCGAAAATATACGCTTCCTCAAGAAATCCATGACGCAGACCATCTCTCTTTTGTCCAGGGAGGCGGGCATGGTGGCTCTCACCCACACATGGTTCACGAAATGGTTTCAGCACTACTCGAGAATCGAGATCCCTGGCCGAACGCGATCACCAGTGCAAACTGGACCTGTGTTGGTCTGTGTGCTCATGAATCAGCCATCAAAGGCGGATCGCCTGTGCAACTCCCGGAATTCACGCTCTCGGCGTCCTAAACTTTGCTTTTCGTTCCCGTATCTATGCCTGTTCCGCCGTGATCATAAAATGACAATGCCATCCAATACGCCAGTCCATTGGCTGCCTTGCCTTCTCGCAATCATTCCCTTTTTCGTTCTCGATTCGGTCTCACCAGTCCTTGCCGATGATGAAACCAAAGTCCTCCAGTTGCTGGTTGAAACTTTGAATCAGACGGACGATCCGAAGGTACAGGAATCGTTAATGCGCGGCATGATCGCCGGACTTGAAGGAAGACGCGGAGTTAATGCCCCAGAAAACTGGACTTCAGTTTTTAAGACAAAACTCGCTGGAAACAAGAATCTGGAGATACGCAATCTCGCTCTTCAACTGTCACAATTTTTTGGAGATGCGGATGCGAAACAACTCGCTCTCGACAAAGTCCGGGATAGAAATGCTGCACCCAAAGCTCGTCGTCAGGCTTTGTGGTCTCTCCTGAACCAGCAAAATGAGGAAGCATCCGATCTGCTCGAATTCTTAATTGAGGAGCCGGAATTCTGTCTCGATGCAATTCGAGGATTCGCCGCAGTAGAAAATGCGGCTGGCCCAACAATATTACTGGACCGTTACAGCAAATTCTCAGAAGAACAACAACGTGCCGTCATTGAAACTTTAGCGAGTCGTCAATTTTATGCTGAACGGCTTCTTGCCGCCCTGAAATCGGACAGAATTCCGCGATCAGACATCCCTGTGCACGTCGCAAGATCACTAAATAAAATCCTCGGCCGGGCTTTTATTGACTACTACGGCGAGGTCAAACCGGTCACGACCGACAGAATTAAAACCATTGCAAAATACAAACGCATGGTTTCGGGAACAGCGCTTGAGACCGCAAATGCCTCGCGCGGCCGAGTGGTATATGAGAAAACATGTGCTTCCTGCCATGTCCTTTATGGCGCCGGCGGAGAAATCGGCCCGGATCTAACCGGATCTAATCGTGCCAACCTCGACTACATTTTGCTCAACAGTGTCGCTCCAAGTTATGACGTTCCAGAAAGTTATCAAATGGTTTTAATCCAAACCATCGACGGGCGCCTAGTTAATGGCGTAATTGCAGAAGAAGACGGAACGAGGGTAGTTCTTAAGACGGTCGAACAACCCAGATTGGTTATTGCCAAAGCTGACATAGAAACTCGCAAAACATCCGAAAAATCAATGATGCCAGAAGGACAATTAGACCAAATGAAACCTCAGGAAGTCCGAGACCTCATCAAATATTTACAAACGACCGAACAAGTGGAGATGGTCAAATGAGCATTCAACGCATTCATCGGATGACATACAATTTCTTGCGCTTGCTCTGCTTTTGCTTACTCAGTATTAGTTTCGCAACTGCCATCGTGTACGCGCAAGACTCTCCTGAAGACTCCAAAAACCGCCTTCCGCAAAAGCAACACAAAACCAGTGACGCCCCATTCTTAAGCCCCAGGCAAGCCGTTGCTCAAATGGCCATTCCGAATGGTTTTGATGTATCCATTTTTGCGGCAGAGCCCGACATTGCCGAACCAATTGCATTTTGTTTTGACGACCGGGGCAGGTTATGGATCGCGGAAAACTTCAACTACCAAACCCGTCGAAAGCATACCGATGAACAAGTCAGCCGTATTCAGATCCTTGAAGATTCGGATGGAGACGGCACATTCGACACGAAAAAAACATTCACCGACAAATTGACTTTTACGTCGGGAATCGCCTGCGGTTTCGGCGGAGTCTTTGTTGGCTCGCCACCTAATTTGACGTTCATCCCCGACGCTGACGGCGACGACCAACCCGATGGACCACCGGAAGTATTACTCGACGGCTGGGGAATCAATGATCGCCATGAAACACTGAATAGTTTTATTTGGGGGCCAGATGGATGGCTTTATGGTTGCCATGGCGTATTCACCGAATCGAAGGTCGGACTTCCCGACGCCCCGGATGACGAGCGGCAATTCATTGATGGAGGTATCTGGAGATACCACCCCGTGAAACACAAATTTGAAGTCTACGCCAGAGGGCTCTCCAACCCTTGGGGGTTCGACTTCAATCAGCATGGCCAAGGATTCGCGACCTGCTGTGTGATCCCTCATTTATTTCACATTGTTCAGGGAGGTGTCTATCACAAACAAAGCAAACCTCATGTAAATCCACATGTATACGATGACATAAAAACTATTCGCGACCATACCCATCTATCAGCCCATGGCGGCGCGCGTTTTTATCTCGCCGACACTTTTCCGAAAGAATATCGCAATCGACTCTTCATGTGCAATATTCACGAACACGCGGTACTCACGGACGTCATGAAACCAAACGGCTCCAGTTTCATTGGACAGCATGGCGATGACTTCATGCCAACCAACGACCTTGCATGGGTTGGATTTAGTGTTGAAATTGGCCCGGAAGGCGGAGTCTATATTCTTGACTGGCACGACACGGATGTTTGCGGCAATGCCGTTAATTTTCCAAATAGCGGCCGCGTCTACAGAATCATGCCCAAGAACTCCCAGCCATTTATCTGCCCGGATTTAGGTGAGATGTCTGATCTGGAATTGGTGGATCTTCAGAATCATTCCAACGACTGGTTTGTTCGTCAGGCACGGACGCTACTGCATTACCGCGCAGCCTCAGAGAATCTCGATCGAAACGCTGTCCATACGGCGTTGATGAAAAACTTTGAAACTGCCAACAGTTCCCCCCAAAGACTCCGCTCGCTGTGGGCGCTCCACGTCACTGGTGGATTAGCCGAATCGAACCTACTGCAACTTCTAAATCATCCGGATGAGTACGTTCGCGGCTGGGCCATCCAATTTTTATGCGACGACAGCCCAACCCATGCCTTTGCTAACTCTACTGCCTCGGATTCGCCCAAGCTTGGCAACTCCATCATTGACCGCTTAGCGTCGTTAGCCGACAACGATCTATCCCCCATCGTCCGCCTTTATCTTTCTGCCGCAGTACAAAGACTTCCCTTCGACCAGCGTTGGCCAATCCTCCGGGGCCTGGTTAGCCATTCGGAAGACGTGGCTGATAATAACCTACCCAGAATGTATTGGTTCGGCATTGAGCCTATGGTAGTCGGGAACCCGAAAGCAGCTTTGGAGTTAGTTACCGATGGGAAAATCCCTGCACTACAAGAGTTTGTTGCCAGACGATTGGTCAGTCAGAACAATAAAACCGCTGGAAAAAAACGAGCCAAGATTACAAAAACAAAACCGGAATGGCAGCGAATGCTGCAGTCCGTCGCGCCGGGGTTCAAGGTTCGCAACGTTGGCGAGGGAGGAGTAATTCGACACGACATCTTCCGGAACCGGACTGCAATCCAGACACATCCGCTGGACAAAAAAATCCCCTGTGACTTGTACCGTGAATTTAAAGTACCCGTTAATCAAGCGACATCGCTTGACCTTCAAGTCAGCCATCACCCGCATGGCGATTGGCAACTTCGCGTTCTGGCTAACGATAAACTGCTCAAAAAAAGAATGGTTAGCAGCAAATCTGTCGGAACCGATGAGTGGCTTGAGGTCTCCGTCGACCTCACTGAGTTCGCCGGACAGACGGTTCAACTTTCGATCGAAAACAGAGCGAACGACTGGCATAATGAATGGGCCTACTGGAACGAAGTTAAGATCAAAAGCCAACCGCTCCCAACAGAGAGTGAAAAAACTAAAATCATCTTTATTTCTGGCAAACCGAGCCATGGAAAAATGAAGCACGAGCACCGTGCTGGCAATATGATTCTGGCTGAAGCACTAAATGACTCTGGCCTGAACGTCGACGCTCAACTTGTCCCGCACTATGGGTATCCCAAGGACCCCTCCATTTTCAACGATGCGGCAACCATTGTGATTTTCAGCACTGGACACCGTGGCCATGTATTAAGGTCTCATCTAGATGAATTTGACGAACTAATGAAAAAAGGGGTCGGCGTGGTCATGATTCACTGGGCGACCGAAGCAGAAAAGGGAAAGGCTGGTGAGAAGTTCCTGGATTGGATGGGGGGATTCTGTGATCTCAACTGGTCGGTTAACCCCCACTGGAAACCAAAATTCACCCAATTCCCCAACCACCCAATTAGCAACGGCGTTAAACCCTTTAGTGTTGATGATGAATGGTATTACCACATGCGTTTCCGCGACAATCTTGAGGGAGTAACTCCTATTCTTTCTGATCTTCCACCACCGGAAACGCTGCGCCGTCCAGATGGTGACCGCAGCGGAAATCCCACGGTTCGTGCTGCAGTTGCGAACGGCGAATCGCAGCACGTTGCATGGGCCTATCAACGTCCCGATGGTGGGAGGGGGTTTGGATTTACCGGAGCCCACAATCATGAAAGCTGGCAAGACGACAATTTTAGAAAGGTGGTACTCAATGCAATTCTTTGGACAGCAAAATTAAAGGTGCCAAGTGATGGCTGCCCTTCACAGACCCCTGATAAAAACCGGATCCAACAAAATATCGATTAGTATTATCGCCTACGCCGGATTTGTTTGAGCAGTCTGCTCGCGACGCGAAGATGGTCTTTTAACCGCCCAGTCGCTCCTCTTGGTTTACCCGAACAGCTACAAAAAACAGGCCCAAGTCAATGACCTCTCAACATACAATAAGACTGATTGGACTAATTCTTCTTGCTTGGTTTTCCTGCTGCGAGAGAGGTAATCAACTCATTGGCGAAACGCATCCCAACATTATCTTGATCTTTGCGGACGACATGGGAATTGACAGTGTCAGCGCGTTTAACGACCGCCTCGGTCTCAAAACTCCACACATTGACCGACTAGCCAATGAAGGCCTTTCGTTCATGGATGCTCACTCTACGTCCGCGGTTTGCTCTCCATCCCGCTATGGATTATTGACCGGACGATACAACTGGCGATCAAGACTCAAACGAGGCATTGTCGGTCAATGGGAACGCCCGCTGATTGAACCCAATCGACTGACCATGCCGGAAATGTTGCGCCGTCAAGGCTACCGCACCCATATGATCGGCAAGTGGCATCTTGGATTTAATTGGCCCAGCAAGACCCAGAATAATAGCGAGCCTCCCACTTACACATCAAAGCTGGCGGAAATTGATTTCAGCGGAGCTATCCAAGACGGTCCCAACGGAAAAGGATTTGATTATTGGTTTGGAGATGATGTCCCCAATTGGCCACCCTACGCATGGCGTGAGAATGACAAATTGCTGGGTACCATTGCGACGTCCGCCGAAGCCATTGGGCTAACCAAATACACTGGCGTCAATCCTGGTCCGGCCGTCGCGGGGTGGAGACTGGAATCCGTCTTACCAGAATACGGCAAACGCTGTGCGGAATTTATTCATGCTCAAAAAGATTCAGAGAGACCTTTTTTCCTGTACTTTCCAATGCCGTCACCGCATTCCCCCATTGCACCCGACCAGCCATGGAAAGGGACAAGTGGCATTAGCGAGTACGCTGATTTCCTAATTGAAACTGATGCCATCGTTGGGCAATTGCTTAAAGCACTCGACGATACACAGCAGGCAAATAATACAATTGTCATTTTCACGACTGACAATGGAACTTCGCCGATTGCAAATTTTGAATCTCTCGCAAAAAAAGGGGTTCACCTTACTGAAAACTTTCGAGGGAACAAAGCCGACGCATTTGAAGGTGGGCACCGAGTCCCCTTAATCGTTCGCTGGCCGGGAGTCACCAAGCCCAGCTCCCGATCGAATGAAGTCGTATCACTCGTCGACCTGATGGCAACTCTGGCGGATATCACTAACTATGATTTGCCAGATGAGGCTGCCGAAGACAGCCTGAGCCTTCTTCCACTTTTACAAGGCAAGCGACTGGAGCAACCACTTCACGAAGCCATCGTATGTCACTCCATTTCCGGACACTTTGCCATCCGGCAAGGTGGAGAGAATGGTCAATGGAAAACACTTTTTTGTCGCGGCTCCGGAGGCTGGAGCGCACCGCGCGAAGCAGTGGCCAACAAACAGGGCCTTCCCGCAATCCAGCTCTACGACATGAAAAACGACCCAAAAGAATCCGTCAACTTGCATCTCCAACATCCAGAGATCGTCGAGAAAATGACCGAAACTCTCAGACGCTTTATTGAAAATGGACGGAGCACTCCCGGCATCCCTCAAGCCAACGACCAGAACTCAGTTCACTGGACGAATGTCCCGTGGAAAAAATAGTTCGAGCTGCTTTCTAGTTGGCGGGGTTTCCATTTGCAAATCCTAACTCTTGCATCCATTCAATGCACAACTGGGGCCATGCGAAGGCAGCCTTGGTACCGACCGCCAGTCCAATTCCGTGCCGCCCCTGCTCAAACACATGCAAAGAAACGGGAACATTGTGCTTCTTACAAGCGAGGTAATACTCAATGCTGTTTTCGACCGGAACGGCTTTGTCCTGAGTCGTGTGCCATAAAAAAGTCGGAGGTGTTTTTGCATCTACTTGTTCTTCGTTGGAATAGAACTCGACGAGTTCCTTGTCAGCCTTATCGCCAATGAGATTTCGCTGAGAGCCACGATGAGTATAAGACTTGCCAAAACCAATCACGGGATAACAGAGAACGGAAAAATTTGGTCGACATGGCATTTCGTCAATATCATCGCCCACTAATTCGCCAATACTTTCATGAGTCGAAACCGATGACGCAAGGTGCCCTCCCGCCGAAAACCCAAGCACTCCCACTTGATCTGGGTTAATATGCCAAGCCGCGGCATTCTTTCGAACCATCCGAATTGCCCGTTGTACATCCATCAGAGGATAGGGGTGTCCATAACCTTTTCCACGATGGCGATAGTCGCAAATAAACGCTGATATTCCATTTTTATTTAGCCACTCTGCAATCTGATGCCCTTCATGCCCCATCGCCAAACCGCCATATCCTCCACCGGGGCAAACCACAACCGCCGTTCCCGACGGATTTTCCTTTGCGGGGTAAAGAATTAAACGAGGCGTATCTTTCTGCTCGCTTCCCAACGCACCCGGGACGTTACTCGTCCACAACGCAACCACTTCGGGTTCCGCACTCACGGAGTGATCACACAATGAACCAGACAATAAAAACAAACACCCTAGAATCCAAAATCGCATCGCATCTATTCCTTTGTTAAGTCTCAATTGGTCCCAAGCTACCACCTCAACGACCACGGAACAATTATTTTTTGTGCATTTGCCATTCTACTTTGCGGCTCTTAAAACGAGATATGTTCGATAACTCTCAAAATTGCAGCCCTCGAATTATCAGATAAACTAAGGCAAAGCTAAGACGACCTCACTTAGCTCGTTTCAAAAAAGTCAAACAATTGAACCTGACAACTGGCCAACGATTGCGAGTCCACAAATTGAATTCTTCCAATATCATTCTACGAGCGATGGATCGAGAAGATTGGCCCGAAGTGGCCAGTTTGATCTATCACGGCACGAACCACTGGTACCAATCACATGGCATGAATGCCATATTCACCGGCGCGGTCGAGGACGCTGGACTTTTTTGCGAGGTCTACGAAAACCTCGATCCAGGGTGCTGTATTCTGGCAGTTGATCAGTCGAGTCAGCGGATCGCCGGCTCCTGCTTTTTCCATCCTCGAGAAACGCATATTTCACTCGGAATTATGAATGTCCACCCCGATGCGATGGGGCAAAAAGTTGCCAGTCGCCTACTTGCTCACATCACAAACTTAGCAGATGAGGAACAAAAACCGGTACGCCTTGTTTCGAGTGCCCTTAATCTCGATTCATTTTCACTTTACACCCGAGCTGGCTTCACACCACAAACTGCTTTTCAGGATATGATCCTAAGCGTTCCCGAAGCAGGAATTGATCATTCCCCGGCAGGTTTAAACAGAGTCAGAAAAGCTACTCTTGCTGATGTCTCCAAGATGGTCGCCTTGGAACTAGAGCTCAATCATATTTCTCGGGAGAAAGACTTCCGGTATTTCATAGAAAACAAGTCGGGCATCTGGCACGTTTCCGTTTATGAAAATGAATCGGGCGAATTGGAGGGATTTCTTGTATCAGTGCAGCACGCGGCGAGTAATATGCTCGGTCCGGGTATTGCTCGGACAGACCAACAGGCGGCGGCGCTCATTCATGAAGAACTTAATCACAATCGAGGCCGATCTCCCGTTTTCCTAATACCAGTAACGCGCCGCGAGCTGGTCGACACAATGTATAAATGGGGAGCTCGAAACTGTGAAATTCACTTTTCACAAGTCCGAGGGAATGAGGCGCCACCTGAAGGCGTGGTCATGCCCACCTTTATGCCAGAAACTGGATAACGTCTCCAAATTACGACAGTAACTTACACTCAAGGAATGAAAGTAGGCAATTCGTGTCAGAGCAAGAGCTGAGCCCAACCAATCCGAATCAGATCGCCATGGTATTAACCACCACTGATTCTCAATCTGTTGCTGAAGCAATTGCCAATGAACTGGTCTCAACAAAGCTGGCTGCCTGTGTCCAGATCGATGGGCCAATTAAAAGTGTTTATGTCTGGGAAGATAAACTGACTTCATCTGAAGAACTCCGTTTGTCAATTAAAACAACGCAAGCGAAGGTTGCAGCAATAATTGAGTTGATCAAAACAATACACAACTACGATCTCCCGCAAATCATTTCCGTGCCTATCTCCGACGGGAACAATGACTACTTCGCATGGGTGGCGAACCATATCCAATGAAGCAGGATCGCTGAGCGAGCGTGAGCGGATGAGAGGATTTGAACTTCCATGTCCCTGTGGGTACTAGAACCTGAATCTCCGTGAACGGCACATAAGGCCGCATCAACTAGTAGCGACTCACGCGATTCGCTGTTTTATTTGTTGTTATAACTTGTTAATCAACAAATAGCGGTGCTTGCCAGCGTGAGTCGTGACGGTTTCGTAGCCATGGGGTAGCCACGATCCCTCTAGTTCAGCTAGAACAAATAAGCAAGCAAGGAAGAAAAGCCAAGCCATCAGACAATCAGAGCTATTCCAAAGAGCAGCAGCACTTGAACACCAACCTGAGACTATGTCTGATCCTTCGTAGTTTCTTTCGGATCTGATGACGACTCTGACTCTATCTTAGAGTCCTCGTAAGGATTTTTAGGTCATCCACCATCACAATCCTAAAGGGTGAGGGTGAAGTTTTTCAATCAATTCAATCTACTTATATCTGTGAGCAAATTGACGGGGCGGTTCTTGCGAAGACAGTATCTTAAATCAACTCGAAGCCACTTGAAACAAGATGGTTTTTAGACAAATTCCTAATCACGACAATACCGTTGCACTTGCATGCAAATCCTTCCAATGAAAAGGTTCCTAAAACGATATGTTTATTTGCCGTTTTTCAAAAAACACGTTGCTACTGCTTGTGGTTATATTTGGTGCGCATTCAACATCTTTCGCTTTTGATGACCGAATTATTTCGCTGGGGCCGGGGGATGACCTTCAACAGGCGGTCGACAACCTTGAACCCGGACAAACCATCCAACTCGCACCCGGCCGATACTATCAATCCATCGTGATTCATAAAAAAGGGACTCCCGAAAAACCCATACGAATTTTAGGCGGGAAGGGTGTGGTGTTTTGTGGCTTAAACGAACTGAAATTGGAATGGAATGAAATCCGGCGAGGCGTCTACCAGACAAAGGTAACCCAGCCGGTGCGGCAACTCTTTGTGAATCAAGTGATGATGACACCAGCTCGCTGGCCCAACATGAGTTGGAACGAGCGTTGGGAAAATAGCAAATGGCCCAAGGCCGAAGCGGATTCCAGCTATGGGACCCTCGTGGATTCCAACCTAGCGTCCTCGAATCTCGACTTTACGGGGTGCGTCGCAATTTTAAATATTGGTTCGTGGCAAACGTTTCGCCGTGTCATTACCAAACACCAAAAGGGAAGAGATCGGTTCAACTATAAAACCGATCCGAATAGTAGACTGGTCAAAGTAAGCCATCCCGCAGAGATTGATCGATACTGCATCTATGGTGAGGCGGCATTGGATGCACCAGGAGAATGGTTTTACGATGACGCGTCGCAGGCACTCACACTCTACCCACCCGAAGGACGCAACCCACGTCAATTGATGATTGAGAGCAAAGGCAATCCAACGGGAATACTCTGTCAGGATTGTGCCTATCTGACGGTTTCCGGAATTCAATTTCGTGGGACAACGGTCCGAATGAAAAACGTAAATCACTGCCAATTAGAGAATATACACATTGAATTCGGATCAGCGATATCCAACCCATTTGGACCCAACACACCGCTTTCAGACGAACTAAATAGTAGTTTTAATGCTCGAAAATGGTTTGGAGAGACAAGTGTTGATGTTTTGACAGAAGTCTTCGGCAACGACAATGTGATTCGAAATGTCGTTTGCAAATACAGCGAAGGCCCCGGTTTGACGGTGGGTGGTAAACGAAATTTAATTGAGAACTGTTTGTTTCAAGATATTGATTGGCACGGATTAGACTATGGATTCGGCATTGATCTTTTAGCCGCTGCTCCAGTAACAGTCCGTTATGTCACACTCGATCATAGTGGCGGTTCCGAAGGTCTGCGTCTGGCTAATCATGGGGCCTCCCTCGTTGAGTTCTGTCATTTACACCATTGCGGCTTGCGCCAAAGTGATGGAGCCATCATCCAAACGTCTGGGGCAAGTTCAGCCGGCACAGAGATCCGTTACAACTGGGTCCACGATCACCAAGCTTTCCACTGGGGAGGGAATGGAATCCGAGGAGATGATGGAGCGAGGCGGCTCCAAATCCACCACAATGTTGTTTGGAATTGTCGGGAAAAGGGAATCGTTACCAAAGGGGACGGTCACAATATCTATAACAACACCTGTTTTAACAACTCGAAAATCGACATCCTGGTTCCCCGAAATCGCCTGCCGCAGAAAACGAAAGAGCTGGTCAAACAGAACATTAACACGAGGGTTTTCAACAACTTGTCCGGCGTCAGTGGCAGTTGGTATTGGGAAAATCCCAAGCTGCCTCCGTATGGTTTATCTGAAAACAATCGCGCCCTTGTTTTGAGCGAGCTTCGTGATATTCGTTCGTTTGACTTTCGTCCCACTAAACGAATGAATGGAACCGATGCAGGACAAGATAAACCCACTGCCAATTCATCAAACCGGCCAATCTCAATGGGTGCTTACGATTTTGATCAACCCAAACCTGCAGTCGGATATCAACGCCGCAACTAGACCGCATTTACATCTCACTGGATCGACCCTACAAGAATTACATTCGGACTCAGGGAACGCACGGTCACCACTCACTTATGTAGGTGTCTTTTATTGTATGATCCGACCAAACGAGGAAAAAAATGCGCCGCCGGAATCCCGATTGCGTCTTAATAACCGCAAGCCCCGTGCCATTGGGAAGGACTCGACGAAAACAAATAATCCCTCGAATCACTAATGATTGTTACATCATTTCGATGCTGGAATGAATGTAAGGCAAGGTAAAAACAACATATCATTGAAAGTTAGAAGCCAAATTTGCTTGAAAAAAATCAACAATAGAAAGCGATGTGAGATGGCAGCCTTTCACATCCCGAGGTTACTTTTCACGCAGCGAGCCTCAAGAAACGAAGTTTTCCTAAAAACATCCAACCTTTAAGAACTAAGTTCTCCTCACCAACCCTTGAATAATTACTCGCGTTAATTAGCCTAAAACTCATCAGATATCGAATTGATTTTTCGTTAATTATAGGAATCCCCCAAAATGAGTGCCGACCGGAATCACCTGAAGATACTGTTCGCATTGGGAATCACGGTCCTGACTTTTTATGGGCAACAAGGCGAATGCCCGGCAGATATTGTAAATATCACCGATGGGACAAGCACCTTTCTTTGGAACACTGATACGGGCGAAAGTGCAATTTCGTCGGTGCATGGAAATTACTCCACCGCATTCGTACCAATGATTCGATACCAAAACCTGGCCGATGGATTGCAAACACGAACCGCGGCCGCTTTCGAAGGTTCTGGTTCACAAAGAGCCGTCGTATCAAACTCCGTTCAAAACATTGGAAGTGTCGGTTTAGTTACGATTGATTACGGGACTATAGACGGGAACAATCCGATAGTAAACGATTTACAATTAACGATTGCGTTGGTAATTGGGACGAATGATTTTGGTGGCACCTTAACTTACGCAATGGAACTCGAAAACGTTGGCAGCACGGATTTGACTGCTGTCGAAATGTTTCAGTATTACGACTGGGACGTGGGGGGGGCATCCAACAACACTGGTGGTCGCTGGAATACTTCTGAATTTCAAGGAATGATCCAAAAAGGGGCATCCGACGAAACGGTCTTTCATGGAACGAACAGTTTCGAAAACTGGGAGATAGCTGAGTACGATTCAATTGAACCCAAATTACTTGCCAACGGAGACCTAACCAACAGCGGCGCCACCTTTGGACCAGGTGATATGACCGCGGCATTTGGTTGGGATATTGGCACGATGAGTGCTGGGCAAACGAAAAATGTTGGACTGTTTATAGAGGGGATCGCTGCCATCCCTGAACCCAGCCACACAATCCTACTTGGCATCGGACTACTGACGGGTATTGGCTACCGCAGGCGATCGACGAGTGCCTGAAAAATCGGTGGCTATCAGGAGTACCTTGACTAAAAATCATATTAACAAATGCCAACTGAAACAGCTGCAACGTAGCGTTAATCTTCTCCAAAAGTTCGAGCGATCGCTTTGCTGATTTCACAGAATCCCCAATTGATTCAGAAATTCGCTCGTAAGATTCGTTTGCTTGTTCACGCCTTTTTTATCAAAGGCATCATTGTTAATCCGCGTATTTGTCACAAAACGATAATGTCATTGAATTTGGAAAAAGTTTGGTTCTCTGGCTCTTGAAATCGCTTAACCAGTAAATCATCCTGTCTGCATTAACATTCTGGGTCGAACCAACTCGCATTGCGATCCATATACTAGTTAAGAAACAGCTTAAACTCGCGCACAGGATGAACACTCAGATGAATCGATGCCCGCTTATTGCCTTTATTTCAACTGCGCTTTTACTTTCTGCCTCGTTCGCTCATGCGAACAGCGACTGGTTTCGACACGCGGCAATTTCTCCCGATGGAACCACGATCGTCTTTAGCTATCAGGGCGACATTTATTCTGTTCCCGCCGAAGGTGGAGATGCGAGGCCTCTAACGATTCACGATGCCTGGGAAGGGCATCCGGTCTGGTCTCATGATGGAAAGGAAATAGCGTTTGCCAGTGATCGCCATGGCAACTTGGATATTTTTGTGATGCCTGCTGAGGGAGGGAAAGCAAACCGTCTGACTTTTCACAGCGCTCACGATGTGCCTACCGATTTCACACCAACGAACGACGGCGTTTTATTCTCATCCGGGCGAACGGATAGTGCCGAAGCAAGCCTGTTCCCAACCAGTCGATTAGCGGAACTCTATCAGATATCTACCGAAGGCGGCACGCCTAGTATGGTTTCAACCATCGCCGGTTCCGAGGCTCGATACAGCAAGGATGGAAACCAAATTCTCTATCGCGATGAAAAAGCATACGAGATACCATTCCGAAAACATGATATCTCCGCATTTGCTCGCGACATCTGGAAACACGATCTTAAGTCAGGGAAACATTCACAATTAACCCAATTCGATGGTGGCGACCACAACCCCGTCTGGGCCAGCGATGGAAATATTTATTACCTCTCCGAAGAAGGCAACAATAATTTCAATGTATGGAAGATGGACGCTAACGGTAAAAAGAAACAGCAAATTTCACAATTTGAAACACACCCCGTTCGCCACCTCACCATGTCAAAAGATGACACGCTTGCCTACACACAGCATGGCCAACTCTACACCCAAGTTCCAGGGCAAGCACCAAAGGAACTGAAGATTCGTTTTCGAACGGACGCCCATGACAACGACTACATCACAACTCCCGTGAGCAGCGCGATCAACGGATTCGCCATTTCGCCAAACGGCAAAGAAATTGCCTTCGTTGCCCGCGGCGAAGTCTTCGTTACCAGTCGAGATTTCACCACCACCCGACGGATTACCAACACTGCCGAACAGGAACGAAGTGTTTCCTTCCACCCCGATGGAAGAACACTGTTATATGCTGGTGAAAGAGGGGGGAAATGGAAACTTTATGAGTCGACGATTGCCGACAAGAATGAAAAATACTTCTTCGCTGCCACTCAGGTGGAAGAAAAAGAAATTCATTCGGCTGATCGCGAGAGTTTTCAGCCAGCCTATTCTCCTGACGGAAAAAAGATCGCCTACCTCTCCGGGCGGGATGAAATTCAGGTGCTGAATCGCGATAGCGGTGCAACCCATGTCGCGTTGGGGCGTGAGCACAATTATTCGTATTCCGACGGCGACATTGCCTTTGCCTGGTCGCCCGATAGCAAGTGGTTGATTTCTGATTATGCCCCGCGTGACCGTCTGTTTATCACAAATATTGGGATCGTACCCGCTGATGGCTCAGCGGCACCGGTCGACATTAGCCATTCTGGCTATCTGGATACCGTACCAGGTTGGGGACGGGCAGGGGACGTAGTTTACTGGGCAAGTAGTCGCTATGGACAACGTGATCACGGAAGCTGGGGTCGTGAACTCGACATCATGGCGACGTTTCTGACGCAAGACGCCTATGACAAATTCACACTCAGTAAAGAAGAGTACGAATTAGCAAAAGAACTGCGCGAAGCAAACGAAAAAAATGAAAGTAGCTCTGAAGAGAAAAAAACCGACTCCGTTAAAAAGATCGAAATTGACTGGAACGACCTCGATGACCGTACTGTCCGGCTAACACGGAACTCGGCGGATATCACTTCCGCAGTGTTGAATGAAGACAATACCAAGTTGTACTACATGCTACGTCACGCAGGAGGCAATGAGCTATGGGAGCGTGACCTGCGCGAAGGTCAGGAAAAATTGCTGAAAAAAATGGGGGGTGGAAGCGCGTCCTTCATCCTTTCAAAGGACGGAAAGACACTCTTTTTTAAGTCCGGCAGCAGTTTGAGTTACGCTGACGTTAGCAGCCCGGAAAAGAGCAAGCCTATTTCGCTCGAAGCTGTTATGGAGCTTAAACCGGCTGCCGAGAGAGATTACATGTTTGAGCACTCATGGCGCCAAATCAATGATAAGTTTTACAATCCAACTTTTCACGGGATCGATTGGAAAGCAATGAAACAGGCTTATCAAGCGAAACTTCCCTCGATCAGTAACAACCGGGATTTTGCCAATCTTTTGGCGGAAATGACTGGTGAGCTGAACGCGTCGCACATTGGCGTGACTTACCGGCCGTCCCCCTCCAAAACTGGTGACCGTACAGCGGCATTGGGCGTGCTGTTTGATCTCACTGATACGAACGGGCCATTAGAAATTGTCGAGATTCTTGACAAAAGCCCTCTCAAGCAGGCAAAAAGCGCGATCAAGCCGGGGATGAAATTAACCGCCGTCGATGGCGTTGCTCTCGATGGGAAAACCAATCTGGCTCAGCTATTGAATCACAAGGCAGGGAAGCGTGTTCGACTCAGTATCCAGCGTGCTGACGGTACGAAATTTGACGAAGTCACAAAACCAATTTCGACCGGAGCCGAAGGGCAATTGCTTTATGAAAGGTGGGTGAAAAACCGACGTGATTTAGTCGACAAACTCTCCAACGGTCGCTTGGGATATGTTCACATTCGCGGCATGAACGACGCAAGCTATCGCGTCGCCTATTCTGAAATCCTTGGCCAACACTTCGACAAAGAGGCGATCATTGTTGACACTCGATGGAACGGTGGAGGCTGGCTTCACAATGATCTAGCGAAACTGCTCAGTGGTAAAGAATACGTCACCATGCATGTCCGCGGTCGCGAATATCGAGGCGATTCTCTTGACCAATGGAATAAACCATCGATCGTGGTCATGGGGGAGGGCAACTACAGCGATGCCAACGGTTTCCCATTTGCCTACCGCGCTTTAAAGATCGGTGAACTTGTCGGGATGCCCGTCCCCGGTACGATGACCGCCGTCTGGTGGGAAACGTCTTTGTCAGGCGATATGCGTGTCGGTGTTCCTCAGGTCGGAATGAAAAACAAACAGGGAGAATATCTTGAAAACAAACAGATGGAACCCGATCACAAGGTCATGAACGATCCTGAATCAGCATCAAAAGGTGAAGACAAACAAATTGCGCGAGCGGTTGAGGTGATGCTCAAACAGCTAGACAGCCAAAAAAAGAAACCGACTTCGGCGAAGAAAAATCCTAGGCAATAAATATCTGTGACTGAGTATTCATCTTAATGTCCAAGAGTGTGCTGAGCCTGTTGCTTCTAGTCTGCATTTCGAATGCCTCAGTAGCAACGCGCGCCCAAGAGAGCAACCGACTTGGGATCGCCACAATGCAACCCTCCAGTGGTAACTATGTTGCCTACCGAGACGTTTACTTAGTTCCCTACTCCTTCTTGATTCCAGGTACCGAGACTTCCATTGACATGGTTCCGGTGCCCGCTGGAACATTCAATCTGTTACTTCCAACAAAAAATGGAAACAAAAAATCAGTTGAGGTAGATGTCGCGCCATTTTGGATTGCCAAAACCGAAACCACCTGGCAACAATACGAACCCTTTTTGAATCTGGGTTCCATCTTCCGCCAATTTGCCAATTTGAAAATTCGGCAAATCAATCCCGACAATGAAATTGACGCGATTACCGCTCCGAGTTTGATTTACGATGAGAATTACCGCAGGCATTACTACGGTGGAACACCAAGTCATCCCGTCGGAACGGTGTCCCAATTTGGAGCTAAAGCTTATACAAAGTACTTAACCAAATTGACTTCCACTCCCTATCGTCTGCCGAGTGCAATTGAATGGCAGTATGCTGCCACAGCAAATCAAAAAGCCGCGGCGACATCGAATGACACACTCAATAAAATTGCATGGACTCGACAAAACTCGAAGACGCGTGAAAAAGTAGCCACAAAACTTCCCAATCCGTGGGGAATTTATGACATGCAGGGGAACGTCGCCGAATGGGTGCTGGACGGCCAAGCCTCCATCCCATTGCCTCTGAACAACGCAAACGCACTCGAATCACTGACGGCCATTGCGTGGCCAACGGAACAAAGAAAACGTGTAGCCGTTGGAGGCTCTTTCCTTGATTCGCCCAAAGACTGCCAGATTCTTTCTCGAAAAATATCGGGAGCGAACCTCTATGAAGAAGAGCCAATGTTACCCCACAGCCCTCATTGGACGACTTCAAAAGCAGGGCAGGGCATCGGATTTCGAATCGTAAGGCCGATAGATCAAAACATTCCACGAGATTTGGCAAACCGATATTGGGAGCCAGATCATCCAGAAATAACTGAGGCTCTTAAGATCAAACAGCAGTCGGGTTATGCAACTCGAGGACTCGTGAACCCCGAATTACCGTTCGCCGCAAAAAACTTAATTCCCCCGAAACAGCGTCCCTAGACCGACGGCGCCTGCCTTATTTATCTTTTACCTGAGCATTCATCCACTGATAAAGCTCCGGAGTAGCATAGGCAGCAGACCAACAATTGTGGCCAACATTTTCCATCGTGGTAAATCGAATCTTGGTGCCCCCGGCTTTTTTGATTGCTTCAACCATCTTTACAGATTTTTCAAATGGCACAGGTTTATCCTGATCTCCATGAAAAACCCAAATCGGCACGTCTACTAAATTAGCGGCCTTCGCTGGATCGCCGCCACCACAAATGGGAGCAACCGCTGCAAATCGATCGGGCGAATTCGTAGCCATAGTCCAGGTTCCATATCCACCCATACTCAAACCTGTCAAAAAGATACTCGACTCCTTGATTCGGTACCGACTCACAATGGAATCCAACAACTCAGTCAACCGCTTTTGCTGGGTACCGGAAGACCAACGGTCTGATCTCGGACATTGCGGCGATACGATAACGTAAGGCAAATCATCCCCGCGCGCCGCAAATTTGGGCGGCCCCCATTTGGCAACTAAGCTCAGCGGGCCGTTACTCTCGCCACGACCATGTAAAAAATAAAGAAGGGCAAACTCCTGATCACTGTCGGCCGCGTAATTTTTAGGCAGGTAGATTAAATAAGGAACTTTAGCGCCATCGCTTGATTCAAACACAGCCTCTACTTGCTGACCGGGCTGATCTTCCGAACTCTGGGCAAAAACAGGGCTTCCCGCAATTAAACAGGTCATCAGTACGGTAAAACTAACACGTCTACTTAATTTCATGATTCATCCGATGGGAAGGTGACTTTGATCAATATTTTTCTGGCCGCGAAAAACCCATTCTAGCGGCAGCATCTCTTAGTAACGAGGAATTTCCGGATCGATCGCAAGACTCCAGGCATCGATTCCCCCAGCCATGTTTTGCACTCGTTGAAACCCCTGACCAATTAACCATTGTCCAACGTTGTGACTTCGTCCACCGTGATGACAATGCACTACAATTCGCTTGTCGCGATAAGGCTCTAACTCATCTAAACGCTGGGGGGTTTCATTCATTGGGATCAACATCGATCCATCGATTCGACAATGTTCAAACTCTTGCGGTTCCCGGCAATCGAGCAGCAAAAAATCCGCCTTACTATTCAATAATTCGTGAACGCCTTGGACGTCAATTTCGAACGGCAAGTCGTTTTGTTCAGTGGGGGATTCCATTAAACCTTATGTATTTCAAACAAATTATGATAACTTAAAACATGAGCCCTCTATTATTCTAAATCAATCGCTACTGACAAGACGCAATGACTCCTAAACAACGATTCAACTGCTTGCCGAATTCTCGAAACGAGTTTAACCGTAATCGAATGTTGGTCTCACTGTTTGCTCTTGTATCTTGTCTAACGCTCTTTGTTAGCCGTCCCGCAAATTCCCAAGAGAAGATAGATTTCTCACATGACATTTTCCCAATCCTGAAAAAAAAATGTGCAGCATGCCATTCCAACGGGGTCTACAAAGGAGGGTTGTCAATTGAAACACGAGAGCAACTCATCGACTCGGGGAACATCTCGCTTGGGAACCATCTGAAAAGCGAGGTATTTTCGAGAATAACTTCTGAGGATCCTGAAGAATTAATGCCTCCCGAGGGTTCGCCGCTAAGCGCTTCAGAAATTAAAAAAGTAGCAACATGGATCAATGCCGGGCTATCTTGGCCTTCTGAGATCACGCTAAAAAAACAACAGTTCAAAAGACCGCTCTCCCTCCGCCCGACCGATCTCCCCAACAAAATCGCCGCGAACGACAACCCAATCGACTATTTCATCGATCAATATTTTCAAACCGAAGACATCCAACCACCCGGACTTCTTTCCGATCAAGCGTTCCTTCGCCGAGCAAAACTTGACCTTCTGGGGTTGCTCCCAACTCCCGTAGAAGTCACTTCTTACCAAAAAGACCAAAGTGAAAACAAACAAACAAGATTGATCGAATCACTTCTTTCGAAAGATCGAGATTACGCTGACCACTGGATGTCGTTCTGGAATGACTTGCTTCGAAATGACTATGTAGGCACAGGATACATCGACGGAGGCAGAAAACAAATTACGCAGTGGCTGCATCAATCACTTCTCGAAAACAAACCCTACGATCAATTTGTCCGTGAACTAATCAATCCTACCGCGGATTCGGCTGGATTCATCAAAGGAATAAAATGGAGAGGCAGGGTAAATGCAAGTCAAATCGAACCCCTGCAATTCTCTCAAAATATCTCGCAAGTTTTTCTGGGCATCAATATGAAGTGCGCATCATGTCATGATAGTTTCATCGATGACTGGCGACTTGAAGATGCCTATGGCCTGGCTGCCATCACCGCTCAACAACCACTCAAAATCCATCGATGCGATATTCCAATCGGGCAAACCGCGACAAGTAAATTCGTTTTTCCGGAACTGGGTAACATCGACCATTCGCTTCCACGTGAACAACGACTCGAACAGCTATCTCGTTTAATGACAACGCGTGAGAATGGGCGCTTTGCGAGAACGATCGTCAATCGCTTGTGGCACCGCATGACGGGGCGGGGACTAGTCCATCCAGTCGATGTCATGGCCAACGAATCCTGGTCGGAGCCACTACTCGATTTTCTGGCAGCCAACCTCGTTGAAAACGACTACAACTTGAAGCACACACTCCAGCTAATTGCGACTTCCAAAATCTACCGATCGCAGGCGAAATCAACAAAATCGACCGACGCCAATCGATACTTATTTCATGGAGTCTCCACAAAGAGAATGACGGCAGAACAATTCGTCGACTCTGTGTGGAGGTTATCTGATTCCGCTCCCGATAAGATCGATGCAAAGATCACACCCGCCGTTGGGAAAAAAACTGTTGCTAAATGGATTTGGAGCAACACCCCGGCCTTGTCATCACCAGCCAAAGAGACGGTCTACTTTCGAAAACGCTTCTCACTCGAATCACCAGCTTCAGACGCTTATTGTATCGCGACATGTGATAACGAATTCACGCTTTGGGTAAATGGAACACGTGTTTCTGACGGAAAAGACTGGACGCAACCAGTCACGTCTAATCTCCGTGATCACCTAAAAATTGGCCAAAACACAATTATCATAAAAGCGGTTAACCAGGGTAGCGCTCCCAACCCAGCTGGATTGCTCGCGGAGATCTTGTTTCGAAGCGCCCCAAAAGAAAACTGGCAAATCATTCGTTCTAACTCAGATTGGGAATTCACCAGCGAGCCGATTACAGCCAATGGTTCTGATCAATCCGGGAAATCCGTAAATTGGGCGGCCGCACATGTAGTCCCTCAAGGCTGGAAGACCTATGCTGCTGTGCGTTCCAGTATTGGATCCGCCAAAAGTCGTCTCGAACAATCGCCGGAGCCAACGCCTCCAGTTCGTGCATCTTTAGTCGTCTCGAATCTCCTAATGCGTTCATTAGGACGTCCTAATCGAGAGCAGGTGGTAACAACTCGCCCAGATTCACTTTCAACTCTGCAAGCACTGGACCTTAGCAATGGCAACATTCTGGCAAATTGGCTAAACATCGGCGCTAAGAAATGGATCGAACTTCAAAAGAAGAATTCCTGGTCAGATCAACAATTAATTAATGCGATCTATCGCCAATCGCTTTCCCGACTCCCCAACACGAAAGAACTTGAACTACTAAACTTCTCCAACCAAGAGAATAAAATCGAAGCAATTGAGGACATCCTCTGGTTAATTGTGATGCTACCCGAATTTCAGTTAATCAACTAAACACCATCAACTAAACACCATTAACTACACACCAAACCAGGCCATTCCGACTCACACCGTAATAGTATTGAAAATGTCCAGCTCAAACGAAACACGTAGAGAATTTCTCAAAAAAACAAGTGCCGCAACGATGGCAGCCCTCGCCTGCGGCGCCCCGCGGCTGGCATCTGCAACGGTCAGTTCACCTGCGGCAACCGCAGACACATGCATTTTGCTTTGGATGGGTGGCGGCATGGCAGCCCCTGACACTTTCGACCCAAAACATTATGAGCCCTTTAGAAAAGGCCTTGCCGCCAAAGATATTATCTCAACCTTTCCAGCAATCGATACGGTTGTTGACGAAATCAAGTTGACTCAGGGATTAGAAAACATCGCTCAGGTTCTTGATCGTGGCACCTTGATTCGCTCTCACATCCAAGCCGACCTTGGTAACATCCTACATTCTCGTCACCAGTATCATTGGCACACAGGATACGTCCCGCCTCAAACTGTAGCGGCTCCGCACATTGGCGCATGGATGGCCAAACTTCTCGGGCCTCGCAATCCTGCCATCCCCGCTTTTATTGATATCGGCCAACGTCTCGAGGGGGTGGGTGAAAAGGAAGAATTGAAAGCATTTCACACGGCTGGATTTTTAGGAACCGAATTCGGCCCGTTTGTCCTACCGTATCCTGATCAAGCGATCGAGTCGGTACGTCCCCCCAAAGGAATGACGCCAACAAGATTTAAAAAGCGACATCAAAAATATCGGGAACTGGTCAATCAAACACACAAAGATCTGGTTTCTGATTATCAAAAAGAATCAATGGTAAGGTCAATGGAGAATGCCTACCGTCTATTAAGCTCACCCGAAAGAACCGCATTTGACCTCACACTCGAGCCCAAAGATTCCTACGACATCTACAACACTTCGCGATTCGGACAAGGGTGTTTGTTAGCTCGCCGACTCACAGAAGCTGGTGCTAGATTTATCGAAGTCACAACCGAGTACGTACCCTTTGTATCTTGGGATACTCATGAGAATGGACATACAACAGTCGCCAAAATGAAAAAAGATATCGACCAACCTGTCGCTCAGTTAATTCTCGATCTTGAAGAACGAGGACTACTCGATCGAACCTTGGTCGTCCTCGCGAGCGAGTTTAGCCGGGACATGATGATCGAAGGTGTGCCTGGAAGTACCGCCCGCGATCAATCAAGAGCCAAAGCAGACATTCTGACTGAAATGAAACAATATGGGCTCCACCGACACTTTACCGGTGGGAGCAGCGTCTTAATGTTCGGCGGTGGAATTGGAAAAGGAAAACTCTACGGAAAAACTGCCGACCAACGGCCTTGTTTAGCCATCGAAAATCCCGTCAGCATTAGCGATCTACACGCAACGATTTTTCGAGCCATGGGAATTGCCCCGGACACGGCTCTCGACGTCGAGCAGCGTCCGTTTTACGTTACAGAAGACGGCAAAGGTCAACCGGTTCAAGATCTATTTGCCTGATCAATCGTTTGGGTCTGATGAACATTCATGGCAAAAACGATATATTGAAGAATCTGGTTACCCACTGCCAGCCGGTCCTTTAATGCAATACAACTACTCTCTTTGTCGCTGACTTACCAATGACACCACGCTCATTTTCAGTTGAAGTCGTTGAAAAACTTCAAAACGCCGGGTTCGATGCGTTCTGGGCGGGGGGATGTGTACGCGATCAAATCCTCGGGATTGAGCCACAAGATTATGACGTTGCGACCGATGCTACCCCGTACCAAATTCGAGAGACGTTTGGAAAAAATAAAACGCTGGCCATCGGGGCAGCCTTCGGAGTAATTACGGTGCTCGGCCCCAAGCCCGCAGGGCAGGTCGAGGTGGCAACTTTCAGAAAAGATGGTGGCTACTCGGATGGTCGACGCCCCGACAACATTGAATTCACAGATGCCAAAGAAGATGCGTTGCGCCGCGACTTCACAATCAATGGGATGTTTCTTGATCCCACTACGGGCAAACTCATCGATTACGTTAATGGCCAAGAGGACCTCGGCAAGCGGTTAATTCGGGCGATTGGGGTCCCTGAAGATCGCATTCAAGAAGATAAGTTGCGGATGCTGCGGGCGGTTCGATTTGCAGCAACCTTTGAATTTGCAATTGAACCGGAAACGATGCGTGCGATTCAAGATGCAGCAACGGAGCTCACTGTCGTTAGCGGAGAACGAATCGGTACGGAAATGCGCAGAATGCTAACCCACCCGAATCGAGCAACCGCGGTTTCATTGTTGCGTGAAACTAAATTGTTGGAAAAAGTTATTCCCAATGCTGACACGCTTTTTTCGAACAAAGAAAACTGGGATACACTACTTTCTCAATTGCGGCGACTCGAGGGTGGATTTGAATCGGCGCTTGCTATTTTGATGGAACCAATTTTTACTGATTCAGCTTTTGATTCAGTATCCGACGGCTGGAAACTTTCTAACTATGAAATCAAAACCGTTCGTTGGATCCATCAAAACTGGAAAACACTAGTTGATGCAGAACAGCAACCCTGGTCTGTCATCCAACCGCTTTTAATCCAGAAGCAAGCTCCATCGGGGCTGGCGATGGCCGCCTGCCAAACTGAAACTCCACCTAGCGGGGTTGATTTTTGTCGTGATCGGCTTGCCTGGGAACCCGATAAGCTTGATCCACCACCACTGCTCGATGGAGGTGCATTAATCAAATTAGGGATTACGCCAAGCCCCAAGTTTAGCCTAATCCTCTCAGATGTACGCACTGCTCAGCTCGACGGCGAGATTTCAACGACGGAACAGGCGGTGGAAAGGGCACGACAAATGGTTGGCTAATTGATTTCCAGCAATGGCCTTCAAGATAATCGGGCGTATAATATTTGCCGAGCGACAGAGTTTTGCCATTCATTAATCGGAGTTACGTTTGAAGCTCACTGTATCCTGTCCTGAATGCGGTAAAGTATTTCGCAACCTAAAACCCGAATTAGCGGGTAAAAAGGCGCGTTGCAGTTGCGGCAAATTAGTTCGACTGGGTGCAAAAAAATCCTCAGCTTCGGAATCCGCAGAAGCATCAAACGAATCTCAAGATACTTCCCAATCGACCGATCAGAGCTTACCTACCGTCTCGCCAGAACGCTCTCTCTCGGTGGGAAAAAAACAAAAAAGAAGGAAGAAACGACGCGCCCGGGCAATTGAAATTCCCATTACAGTTTCAGTATCTTCTCCCGGAACAGAAAAACCGCTTTTCCAAGATACCTATGGTGACTTAGATGATATTCTAGCCGGCGCCGGTGACTCCACTCCGTTGAGAATACCTCGACCGCAGGAAACATCGGTTACGGACAAAACAGAATCTACGGCTTTGAAATCCACATCGGAAACATCATCTCCTATCGGAGTGATTGCGGGCCTTATTTCTGCCACGCTGGCTATCTGGTTCGGAACATTGATCGCAACGTCTAAATTTGCACTCATCGACTGGCCCTTCATTCGCAGCCTATCGAATTCACTTCAGAACGTATTTCACGTTAGCTTTGGAGAAGCGGAAGTGAGTACAACGTTTAATGCTGTATTCCTATTTCTCGGTTGGACGCTCTGGTTGCTGGCATTAGCTTTAATCATTCTGGGGATCGGTCAATTTCTTAATACATTCATTCAACTCCTTGTTAAAGCGCCGTTATTAAAAAGAATCGACGGACTGGCTGGAATCTGCGCGATCACGATCTTATTACTGATGGTAACTCTCATTTTCACCCAGATTACGTTTTCAAATGGCGAGTACCAACGTCTCGAAAGTTACAATCTTCCCTTCGGGACGGAAGAAGAAAAACTTGCCAATGTCATTCAATTGCAAGCTGCTGAAGGCAAACGCAGTGATTCTTTTACCAATGGGATGCTTATTGGAGCAGCATTTCCATTCACAATTTTCGCTTTCACAATGCTGCGATTATTTACCAAAGCTCCAACCGCTCAAGCGGAATGAGCGGAGATCAAAGCCATGCGAAAATCAAAGTTCTCCCCTCGGTCCGGGAGCTCGAATAATCTTCGCCAGTTCACCATGTTCAAGCCATGCCAGTTGACACGGATTACAAGTGTTCAAGACGAGGTTGCCGGGGCCGTAGTAGGGGTGTGAATCCTTTACCACCCGACAGGCAGGGCAAGCGTCGTAGATTTCCAACTCTTGAGAATCCAGTGGATGCGGTTGGTCGTCTAAACCTTGGTACTCGGATCGCATTTGCGTGATCACCTGCCCGAGAGATTGCGACGATGTCACAAACCCTCGGCAGTTATTGCAAAAACAGACCTGAACCGACTCGGTAATAGAGCCAACTTCCAAGGCAACTTCACACTTAGGGCATCGGAAACTAGTACTCTCACCACCGGAAGTAATCGGAATCAGTCCTTCATCTAACGCCGTGGGAAATTCAAACAGATTACAACCGCGACACCAATGATGCGATTGCCCATAAACCTTTTCCAAAACACCGCCGCACGATACACAATTCATTACGACCTCAAGGCACAGAGAAAACAGCCTCACAAATTCTGAAGTCTAGGTTACGTTTTCTGTTGCAGTTAATTTCGTAGAACAGACGGATGTATTTCCAACCATTCAAACCACCATGCCTCGTAGCGATCATATAGCAAAACGGAACATTATGCCTCAAATCCATGGAAATCTTTGATCACATCCCATGTTTCCTGCGGGCTGTTGGTGTACTGAAAAAGGTCTAAATGACTGTCTTCGATTACTCCCTCATCCGCCAGAAATTGAAAATCAATGAT
>JAPOIJ010000102.1 GCA_029979005.1 Planctomycetota bacterium | reverse complement strand
GCCGAAGATTACCGCATCATTAGTAAATAACGGACCGGACTCGTGCCCCTCGCCCTCCACCGCACCGGAGTCCTCGCTTACTTCTTGAGCGGAAACTTCACCGCCCTCGACTACTTGAAGTTCAGCTGATGTGTCAACGGGCGTTGGTTCCTGAATCGTTGTCGCACCGCAAATCGTTTGAGCGCAAACCAACAAAACCAAGATGACTGTAATTTTGGCCACTTTATCTCCCACTAACTAAGAAACAATGCGATAGAGCACAACTACCAAGAACTTATATCGCAACCGCTTGTTACGAATTCTAGCAGGCTTTTATGGCAGTGGGGATAACAGCGCATCTTTAAAACGCTGCACATCGGCGGGTTTCGAACCGTCCGGCCAAGGCTAGCTATTCGGCCCAAGGTATTGACGTGAAATCACTCTTTTTTGCAATTTTGACTGCCAAGATCGGGCGTTCTTCGGGACGGTAGCGGAGACCAACTTGGACTAATCCTTTTAGATCAGAGAACATCAGAATCGTTATCTCGACGGCGTTTTAGCATTCCCTTTTTTGACCTTCTTTTTCGTCTTTCGAGAAGGATTCACGGCTTCAGCGGATTGTGAACGCGTTTTCTTTCCAGTTCTCGATCGCAGAGTGCGTTCAATTTTTGACCGGTCAATTGACTCCAATTCCCTTGCAAGACAGGCCAGTTCCCAGGCTAGTTTTTTTGTATATTTTTTAAATGAAAAACTGATTTTTCGACGCGATCCATCTTTCGTCTTCCAGGACGCACAATAGCTGGAATAAACTTTCCCATAAGCGGATTCGCACACTGAAAGATGCACACCTACAACGCCACTTTGGTTCCGGTGCGTCCGTACGCCTTTTGTCGTTTTAGGGGCAGGCAATTGCGACACCAATTCATTGTATCGAGCACGCGATGCCGCCAAAGCACGTCTTTTTCCACGGTATTTTTTGTCCGAGAAAAATTCATTCGTGTGCTCACCCCCGCGGGAGATCCGCATCATATATCCAAAAGTCCCTTGAGACTCAATGTCATACCGCGTGATACCCCGTTGAATCAATTTCGTACCCATCGACACTACCCACCGTTCCTATGTTGCATTTAAATCGTTCATCACTGCCCAAACAAATGCTGGGCTGGCGATTCACGACTGCACGACACAAGTGAAGCCACCTAGGCCATCGCATCTATCGAAACGGACCAATTGCTTCACTTCAAACTACCCTTAGGTTATGATCTGGCGAGGTCGTCAACCATAATAACTTTGCAATAGATTTGCTAAATCGGACTCCTTTTAAATTCGAGAAAATATGTTGAACCCATCAGCCGTCTTAATTGTCTTATTATCGTTACAACTAAACTTTATTGGGTCTGCTTTGTCTCAAGAAACTCATTTGAATGAGAAACCCAATGTTATTTTCCTGCTCACGGATGACCAGTCCACCATCACCATGGGTTGTTACGGTAATGATGAAGTTAAAACACCCAACCTAGATCAGCTTGCTACCGATGGAATGATATTTGATCGGCATTACGTCACGACAGCAATTTGCATGGCGAGTCGAGCTAATATTTTCACAGGACTCTATGAGTTTCGAACTGGCTGCAATTTCACCACCGGAAATTTAACACGAAAGCTCTGGGAATCCAGTTATCCAATGCGATTCAGAGAAGCTGGATATCGGACCGCATTTGCGGGAAAATTTGGGATCGTTATTGAAAATGAAAAACAACTACCAAGTCAGGATTTTGACCTGTGGGGCGGAGGCCCCGGCCAAACCAATTACATGACTTCGCGGAATCCTGCCATGAAGAAATATGCGGAAGCGTTTCCTCATTCCACCCTGTCTTACGCTGCGTTTTCAAAAGATTTTATCAAACAATCTGTAGACGAAAATCTTCCTTTTTGCCTTTCAATCAGCTTTAAGGCATCTCATCGTCCGGTTCAACCGGACCCACAGTTCGACGCGATTTACGCAAACACAGTTTTCACAAAACCAAAAAATTACGGCCGGGAGAATGGCACCCATTTAGCGGAACAAAGTAAAACGGGTCGCCAATATCCGCGGTTTGAGGAGTGGGGATATTCAGATGATTATGTCAACGTCATGCGAAAATATAATCAACAGATATATGGCGTTGATGTCGCGGTTGGAGCAATCCGAGCCGAACTGAAACGGCAGGGAATTGAAGACAACACGATTATCATATTCACCTCAGACAACGGCTTTCTGTGCGGTTCCCATGGCTACGGCTCAAAAGTAATTCCGTACGATGAATCGACTCGAGTACCGCTGATTATTTTTGACCCAAGGCATTCAAGTTCCGGCAAGCGTTTACGTTGCAATTCGTTGACTGGGAGCATCGATCTTGCACCAACTATGCTTGAGCTGGCCGGCCTTGATGCCCCAAAGAACATTGACGGAGTAAGCCTCGTTCCACTGCTGAAGTCACCCACCAAGCCAGTCCGAAACAGCCTTTCGATCATGAATTTTTGGGGGCCTGCGACCACTCATTCATTTGGTGTCGTTACCAATTCGTGGAAATATCTTTACTGGTACTCTCAGGAAAACGACATGTTAGCTACCGAAGAGTTGTTTGACATGAATCAAGATCCCGGTGAGTTAAAAAATGCCGCCTACGATGATTCAAACTTGGAAACTCTGAACAAGATGAGAAAACTCTACGACGAGCACCTATATGAAATTAAAGAAAAGGCAGTAAGGCCAGTATATCGCCAGTATAAAGATTTATTCGACCGGAAACAGACTTGGACCGACAAACAAGAAATCCTTGATAAAGCACCGCGTCAATAGTTACCCGCGGCTGTGCTGCCGAATTTTAAAACATTAGAAGGTCTCTCTGCACTGTCTCTAATTTCAATTCTCTCTGATTCTACGAAAACGAATCGAGAACTTGAACGTGTCATTCGCGGTAGTCAAGCCTGAGACCACCAACGGATGAAAACCTGCGCCTAGATTCAGCTCGATTTCAGGCAGCGGCACCATTCGCTTTTTGACAAAATCTCCGTCAATGATTCCAGCTTCATGCAGCCGGACAAATGCCCGAGATTCAGATTTCAGGGAAATTGCATATCGCCCCGACTCTGAGACTTCAACGATACGCGAAACCATTACGACTCCACCTGCTCCACATGAAAACTCGCCGGAAAAATTTGTATCATTGTCAGTCAGCAGAATATTCTTCACGTCTGTCGAGACATGCTGTTCAAAAGAACCCGCAGTTAAATCCGGAACGTATTTAAATTTACCTTCTAGGCTCTGAGTCGCCGGAACTCCCAGTTCGCCGGCGGTCCGGTACCCTGGAATAAACTCAGCATCGTACGGTCGCCGTGCGGTCGGATTAGGCACTCGAATCCGCAACACTAAATCGCGCATCTCCTTTTCAAGCTGGTCGAATTTGCCTCCGGATTTCGCTAGATTCTTCCTCTCGCCGATGTCATTTTGCAAATCGTAGATTTCAAACCGGTCTGCATGAGACTTAATATTCGTTCGAATTCCTTTGAAACCATCGAGATGAATAACCTGCATTTCGCCTCGCTTGTTGCCACCGCGCGAATTCAAAAAATCTGGATAAGACTTGGTCTTACTCTTGTGTTCGTATTCAACATAAATCCGACTCTGTTTTAAATCCTGACCACCTCGCAGCGATTGCAACATCGACACGCCATCCGTTCTTGCAGGAGGAAGCACTCCAGCCATTTTTGCAAAGGTTGGCATCCAGTCGTGGAATTGAGTTGGCTTCTTGTGGATGGAGTTTTCAGGAATGTTAGTAGGCCACCATGCGACCGTTGGCATTCGAATGCCACCTTCCCAGGTATCCCTTTTGGTACCGTCAAACGGTCCATAAGATTGAAAATCACTCGCCTCATAAGTTTCACCGGTGATGTACGTTTTGTCGTGGGGGCCATTATCACTTGTGAAAACAACCATCGTATTTTCGGCAATTCCAAGATCCTTGAGCGTCACCAACAGATCTCCCACACAAACGTCAATCCTCCGAACCATTGTTGCAAATCGTTCTTGAACATCCGACCATCCTTTGTCGACGTAATCAGGATGACGGAATGAATCAATGATACCAGTCGCGGTATTGATCATTTTGCCGGACTGACCAACCCACTGAACGCCACCGCCTAAACCCATTCCCTTAGGATAAGGGCCGGTAGGAACCTGCAATGCCGCGTGGGGCGTGTCAAACGCAAGATAAAGAAAAAAGGGTTGATCAGGTGAAGATTTCCGATGGTCTATGATCCACTGCTTACTCCGAGCTGTGAATAAATCCGTCGTGTAACACCGAGTAAGTTCATTAGAGATTTCCCGATCGTTCCACCAAACTTGTTTGCCGGATCGGTGCGATTCAGAATTCCCAATCGGCCACGGGTGACTGGGATAGTGAACATGCCCATCGACGTGAGCAACATAACCAAAGAACTCATCAAATCCCCGCTTTGTCGGGTAAGCTTCCCACGTCTTAGAATCTTTTCCATCACCCTGAAGTCCGTACTTACCGACAAGGGCCGTTTTATACCCGGCATCCTTCAAGACGGTTGCGACGGTATGATTATTGCTTAACGCCTTATCAAACTGATTATTCCGGACTGACGAATGCCCTTGATGCACGCCCATCAAAAAAGACGCGCGGCTTGGTGCGCAGACCGGGGCAGGGCAGTAATGATTCGGCATTAGCGCACCTTCGCTTGCCATTTGATCTAGATACGGTGTTTTATGACGGCGACGATGCTTAGACGAGTTTTGGTGCAAAACACCCAAATCTCCCCAGCCTAAATCATCTGCGAGAATGAAAATAATATTTGGTTGTTCCTGACAAAAAGCCGATCGTAGGCAGCCAGTCAAACCGAACACAGCCAACAAAACACAAAAAGAATATCTAAACATAGCTTCGCTTCCAAACAATAAAACAACACACTTCTGCGACCAGACGCGCGCTTACTCCAACATCGTAAAGAAGAACTGCCGTTTAGAGTCTACATCTCTGACTGGTGAGTTAAGCAATAATCTCTTTGATCACTTCACCACCAAATTGAGACAACTGCTTATAACGCCCGCCATGAAAGTACGTCAGCTTGTTATCATCAAGACCGAGCAAATCAAGTATCGTGCAGTGCACATCACGAATTGGATGTACGACTTCAACCGCTTCTGCGCCAATCTCGTCGGTAGCACCAATGACGGCGCCTTTCTTGACCCCACCCCCGGCAAAAAGCATATTCATCGCACTGGCATTGTGATCTCGTCCGATTGCCGTTTGACCTCCGCGAACCGTATTGTCTGGCGTACGGCCGAATTCGCCCGTCCAAACAATAAGAGTATCGTCTAGCATCCCACGAGATTTAAGATCCTTAATCAGAGCCGCGACTGGTTGGTCAATTGATTGAATTCGCTTTTTATGAGCCCGCTCAATAAAGTCGTGAGAATCCCAGCCTCCTGAAAAGATTTGAACAAAACGAACACCTTTTTCGACCAGCCTTCGCGCCATCAGACATTTCCGACCGAATTCGGAAGTAGAATTTTGATTCAAGCCATACATCTCTAAAGTAGCCTCGGACTCGCGACTGAGGTCGACAAGATCAGGCACTTCCATCTGCATTCGAAACGCTAATTCGTAATTATCAATCCGTGATTCCAATTCCCGATGCTGCGGATGCCTCTTCAATGATTCTCGATTTAATTCAGCTAAGAGATCCAGATTTCGCCGTTGGTGTTCTCGTGTTTTCCATTTGGGTGGATTCAAATCCAAGATTGGTGAACCACTCGATCGCAGTCGAGTGGCTTGATATTTGGATGGCAAGAAACCGCTCGACCAATTTCCAGAACCCCCCTGCGGGGCAGCCAGTTCGGTCATCACTACATAGCCTGGAAGATTCTCGTTTACCGAACCTAAGCCATAATTAACCCATGAACCAATAGCCGGATCACCACCGAAACGACTACCGGTGTTCATATGAAACAGTGCGGCTGGATGATTCACAGATTCTGCCTGGCATCCACGATAAACACATAACTCATCGGCTACGTCCGGTTCCGCCATGTGCGTGAAGTGCTCGCACATCTGAATCCCAGATTTTCCAACTTTACGAAATTTATAAGGACTTCCTACGTAGAAACGGTTCCCGCGGGTCATGCCCGAAAATCGCTCATTGTCACTTACGAATTTCTTTAGGTGAAGTTCGCTCAGTTTGGGTTTCGGATCAAATGTCTCAATGTGAGAGGGAGCGCCTTCCATAAAAAGCATAATGACGGCTTTGGCTTTTGGCGGATGATGCGGTTTTTTTATAGCGTCCTCAGGAAATGGCAATACATTCGCAGCACTGTCCCGACCCATCATTCCGGTTAATGCAACAGACCCTAGCGACGCACCAAGTCCGTACATAAAACTTCGGCGATTAAATTCACTTTTAAAACCGTTCATAGAACTACTACACCTCAAACGAGACGATCTAGTCAACGTTATCTATTCTTAATACACAAACATAAATTCATTGCTATTCAAAAATAGCAAACAGACATCGGCCAAGGCGCGGGTTTCAGCATCCACATCACTGGCCTGTTTATCCGGACTGTAATTTTCATAAATATCCAGTCGCTCCTGATATTCAAATGCCTCACCTGAAAATTCTTCAACAACTCTACGAGTAACTTCCGTCGGAAGGATTTCTTTTTCAGGTGGATGTTCCCGGTGGTAAGCGACCATTTCTTCATAATGTTTTAATAAACGCCGAAGCATAGTTGGCGACGGTTGTTTGGCGAGCGCACGTCGATAACCACGCTCTATCTGCTGTTCAACCGAGCCTTCCTCATTCTGCAAACGAAGAGCCATCGCTATTGATCTTTTGGTTACAACATCGCTGTTTAGAAGCGTGAAAACCTGAGGGGTCACGCTTGCCGAATCACGCATCTCGCACGATTCACTCGAATTGGGTTTGTCGAAAACCTCAAGCAACGGATCCGACAAACCCCGTATTCGCTGAATATAAACGCTGCGTCGATTCCGCTGGCTCGGAGTTGCATCCGGTTGATAGCCCGGGGCAAGTGAAAATTGAATCATCCTCGGCGACAATGCAACTTCCAGATTAATTTCCGGCCGAATTGGCAACCCACCAACCGCCAAATTAAGCTCATCACTCAACAGAAGCATCGTATCGCGAAGTTCTTCAGCAGTGAGGCGGCGAGGATTAAAATACGTCAAAAGATGATTATTCGGATCGACATTCGTAATGTTTTTATAGTCGGGATGCGAACTTGCCCGCTGATAGACTTTGCTGGTCATGATTTTTTTATTCAACCATTTTATCGACCGCCCGTTGGCGACGAATTCAGCTGCCAAATAATCCAACAGCAACGGATGGGTGGGGCTTTTACCGGTTGCGCCCAAGTTGTTCGGGTTGCCCGCGATTCCCCTCCCAAAATGAAGACTCCAAACCCGATTCACTATTGATCGGACGGCAAGCGAATTCTTGGTATCTGCAATCCATCTCGCCAAACCTAATCGGCGACCGTCCACCGACTCCGTCAGCCTATAAGGATCCTCATCCGTGGACGGACTGGATTTAATGCCAACCGCACTGAGCACTCCCGGAGTCACTTCAATGGACGGCGCGTAAACGCTTCCCCCATCTAAAATTTTTGCCTTGGTGACTGGCTTTACCTTGGATCGTTGAAATTTGTTTGCTGGCTCACGCAACTTCAATGACGAATGAATATAGTCGCCGCCGTTAAATACTGATTGCGCGAGCGGCTCAAAACGCTCCATTCGGCGTGTCCAAATTCTCACATCCTGTTCTCGAACCTTCAGTTCGCCTTCTTCCGCAATCGACAGCCCAATAAAACGACGAGGTTTTTCACCCGTAAGCGTCGGTTGCCGACGCTTTTCATACGGCACGTAGTCCCCTTCGCGTCCACGCTCTTTATACCACTCCTTCGCAGCAAGCTCTCGTTTGGCATATAACCGATTCATTTTTTCAGTCGCGTGTGCCAGTAAAGTCTCGACATGTTTTTTCTGTTCTATGAACCCAAGGCGACTCTCGTTATCTAAAAACTCTGCTTTCATTTCGGCTGGTTGGGTCGTCGAGAAAGCTGCGTATATTCGATAATAGTCGCGCGTCGGTATGGGATCGAATTTATGATCGTGACATTTACAACATTTGAGCGGTGTCGAAAGAAAGGTTTCACCGACGGCATTGGTCACATCATCCAAATAAATCTGGCGACTAACTTTTTCCGGCGTCATTGCCGTATGTTCCCATGGACCCATTCTTAGAAAACCGGTCGAAACAAGACCTTCGGCCAAACTTAACTTTGATGAATCAGAGGCCGGCTCACTTTCTGCCTTCGCAAGTTCGTCTCCGGCAATTTGTTGAATAATGAATTGATCGTAAGGCAGATCTTCATTAAACGAGCGAATAACATAATCGCGGTAACGCCATGCATTGGATCGCTCATAGTCATTCGAAAACCCACTTGTGTCAGCATAGCGAACCACGTCAAGCCAGTGCTGGCCCCACCGCTCACCGTAATGTGGACTCGCTAAGAGATCATCGATTAAGCGATCCCAGCTGCCTTTCGGATCTTGGTTAAACGCCTCAACAAAGGTGGTGGTTTCCTCAATCGAAGGTGGCAGGCCTAATAAATCGTAATAGGCACGGCGAACCAACACTTCTGGGGAAGCGAGGTCGGCAGGTTTCAAATCGGAATTAGCTATTTTCGAGTCAACGAACGCATCAATCTCGGATGTCGAATCCCAAAGCGATTCAGGAACGATTGGCTTCACGACTGGTGCAAACGCCCAAACATCCGTCTCTTTGTATCGCCGATTGTCCCAATCTTCCGACAGGCCACCACTCGTTGCAATTATTTTCCCCGTGACCTTTCCCGTTTCGCCAGCCGATTTCTTGATCAGTTCGAGACGTTTTGAATCCGGCCAGACCGCCCCCTCATCAATCCAACGACCCACAGCGTCAATCTCTTTTTCCGTAAGACGGTCGTTCTCTTTGGGCGGCATTTCCAAGCCGTCCCAACGAATTGCTTCCATCATCAAACTTGATTTGGAATTACCACGAATCATTCCTGGTGAACCAGATTCTCCGCCTTTTAAAATGGTGTCAATATTCGCGACATTAAATTCGCCTTTAATATCGTCTGGATCTTTTCCATGACAGGCGAGACACCGCTGCTGTAGAATTGGCAAGACGGCAACCGCAAAATGTTTCTCGGATTCCGAAAAAACTGGCTTATCTTTTACCTCCTGTGCAAAAGCATCGATCAGGATGCAATTAGACAAAAGAGCAAGAAGTGTAAAAAGTTGACAAAGTTTCGGGCAGTTCATCGGCTTAGCTTGATCGTGACCAACAGAAAAATAACATCACATTTATAATTTAATCTATCGGTATCTTACCGTTTTTTCACAAGCAAGCATAATTCAATGCCGGCAAAAAAAAGCGAATCCAACGACTCCGAGAGCCACTTCATGGCGAAAAATGCATAAAACCGAACCGTCGAAAACAGCCTGTGGGCAGTAAAATTATTCGTCGGTCGCTTCTGGGCAATGGAAAAGACACATTTAGAGAATGCGGCAAAAAAACGTTCGCAAATCAGACAATTAATTGACCTTGATGTAGGCATTGGCAATGATCCGTCCGTCATTTTCGATCAGGACATTTTTTTGATCTATCTTACGATCATTGATAAATAGCGAATCGCCCTCGCACCGAACCACGACCCCACCCACCAACTTTACTTTCTCATCCGATAGAAGCTCTCGATTCAAAAAGTATTCCGGCGGCGTAAACACTTTTGACTCAGCTTCAACCAGCTCAACACCGAGATGGGTCCACACATGAGTCCCATTCGAACTCCACAAATGAGTAAACTGATCATTTGTGGGCGACCGAGAACATCCACCACTTAAGAACAACACCAATACAGAAATTGCCAACAGACTCTGCAAGCTAAAGTGGGTGGATTTCATTTCTCTAATCCATCGTGTCAAGTTCAGCGGAATTGAAAAAGCTCTTTTGAGATTGTTGTTCAACCTAAAGCATCAAATATTTTAAGCCGATTGATTCAATCTTGCTTTTGAAGCAGCTCGATTGACTTTACTTCGACCTTCATATCCTGCCCACCGTGAAGCTGCACGGCAAACTTTCCCGATTTTCTTCCTTGTGGATCGATAACATCGCTCGCGAGAATATCATTGACGTGAGTTACAATCCGATCGCCATGTGCAGAGACAACCATGGTCATCCATCCGTCAGAATTCCAGGCTTTGTCCCATTGTTTTTTTCGAATGGCCTGACGGTCTTCCGCAAAGGTTGGAAAATAGTGCAGTGGCTTGACCATCCAGCCTCGACCTCCCGTTTCATAAAGCCCTCCCATCAACGCAGAATTCTCAAGCTCCGCCTGAATGCCACTGATTCCAACGCCACTATTGTTTGGCTCACTGCGAAAATAAAATCCGCTGTTTCCTTCGCCAATTCGAAAAGTAATTTTCGCAGTGAAATCGCCGTAAGAGGCTTCACTGGTCAACAAGCCATGTTTTCGTTCGGCCTTCTTGCTGGTCCCTAACAAAACTCCGTCTTTGATCTCCCATTTTCCGCCGCCAGTCGCGTTCCAGCCGTCCAGTGACTTGCCGTCGAAAATGGGCACCCAATGGTGACGCCCTCGATTAATTACTTTTAGATTTCTAAACCGGTAGAGCTGGTCTTTCTCGCCGTGGTGCTGAAGCCCGATTCTTCCAATCAAATCGACTGGGTCATAATAGTCCGTCGTTTTTTCGCCATTCACCCAAAACTCCAAATGATCGCCTTCGCAAACAATCCGATATTTGTTCCATTCTGACTTCTTTAACGCATCCTGCACCTCGGGTTGATCTTTTAGAGGATTAAGCCATTTACGTCTTCCTTCGTCGTATAGCCCACCCGACCACTTGCGATCCGACGGATCGACCTCGCACTGATATCCAAAAACTCGATTCTTCTCTTCTTGTCCACGGACCATAAATCCAGAATTCGCCGTGCCTTCCGGCAAGTGCATTTCGCCTTCGAAGACGTAGTCGCCATAGACTTCGTCTGACATCAGAAAAAACTTTTTCCTCGCGACCAAATGAATCTCACCGTCGACGACCGAAACATCGCCCCAATCGAAGGGATTGTGCCATCCAGCCGTAGTCTTCCCATCAAACAAACTTGAAAATTGCTGGGCATCCGTATCCTGAGCGGTGGCATATTTTGTCAAGCAAATAACGAATAGCAACAACAAACTAAATCTGATCAACATGAAAACCTCTCCGTGAAAATTAAAAAGTGGCTTCTAAGATAACTTTTCGCCATAAATAATGACACTAAAACTTTTAAGAAAAATCAAAGGCATGCTTTTTATCGCAAGTGACGACTAACCCACAGGTATGCCTGTTTGATACTCTTAGAATAACGCTAAACGTATTTACGCAAGACGATTACAATATTTACTGGTGGGAACACCAAGTTGCTTGGTTTCAGAACAGAATTTAGTGGCCGTTGATTTGGAGTAACAATGCAATTCAAACTTGCTTTCTGGTCTAGTTTATTAATAGCGTTGCAATTTTGCAGCTTGTTAAACGCTCAAAAAAACGCGGATGTACTCATCGTTGGCGGCCATGTTTTTAATGTCCAAACTTGTGACTTCGAACCCAATGTCTCCATTGCGATAGCGGAAGGTCGATTCACTGGAGTGGGTGAACCACCTGAAATTTATCGATCGAAAGAAATCATACGCTTAAATGAGGGCGACTATATTTTACCGGGCTTTATCGACTGCCACGCTCACTATAACGTTCGCTTGATCAAAAAACGGCGTGAGGAATTCGACTATATGCCGATTGTTTACCTCGCCAATGGCGCCACAGTCACATTTTCATGCGGGGAATTTGATCCAATTGGAATGATGGAACTTCGAAAACGAATTGAAACAGGAAAACAGATTGGTCCCCGGTTAATTAACAGCGGTCCCTATTTTGGTCGAGCGAGACCGGAATGGCGTGGAAAAAAACCGGAACAGGAGATCAGAGATGAAGTTGATTTCTGGGCCGCCCGAGGCGTTGGAGGATTTAAAGCAAAAGCAATTGATCCCGACTCGTTGAGAACGCTGATCGATCAGGCGCACAAACACAACCTGACCGTTACGGGACATCTTGATTCGGGCTATCGAAATAGCGTCAACCCGAAAGACGCCATCGATATGGGCATTGATCGAATCGAACATTTTCTTGGCGGCGATGCGCTGCCAAGTACCCGGTCTGCCTATCAGTCCTTACAAAATCTCCAACCCGGCACCGCCGCTTACGAAAGTATCGTCGATCATTTCATCAAGAATGGTGTTTACTTTGACGCAACGATTACTGCTTACGGCTACCTCGGCGAGACATCTCCTGAGACGCATGAGGAATATGAATATTGGTATCCGGAAAATGAACTGTTCACTCCTTACATGCAGGAGTTAGTCAAAAATTTAAAACCTGCCAAAGGGATGGAAATTTACCAACGAATCTACCGAGTCAAACAAACGACCATTGCACCATTTCACGCCGCCGGTGGACAAATAACGCTCGGCACAGATCACGTGAGCAATGGAAACCACCTACCCGGTTTTGGAATCCACCGAGAAATGGATGTCATGGTTCGCTCTGGAATTCCGCCGAAAGAGGCGCTGAAAATCGCAACTATCAACGGAGCAAGAGCGCTCAAAATAGACAAAGACCATGGATCGATCGAAAAAAGTAAGTATGGAGACTTGGTAATCATCAAGGGAAACCCTCTGGCCAATATTCGAAACACGCGAAATATATCCCTCGTGATCAAATCAGGGGTCATTCACGATCCCCAAAAATTATTAGACGGGGTCAAAGGAAAAATAGGACCCGCAAACAAAGAGCAGGAATCTGCTTGGTAAAATTGACGCGTGAACTAAAGGGCAAGTCAAAAACCCTGAAAAATGCCAAGCAAAAAATGTGATTTCCAGAACCGCTCGTTCAATTCCCTAGGACTCAACCGTTAAATTCTAAGTCAGAGAATTCTTATGATAATTGTCTATTTTACGATCAAAAAAATTGACACCAACTGAGGCTGTTTTCATAATAATCTGGCTGGGGAAGAAACTGCAAACTTTCACACGCTAACGCCAATACCCTACTCCTTGGGAATCCCGCCATGATTAAAGATCTTGCCTCAATTATCTTTTGCTCTTGTCTAGCTTTTTCTTTCGCATCAGTTACCCAGGCGGACGTTCTGGTTGATGGTGATTTTGAGTTAAATGGCACTCAAGCTGGGTGGCTATATGGGACGGCTCCAAACAATGCCAACCAAGATGCCGCAGCACCTGGAATAGATGCGGCAATTGAATTGAACGAGACGCTACGAATCACTGGAAACTTTTTAGGCGGAGCAACGACGAGTTTTTCAGAAGCCTATCAAGAGATTGCGATCGACGGTACCGATTTTTCTGTCGGTGATGAAATCTCATTACAAGGACTTCTCGCCCACCAATCTTCCAACGCGCTCTCTGGTGGGAACGAAGCATTTTTCGAAGTCGCATTCGTTCTCGGTCCATTTCTTAGCGGAACCGTACAGTCCGCCTTCCTGACCGCCGAATCAAAAAAAGACGAGTATCTATTTTTTGAAACCGTAGCAACCACCATCCCTGAAAACGCGACACTTATTCGCGCTTCGATTAAATACAAACAAACTGGAAACAGCCCCGGTGTTGCTTGGGCAGAAAACGTCAAACTCGTTAATTTTACGACGGCGGTACCCGAACCGGGATCGGTCTCGCTCCTCTTTGTGGGAATGCTTGGTCTTGCGGTGAAAAGACGCAAAAGAACTCGCTAGCATCAAGCCTTCGCCGTCTAAAACTGACGGTTACAGTAATTCAACGCAACACAAGCCTGGCCGATGTCAGGCTTTTTTTGTGCCTGTAATCCGGCGGGGAATTCAAATTTGCGGCTGAAATCAGTTCAAAGTGGGCTGAAATTACAAAACTTTTTTGATTTTTATTTTTGCCAAACAATAACACGCACGACTTCTTTCAAGGTCTCACTCGCATCTTTGCCAGACTGAATGCCCCAAGGTTATCTTAATGGCAACACTCATCCCCTAACCCGTTTTAAGTCACCCTAAGCTCTAGAATTTAACGGTTACTGTTCTGATGGATATTGTTATGCGAAGATCGGAGGAAAATTCATATAATGGATTTTTTGCTGAGACCATTTCACTATTGATCAACTACACACTATGTCTACCACCACAAAGCCGGATACATCCGAAACTTCTTCCCCGTCTAATCGAATCACCGGCTCGGAGGCAGTTGTGCGCTGTCTTCTCGAAGAAGGCGTAGATTTAGTCTTCGGTTATCCCGGCGGGGCAATTATGCCCGTTTACGACGAACTCTATAAATACAGCGATCAAATCCACCATGTCCTTGTCCGCCACGAACAGGGAGCCACCCATGCAGCCCAGGGTTACGCGCGCTCATCTGGGCGAGTTGGTGCCTGCATTGCGACCTCAGGACCGGGTGCAACGAACCTCATCACAGGCATTGCGGATGCTATGATCGACTCGACACCGATGGTTTGTATCACTGGCCAGGTCCCCAAGCATCTACTTGGTTCAGATGCGTTTCAAGAGACCGACGTGATGGGAATTACAATTCCCGTAACCAAATGGAGCTTTCAGATCACCGATGCTTCTGAAATTCCTGAGGTCTTTGCCAAGGCGTTTTACGTTGCCAAGTCGGGTCGCCCCGGTCCGGTTGTCATCGATATCACGAAGAACGCTCAATTTGGCGAACTTGATTTTCATTACGAACCATGCGAAGTCGTAAAAACATACGTTTCCCGCCCGAATATTGGCCGCGACGCGCTCCAGGAGGCAGCGGATTTAATCAATTCAGCCGAGCGACCCTACATCCTATTTGGACAGGGTGTAATCCTGTCGGAAGCGGAAGCGGAGCTTAAGACCTTTGTGGAAAAAGCTGGCATTCCAGCCGCCTGGACGATCATGGGACTCTCTGCCATGAACACCGACCATCCACTAAACGTTGGCATGCTTGGAATGCATGGCAACTACGGCCCGAATGTCATGATCAATGAATGTGATGTGATGATTGCTATTGGCATGCGTTTTGACGATCGCGTTACCGGCAATCTCGATAAATTTGCGAAGCAGGCCAAAGTCATCCATATCGAAATTGACCGTGCTGAGATTGATAAAAATGTCAAAACGGATGTCGCTCTGGTTGGGGATGCGAAAGAAGTCTTGAATTTGCTCACGCCCCTTGTCAACGAAAACTCCCATGATGCGTGGCACCAAAAATTCAAGGAATGCGACGCCATGGAATTTGACAAAGTAATTAAAGACGAGTGCAGTCCCACCGATGGGATGATGACGATGGGTGAGGTCATCAAAAACCTCAATCAGCACACCAATGGTGAAGCGATCATTGTTACCGACGTAGGGCAACACCAAATGGTTGCCTGTCGTTACGCAGAATTTAATCAATCTAAAAGTAACATTACTTCAGGTGGACTGGGAACTATGGGGTTCGGACTACCCGCAGCGATCGGAGCCAAACTCGGTGCACCTGAACGGCAAGTCATCGCTGTCGTAGGAGACGGTGGTATTCAGATGACGATCGAAGAGCTCGGAGTCATTTTGCAAACGGACGTTCATGTGAAAATTTTATTGCTGAACAATGAATTCCTTGGAATGGTGCGGCAATGGCAGCAACTGTTTTTTGACAAACGCTATTCGGCAACCGAAATGGTAAACCCTGACTTTCAGAAAATTGCCGAAGCTTACAAAATCGAAGCCAAACGAATCGATGAACGGGCTGATCTGGATCAAGCGATCCAAGACATGCTCAATCATGAAGGAGCATACTTTTTAGAAGTCATGGTTGGAAAAGAGAATAATGTATTCCCAATGGTTCCTTCGGGTGCTGGTGTTTCTGAGATCAGACTTGAATAGCCGCAAGCCCTCTCAAAACACACTATTTCACGCCGACCATCCGTTTAAAATCCACAGACTGAATTATGCCCCAACAAATTACGATTGCCGTTTTTAGCGAAAACAAAGCTGGTTTACTCCATCGCGTTACCACCAGTTTTACTAGGCGCAAAATAAATATCGAAAGCCTAACTGCTTCTCAAAGCGAGGTTCCTGGCATTCACCGCTACACGATCGTGGTCGAGATAACCCCGGAAGATGCGGACAAATTAGTCCATGCCCTAGAAAAACAAGTCGACATTCAAAAAGCGTTTTGGTATTCGAATGACGAAATAATTTACCGTGAAATAGCGCTCTATAAAATTCGGGCCGAAGCGATGACCGACGGCAGTCCCGCCCTTGAGGTGGTCGACCGACATCATGCACGGATTCTTTCTGTTGAAGAGCACTTTACCGTCATTCAAAAAACGGGACGTCGAGAAGCAACCACCCAATTGTTTGAAGAACTTGAGCCCTATGGCATTCTCGAATTCGTTCGATCTGGTCGCGTTGCCATTTCACGCCCGATGAAAGAGCTAAAAGATTATCTGGCAGAACTCAAAGTCGCGTCTGCTCGATAAGCGAGCTTCTCTTTGCCAAATCTGCCTTCATTCCAATGATGCCGGTCAATCAATTAATGGCCGGCTTTCTAAATTTTGGCGTTATCAACAAGCCAGTAATCGGTGTTTGAACGGCTTTATTTATTCAAATTCTGACTGAAGGCAATCAATACGTAATACTGATTCACCAACGCGCAAGTTTGAGCTGACAATGTCCCCGATTGCTTTAGATCGTACGCTTGCCATGCCGCAATCGTAAACTTTCTGCAATTCCCGATCAATTTTTGGGAGGAATACGTGAAAAATAATATTTAGGGACTTTGCCATTTTACCCATCGCGTGAAGAGTGCAATCCGATCTTAACTTGTTAAAATTATTTGCTCGAAGACCACTTGATTCTTATTAGGTATTTCTGATGAAACCATTTGCCTTATGTTGCGTTGCCCGCGGTTCTGCTTTCCTTGCTTTCTGCACTTTATCGGTAGCAATCTCCGCTTCAAACGCGGCGGCTCAATCCGAATTTGAATTTAAATCCGGCGACAACATATGCTTTATTGGAAATACACTCGCTGACCGGATGCAACACTACCCCTGGCTCGAGACCTATTTGACTCATGCCAATTCGAACAAAACACTGACGTTCCGCAACCTAGGTTTTGCGGCGGACGAAATCAAAACACGCCCGCGCTCGGCAAATTTTGGCACGCCAGATCAATGGCTTGCCAAATGCAATGCCACCGTGATTTTTTGCTTTTTTGGCTATAACGAAGCACTGCGAGGGGAAGATGGACTATCCCAATTTGAATCAGACCTCGCTTCGTCTATCGACCAAATGCTGGGCCAAAAATACAACGGCAAAACTGTTCCGCGACTTGTTTTCTTCTCTCCCATTGCACACGAAAACTTAAATAGCCCCCATCTTCCGGACGGGGTCACTAATAATAAAAACCTAGAAATCTACACCAATGCAATGAAGAGAGTTTGTGAGAAAAAGAATGTCCCGTTCTACGATCTTTTTTCAATCAGCAAGCAGCT
>JAPOIJ010000207.1 GCA_029979005.1 Planctomycetota bacterium | reverse complement strand
GGGCATTGGCGGAGATGCTACTCGGAGGTGAACTTCTAAAAAAGCGAAGTAGAGGTGGCGAGTTGCGGTTTTGTTTAATCGCGTGACTTGGAAAAAGTTTTCATTGATTTTTTGCGACGACGAACCATCGCTGCCATTCCTAATAGGGGCAGTAATGAAATTGCCGATGGCTCCGGGACAGCGGTGATTCTAAAATCAAAAGTCCTACTGTTCGCGAAGATAATACCATCGAGCTTTTCGGCAGTCGAAGTCACAAAATCATCAAGCGAGGAGTCGTAATCACCAAAGGAAAATTGAGTCGTCCCGGGCGAGGAAAGTAATAAATCGAATTTACCAAGCAGAATAGTTGGCCCCTGAGGTAGTCCGTTGGAGGCGAAATCAATATCGATTCCAGCAAGATTCAGTTGAGAACCGGTGAAGCTGGTGTCGGTTGGCGTGTCAAAGGCAGCATCCACTGAGTTGGTGATAACGGTCGCGCTGGATCCTGATACGGCTGAATAATCAGCTTTCAGTCCAAAGCCGATCAGGAAATTATCGGTCATTTCCGAATTGGGAAGTGTCTCTTCAACTGAGACGAACATGGTGACCGTCTCACCCGTCGTGGCAAAAAATTCGGTTCCCGATGTTGAGCCATCTGAGAAAGTAACCACGATATCCGCACCGACGTTCGTTACGAACAAAAATAGGCTTGTGATCAGAATGGTAAGTTGAGTCTTCATACAATTACGTTGTGAGGGGAGCAGATAATCTCGGTCCAGTGTAGCGGGGCCTGTGCGGTATCCATTGCATGGGCCCCTCCGGCATGTTTTGATTTGTTCAGCGTAATCTATTCATTTCTCGACAAAAGCAAGGTGGACGAATTTTTTATCAATCCCTTCTTCTTTAGTCGTACCAATGTTCTAGCAATTGACTTTACGGTCATTCTTGCTTGCTCTTAAGTTGACGTTCCTTGGAAAAAACATCGCCTGTGGGTCGTTCCGGGAGCGTTGCCTTCCATTTGGTGAGCTGCTGAAGAAGCTGTTTTGTAATTTGCGGATTCGCCGAAGCAAGGTCGTTTTCTTCTTTGAAGTCGTTTCCGATGTCATAGAGCTCGTAATGCGACATATTTCCATTGGCTACCAATTTCCATTTTTGATCGACAATGGCCCAGCTAACCCAGTGGTTGGGGGCGCTTTTTCGAGGCGGCCAGGCTGCCTGCGTTTTCCAAAACAGAGGTTTATTTCTGGTTGCTGTTTTATTTCCCTTTAAAGTTTTCAGTTGACTCATGCCATCTGGTATGTAACCCTCCGGAAGGCTGACATTTGCGATTTCACAAAAAGTAGGAAGTAGGTCAACTGCTGAAATGAGTGATTGGGAGTCGGTTTTTCCCGCGGGAATTTTACCTGGCCAACGTGCGATGAACGGCACTCCGACCCCACCTTCAAAAAGTGATGCTTTATAGCCTTTTCGTCCGCCGGTAATTCCTTTTGCGGCTGCGATTCCATAGCCCGCACCAGTTGCAGTGTCGTGTTTGAGTTCGAGTGCTGTAGGGCGTGATGCGCGAGCGGGACCATTGTCTGAGCTGAAAATGACAAGTGTGTTTTCCGATAATTTCAACCGGTCTAACGTCTCTAGAATTTCCCCGACTCGATCATCGGCGTGTGAGAGTACCGAAGCATAAATGTTGTCTGTCTCCTCAAGATCTCTAAACCGCCAGCGATATTTGGGAACCGTGTGAAACGGTGTGTGGGGCTCATGCAGCCAGACGTTGATGAAAAATGGTTTTCCTGCCGCAGTCGATTTTTCAATAAATGAAATGGCATTTTTTGAATCCTCATGGACTGGCATCTGCTCACCTGCGCAATTGAACGCTCCGTAATCGTCATACCCGTATTCTGCGGGGAGCGGAGAATCGGGGATCATATTGTTAGAGAGGTGCCACTTTCCGTAGTGAGCCGTTGCATATCCGGATTTTTGAAGAAGCCGCGGAAGTAATATGCTGTTCGGAGAAAGCCAGTCTGGCATATTTCTTTTTTCATTACTGGGAACCCACGCGAAATGTCCGTCAATGTTGTAGCGAGCAGGAAAGTGACCGGTCATGACAGCCGTGCGGCTCGGAGAGCATACGCCACTAGCAACAGTAAATCGATGAAAGTCAGTACCTTCTTTGGCGAGTCGATCGATGTTGGGCGTCTTGACATACGGATGCCCGTGACAGCTCAAGTCTCCCCATCCCCAGTCGTCCGCAAAGATGAACAAAATATTGGGACGCTTATCTCCGGCAGTTTGTGCGGCGGCCGGACTTGGTAATGCGATGAGTAGGCAAATAAACGCAACCCACGCTAGCGCAGCAGCGGAAAACTTTGAATTTTTGAATGGCAAAACAAACTCATCTAAAAAGTTCATTGAAATTTTCGTCTTACTTGGTTTGATTTAGGCTGGGGCTCCAGGGATTTAAACCATCCTTGGTTTGTAAAAACTTAGCATCCACCGAGCGGTACCATTCGTGCAACTCAGCACGCATACTCTTAACTAAATCTGGCATTTCACTCGATAGATCTGTTTGTTCTCCTGAATCCCGTTTTAGATTGAATAGGTGAATTCGTCCGTCTTCGTAACGCTCCACCAATTTATAATCGCCGCGTCGAATTGCACCGCCGGGAAATCCTCCCTGGTTGCTATAGTGCGGGTAATGCCAGAACAGTGAGTCGCGATCCAGCGGTTGAGCGCTGAGTGCAGGGCTGAGGTCGATGCCGTCAATTGGGTGTTTGACCTCGATTCCAGCAGCAGCACTGATGGTAGGAAATAGGTCAATGGAGCAAATGGGTTGCTCGCTCACCGCGCCAGGTTTAGTAACACCGGGATAGCGAATGATCCAGGGTTCACGTATCCCGCCTTCGTAAACCCAGCCCTTGCCCCCTCGCAGTGGAAGGTTGGAGGTCGGAGATCCCTCGGAAGTCGAGAGTCCACCGTTGTCTGATGTAAAAACAACGATCGTATTCTCGGTTAGCCCGGACTCTTCAAGTTGGTTCAAGACGGTTCCAACCGCTTCATCCATGGCTTCGACCATTGCGGCATACACGGCATGTTTTTGTAGGATTCTTACCTTGCGTGGTTTGTCGCCAATCACTTGTTCTTCGGAGGCAAATTCTTCTCCGTCGATATCCGCTGCCTTTTTATTGTATTTTTTGACGAGGTCCGGACGTCCCATCAAGGGCGTATGGACAGAGTAAAAAGAGAGGTAGGCGAGAAAGGGGCGATCTTGATTGTCGGCGATGAAGCGGGCGGTTTCGCGAGCCAGTCGTACAGGTAAATGCTCTCCTTCGGGGCTTTCAACTTTGATTTCCGGATTCTTAAACGGGGCAAAATATCGATTGCCAGTGTAAGGGCCTCCGCGGCTCCAGCCCCCAATGTTTACGTCAAAACCGCGGTTCTGCGGATAGTATTCAGGGGTGTCGCCAAGATGCCACTTCCCCGCAAAGAAAGTTGCGTATCCGTTTTCTTTGAGCAGTTGGGCAAGAGTTATTTCACTGAGGGGCATCTTGTTGTTGAGTGGAGCGGGACGAAACTTACCGGCTCTTTTTCCGGAGAAGAAATTGGTGGCGGCCACGCGGGTGGGATATTTACCCGTCATTAGGCTGTAGCGCGTTGGAGAGCAGACAGGATTGGCTGCGTAACCATCGGTAAAGCGCATTCCCGAATCTGCTAACCTATCAATTGAGGGCGTTTCGTAAAAACAGTCGGGATTGTTCGCGCCGACGTCCATGTATCCAAGGTCATCCACCAAAATTACAACGACGTTTGGTGGTCGGTGTGCCAGCTGATCAGCAGGAGCACCGGCAGTAAAGGTCGACAGCGCAATAAGGCCTGCAAAGACCACCGTCATGTGCTTCACAAATCTATTTTTTTGAACCATGGTCAGCAGTGCTTCTTCCATCAAAGTATTTTTCACGGATCCATTCGGGTTGCCAGACATCCATCCGCCGATTGCGATTGTCATAAGTCGCCTTTTGGGGTTGCGGGTTTTCCACGGCGAGCGGTGTGGGATCTCCCAATTTTGATCTCCATGAATTCATGGATTTAGTTAATTCCCGGACTCTCTCCTGCTGTTCAGGGGCTTCCGCTAAATTAATCATTTCATGGGGATCAGATTCTAAATCAAATAGTAACCGGTGATTTATCTGCGGGTAAATGTGAAGTTTCCAATGACCGTCATTGATCGATCTCTGGTTGTCCTGAAATGGCAAAAAGATAGAGTCGCGAACTTTTGCAGCGTCACCGTTGATTAGGCCAGCAAGACTGAGCGAGTCGATCCCATCCGGTTGTTTGACCTCAGCGAAATCGCAAACAGTAGCATATAGGTCGTGGACATAAGTAAATGCCTGGCTGGATTGGGCGCCTTTAATTTTGGGGCCACTAATAATGAGCGGGCATTTCATACTTTGTTCATAGATGTTTTGTTTCCCCAGAAGACCATGACTTCCCATGGCAAGCCCGTGATCAGCGGTGTAGATGACATAAGTGTTTTCTGCATGGGGACTGTTTTTGAGTGCGGCTAATATGCGACCAACTTGCAAATCCAAGTGTGTCACTAGACCGTAGTACTCGCATAATTGATCGCTTATGATCTCGCGAGTTCGAGGCCAGGGAGCGAGTCCTTCGTCGCGTCCCATGGTCGATTGTGGAGCGTTATTGAAAGGATGTTGTGGAAGGAAATTGCGTGGTAACGGCGGACGATTTTGATAATACATTTCCCGGAATTCTTCGGGAGGATTTCTTGGGTCATGGGGCGCGGTAAAGGCGACGTAAAGAAAGAAGGGCTGATCGGTTCCTGCGGACTGAATGAAGTTAACTGCTTCGTCTGCAAAGATCTCGCTTGAAAACCCTCCAGCGTCGCGAACAGCACTCAATTGGTTATCCTTGAAATCTTGAACCTTAAATGCGGCATGATTCACCATGCCTCCCATGTAAACCGACTTGCCATCAGAGAACGCCTGCTGGAGTGTCGCTTTGCCATTGTGCCACTTGCCGACGATAAAGGTCTTGTAAGATGCCTGCTCCTCCAGCCAACTCGGTAGCAATGGCAGCTCTGCCCAGTCGGATGATTTTTTTGCAGTAGGGATACGCATCCAGTGCCTACCAGTCATCAACATTGCCCGGCTTGCGACACAGACCGCGCCGCTGAACGACCCCGCACAGTAATTATTTCGAAAACTGTAGCCTGATGAGGCAAGCTGATCTAAATTTGGCGTTTTGATTGCCGTGTTTCCATGGAACCCGATGGTGTCCGCCCGTTGGTCATCGGCAAACAGGAAGATAATGTTGGGTTTTTCAACCGAGAGTAAGGGTTCGGCAGGAAACAAACAAACGAAAACGGCGTAGATAGGAATTGGAAATCGCAGAAGTAAATAGCGCATGATTAACCGAAGCTCAATTGACTCGTCTGATGGGTAAGCAACCGATTCAAGGATCCGATTCAACGGTCCCTTAACGTACGCCACCATCGTACCGAATCAGATCGATGGTTTCATCTAATAAATCGCGAATGGGTTATTTAAAAGATTTATTAGCTGGAAGAGGCTGGTTAGGCGGATGATCGACTGCTTAAGTCCAAATCAAACGACTACATTTTTCACGAATGATTCGGAAAGCATCTTCCAGTGAAACTGAGTTCAATGGGATGGAGCATTCTATTTCGAAGAATCTTTACCGGGCTTTTTTGCCGGTTTGTCAGCGCCGCTAGATTTTTTTTCGGATGATGTCGAGCTGGCTTTCGAGTCCTTGGAAGCTGATTTTTTTGACTTGTCTGCCTCGGCGGATTTTTTATAAGAATCGCTGCGGTAGTCGGTTTCGTAGAATCCACTTCCCTTGAACATGATCGCAGCGCCTGTTCCGAACTGGCGAACCGCTTTTTTCTTCCCGCATTCGGGGCATTTCTTTACTGGATCATCCGTTATTTTTTGAAACAGTTCCCACGAGTGTTCGCAGGCATCGCAAATGTAGTCGTAGGTTGGCATAGGACGGTTACACTCGGTTACATGGTTCAAAGATAGGTGGACAGTTCGACAAAGCTGTAACGTCTTAATTTGAATCGGGGCCTGTCGAAACGAAAACTTGAGAAGGTCGGATCACGCGATCGTGGAGTTGGAAACCGGGTCTCAGGTCAGCTGCGACAAGGTTTGCTGCGTATTCCGAACTTGGTTGCATCTGAATGGCTTGATGAAGGTTGGGGTCAAATGGTTGACCGACTGCATCAATTTTCTTGCAACCATGATTTTCAAGACAGGCTGCGATTTGCTGAGATACTAACTTTACCCCTTCGGCGAGCCCGTCTCCATTCGGTTCCGTTTCGTAAGATTCAATCGCCCGCTGAAGATTGTCAACGGACTCAAGGATTTCGGTCATGAGAGCCAGAGAAGCATAGCGTACTTGATCTTGCATTTCACGTCGGTTTCGACGGCGGAAGTTCTCAAGATCGGCGTGAGCTAAGAGAACTCGTTTTTCTGCATCGGCAAGTTGGGCCTGCAAGTTCTCAACCGTGGCCTCACCGCTATTCTCAGTAGTGTCTGTTGAAGATTCCGACGTTTCGTTTGTGCCGGATTCTGGTGCTTGCGACTCGTTTTGGTTTTCGCTTTGATTTTCTGGTTCAGTGCTCATTAGAGTTCCAAATGCTCGCTAAAATTGGGTTCACTTAGTGGGGGTCGCTCGATCGGCCCACGGTTGTTTGGATTGGTTTTTTAGTTTTCTGCCGTACCAAAATAGTCAGTAAGTCTCTGAAGGAAATTTTTTCGTTCAGGAAGCACCTCTGTCTCTTCCAGTTCGGCAAGCTTACGTAAAAGTTCCTCTTGCTCATTAGATAGTTTTTTAGGGGTCTCGATGTAGGTTTGTACCAAGAGGTCGCCCGTCCTCCCACCCTGCGGATTGGGCATGCCGCGTCCTGGCAATTTGAATACTTCTCCCGATTGTGTACCGGGTGTAATCTTGAACTTATCGC
>JAPOIJ010000195.1 GCA_029979005.1 Planctomycetota bacterium | reverse complement strand
GAGGGTGAACTTTTGGGCCCGAGGTCGTTGCGAGGTCTCAGCGCACCTCTCGCGATGGAGCCAGGGTTGCGGGCAAGTGAATCTCCAAAGTACCGCAAATCGGTGAGGAGGAGGTCTAGCTTTACGAGGATACTTTCAATTGCTTTATTCTCCACGATGTCTTTTGTGGCGCGAGTAATCTCGGCAATGTTTTTAATAGTATCATTGAAGTCGCGGTCCTGTACCTTCTCCGTCAAGGCTTTTCCTATTAGTGAATCCTCTTCGGGCTTCCAAGTCAAAACAGTTTCATCTGTATTGTCGAGCAACTCAATAACTTTTTTCTTAACCTCCCCATTCCATGCTTTTGGAATTTCTTGGTAAACCTCTAGTGTATTCCCTGCTATCTTTGATGCATCCTGAATACTTTTCGACGTCTCTTTGATACTCTCGTCTACGCTGTTGAGTGTACTGCGAAAAGTTGTTTGTTTTTCTCCGTTGGCTCCCAGTAGATTATCAAAGTTCGCAATGGCGTCTGCGAAATTGGGTTGTTTATCCTTGTCCCGCTGAAACATGTCTTTGATTGAATCTGAGGTCTCTTTTAGATTCGCAATCGCACTAGCAACGTTTAATGGATCTTCGTCGGGGGAAGTGGAGAACATGGTTGTCATTGTCTCGGCAGCTTTTGAGATTTTGGTTACGGCATCTCCAAAATTTGTTTTCACATCAGCATTGGGAGATAATAAACTCTCTAAATTCGACACAATCTTCGAGCCTTGTTCTCCGAGAACTGCTTCGATCGGATTATTTTTTGCGATATGAATTTCTGACTCATTGTTGCTTTTTTCGTAATCCTTTTTTGCGGGCACTATGTTGATAACGACATCACCGAGAATAGATTCGGAGCCGATCACTGCCATTTCTTTGGAAGTGTCAATCATTTGCTTCTGCCCGTTGTCATCGGATTCCTGAATGCTCATCCATACGGTAACGTTCTCTCCATCGGGCGAAGGAGCTACTTTGGTAACGCGTCCAATCGGCAACCCAAATTTCTTAATGGGTGTTCCACTGGAGATGCCGGCTGCATCGTCCGTCTGTCCTGAGATTTGGTAGGAACTGCCAAAGAATGGTTTTCCGCTGATGGTGAGGATCAAAATCCCTAAAATCAGCATCGAGATAACGACAAGAATGCCGACTCGAAATTTTAAGATTCTTTCATCCATGTTGTTCACCTTCGGAAGCCGAAGTTCTTGATTTCATTTATCGTATAAGTCAGTTGACAAAGAAGTTTATTGGTCGTGGCCATTAGCGCGCATCTCCATTAAACGCTCGCCTGCTTCGCCATTGACGAATTGCTGTACCCGGCGGTCGCGACAAGTTTCAAGTTCTTTGACCGAGCCGTCGAAAATAACCTGGTTTTCACCCGGGTCGAGTCGTTGCCTTGGAATCAGCATCACGACTCGGTCTGCCACCTTACTGGCGGTGTGCATGTCGTGAGTGACGACGATACTGGTCACGGGGTTTCGAGACCGTGTTCGCAGAATGAGTTCATTAATTACATCGCTCATGATGGGGTCGAGTCCGGTCGTTGGCTCGTCGTACATAATTAATTCTGGATTCATGATGAGCGCTCGTGCGAGCCCCACTCGCTTTCTCATGCCTCCGGAAAGTTCTGCCGGTTTTTTGAAAACGACTGAATCCGGCAGGCCAACTTCGGATAACCGTGACAGTACCATTTCCCGTATTTGGTTGTCTGAGAACCTCCCGTGTTGCCGCAACGGAAAGGCGACGTTTTGACCAATGGTCATACTGTCAAATAGCGCGGCATTCTGAAAGATGAACCCGTACCGCAGACGCATGCGACTGAGCTGTCGTTCGGTCAGTTGGTTGATGTTTTCACCGTCAAACTCGATCTTTCCACAGGTTGGTTTCACTAAACCAATAATTGACTTCATCAATACGGTTTTGCCGCAACCACTTTCACCCAGTAAAGCGAGTGTTTGTCCGGGCGGAATTTTCAGTGTGATGTCTTTGAGAACTTCTTGGTTGCCAAAGGTAACAGACAAGCTTTCGACATCGACAATTGATTCTTGTTCTTGATCAAGTAGTTGTTCAATCATCATTTTAATAAGTCCCTCCCGGGTACCACGACTCGTATACAGCCTTGAGTGTCAGGCCAAGGCTTAAGTCGAGAATCAAAATGACGATGAACGCAAACACGAAAGATGAGGTTGCTGCTTTACCCACTCCTTCAGCCCCTGCTTTGCAGTTAAACCCCTGGTAGCAGCTAATTAGAGAAATCGCAGATCCGAAAAATAGACTTTTCAAAATCCCTGTGAACAGATCGAAGTTGTTGACGAATTTTGCGCTGTTCGTCCAGTAGTAATGCTGATCGATATTCAGCCAGATGTTGCTGTAGAAATAGCCGCCAGCGACACCCATGAAATCAGCCATGATTGTGAGTGTTGGAATGAAGAAGAGACATGCAAGAAAACGTGGCACGACTAAATAGTGAATGGGGTCTGCTCCCATCGCTGATAAGGCGTCGATTTGTTCGGTGACACGCATCGTCCCCAGTTCGGCTGCCATTGCACTGCCGACTCGACCGGCCAACATAGTCGCTGCGAGAACCGGCCCAAGTTCGCGTACCAGGGTCAAGTTGATGACTCCGCCCAATTGGTTCGTTAATCCATAGTGGCCAAGTTGCGAGCTGCTCTGTAATGCAAGGACGACGCCGATGAAGGTGCCTGTGAGAGCGACTACGGGCAAACTTGAAACACCAACTTGGTAAAAGTTTGGCCAGAGAGTTTCACCCCGAGGTATACGGCTAAACATCCAGCGAAAGGTGCTAAATATGAAAAGGCAAAAATCGCCAAGGGAAACACAGCTTGAGATTACCAATTCGCCCCAGTCCGATACCCAGTCGGTGAACCAGCCCGTAATTCGGGTGGATAGTTGGGGCTTCGAATTGTCGGAGGCAACGGTCGACATAAAATTAGTGCACAATCTGCGCGCACGCCTGTACTGTGGTGCCCCCCACGGATACATATCTCTGTCATCGACTTAACACCGGTGCAGCTTGAGTAACTTTAACGATTAGGAAAGAAATTCTGGCCGGTGGTAGAAAGAGGGGAGGGTTTGCCTCGCTCGATATTCTCGCGTTGTTTAATTCCTAGGAAACGAGCGAGTTTCATCATCCCCCAATGCTATCGACTTGTCGCAGCAACGAGTGCTAGCGAATAATTCCCTTGGGGGTCTGCTGGTCTGCGCCGGCGATTAAGCAGTTGAGTTCATGATAGAACTGGGAACAGAGGCCCATTTGATTGGGGGATTTGGCCTTGTCGGTGTTAAGCATCGCCCGATTGAATGATGGCTGCGTAATCGGGGGCAGTTGCGAGTAGACGCCAATAAAAAAAGCCGGCTAAAAAGCCGGCTCTCCTTGAAAACATTCAATGAATGTAGTCTTAATCGACAGGTGTTACGTTCTCAGCGCGTGGGCCTTTTGGACCCATACCTTCGGTGTAAGTTACTGTTTGTCCTTCGCGAAGATCGTCGAAACCGACGCCTTCTACGTTTGATGAATGGAAAAACATGTCCTGGCTTGTCCCAGTGTCAATGAATCCAAAACCTTTGTCAGTCAAACGCTTAATTGTACCTTCAGCCATTACTCAAAATCCTAAAAAGAAATCTAACAGTGCCTGCCAGAATCTACATCTACTTAAGGCCGCACTGCCAGTTAAGATACCCATTCTTACCGGCATCGCAACCGTCAATCCCTAAAAGTAAACGGATTTCCATGATCGAGGTGTTTTTTTCCGTTGGTTTCGAAGCAAACCGGAGCCCTTTCTTGACCGGAGCAACCGTTTATTTGGGGTTTTTCGCGGGGAAGGAATTGGAGGTTGTGCCTTTTAACCAACAAAAAAGCGAGTTGATTTGAGTTTTAGCATTTGGGTCGGTTTTTATTCTACGAGGATGTTCAAGTCGAATCCGCGGGAATCGGTTCAAGCGAATATTATTTAGTAATTGATTTGTACGATGGTATAAACGGGGCGTTTCTTACCCCTGTTGTTTTCGTTGGAGAACTTGAAATGGCTCAAACATCGAGTAACGCGACTTTTGATCTCTCGCTTTGTCCCCGTTGGATAATGGCTGGATTGGTTGCCATTTTACTACTGACACCAGTCAATCAGTGTTTCGGGCAGGAAAAGAAGGCGGAAACATGGATGGGTATTTTAAAAGTTGGCCCACAGCAACTGCGACTTCAATTGAGGTTAAAACCTGAAAAGGACGGTACATACAGTGGGGTGATGGTGAGCTTGGATCAAGTGGCGACTCCTATTCCATTCGACAAGGTTGAGCGAACTGCGAAGCAGTTGACATTTGAAATTAAGAAACTGGGAGTTTCTTTTGCCGGTGACATGAATGCCGATCAAACCGTGGTAACTGGAGTGTTTACTCAGGGTCTAAAGTTTAATGTAGAGTTTAAGCTGATTGACGATTGGAAACCTGCGAAACACATCGAGACGTGGGTGGGCAAGATGGAAGCCGGCCCCAAACGCTTTGATTTTCAGTTTCGCGTATTCGTGAATTTTGAGGGGAAGAAGTCGATCCAGCTGGATAGCTTTACCGAAGGGATCAACGGATTAGAGGGTGGTTTTGAACAACAAGGGGACCGGATTACGATGACGATCCCAGCGACAGCAGCCAAAGTGATAGGTAAGCTTGAGGCTGAAGGCAAAGTGATTGACGGAACCTGGATCCAATCTGGTGCCAAAATTCCTTTGGTGTTGAAACAAATTCCGATCGAGCAAACAAAGTCACCTGAGTTAAAGCGGCCTCAAACGCCTAAACCTCCTTTTGATTATGAATCTGAAGATTTTAAAGTACAGTCGAGTTCGATCGACAAAAAATATTCAAGCGAAGTCGTACTTGCTGGGACCGTCACAACGCCAAAGGGGCAAGGCCCTTTTCCCGCAGTGATTTTGACAAGCGGTTCCGGCCCGCAGGATCGCGATGAAACGATCTTTGAGCATCGTCCATTTTTAGTCATTGCTGATTATTTGACCAAAAAAGGATTCGCTGTTGTACGTTACGATGACCGAGGGGTTGGAGAATCCAAGGGCAATTTTGTCGAGGCGACGACGGCGGATTTGGCAGATGATTTGGAGGTTGTGTTTGAGTGGGCCAAACAAAATCCAAAGATTGATCCCGAGAAAATTGTTCTTGCCGGCCATAGCGAGGGAGGAATTATTGGGCCAATAGTTGCGAGCCGCAATGCGGATGTTGCGGGTGTCATTCTATTAGCTGGAACGGGCGTGACGGGGCGTGAGATTGTTTTAAACCAGACGAGAAAGATTGCAGCAGTTGCAGGTCTGCCAGATGAAATTCTTGATCTGCAGGATGAGTTGTTCCGGCTTGCGTTTACCAGATCCAATGAGAATCTTCCCATGGATGAAGCATTCGCCGATTCGCTAAATGGCATTTTTGCTGATTTAAGCGAAGACGAGAAATTGAAATACGGCCTAAACGATGTTGCGACAAAAACGATAATCATGTTCAAGTCAAAGTGGATGAAATATTTTCTGGAATTTGACCCGGTGACGACACTTAGCCGAACGCATTGCCCAGTCCTTTCTCTGATTGGTGAGAATGATCTTCAAGTTGATCCTCAGCTGAACATGCCTGCCATAAAATCAGCGATGGACAAGGCAGGGAATCAGGATTTCACACAGATTTTGTTGCCGGGGTTAAACCATCTTTTTCAAAAATGTGAGACCGGTTCACCGAGTAATTATGTGATCATTGAAGAAACTCTCGACGCTACGGTTTTGGGTGAAATGAGTCGGTGGCTGGAGGCCAGGTTTCAGTAGTAGGTTTGATTTAAGGACTGAAACGAAACAAGCCCCGCTGATTCCAGCGGGGCTTGACGTAGTTTATCCAATTCAGAACTGTGGCTTAATCTTCAGTCGTGCCAGAGTTTTCCGGAGAATCATCACCGGAATCGTCGTCTGCGACGCCAACCCCGACCGCCTCTTCCTGTGGCGGTTCTTCCGGGGGGGGAACAAATTCACTGTCGAATTTGAGCCCAGTGATCTTACCTTTATCGTTCTTGACTCCGTCAACAATGATCCGGTTTTTACCCTGGAAGTTACCTTTAAGCAGTTCTTCCGAAAGCGTATCTTCGACATAATTTTCCAAGGCACGTCGCAATGGACGAGCACCATACTCCAAGTCAGTTCCCTTCTTGATTAGGAAATCTTTGGCGTCATTGGATAGTGTCAATTCAAAACCGCGTTCCGAAAGCCGTTCTCTAATTTTCGCCAATTCGAAGTCAATGACCAGTTTAAGATCTTTCTTCTCAAGGTGACGGAAAATGATCGGCGTCTCAGAAAGACGGTTGAGAAATTCTGGCCGGAAAGCCTTGTTAATTTCGTCATAAACTCGCGTCTTCATGCCTTCGAACGACTGATCTTCGCCGGCACCTGGAAGTCCAAAGTGCGATTCATTTTTAATCGCATGAGCACCGACGTTCGTGGTCATGATCAAAATGACATTTCGGAAATCAATATTTCGACCGAAACTGTCGGTCAAGCGTCCTTCTTCCATGACTTGAAGAAGCATGTTGAAAATATCGGGATGAGCTTTTTCGATTTCGTCCAAAAGCACGACCGAGTAAGGGCGTCGGCGGATCTTCTCGGTCAATTGGCCACCTTCTTCATAGCCAACGTATCCCGGAGGGGCTCCGATCAAACGGCTAAGGTTGTGTTTCTCCATGTACTCGGACATGTCGATTGCAACCAAAGCTTCTTCATCACCGAACATGAATTCAGCCAACGCTTTGGAAAGTAATGTCTTACCCACACCCGTTGGACCGGCAAACATAAAGCAACCGATCGGGCGTCGGGGATCCTTCAGGCCACTTCGACTTCGTCGAACAGCTTTCGAAATCGCCACCACAGCAGCGTCCTGGCTGACGACTTTCTTGTGAAGTTCCTCTTCCATTTTCATCAGCCGCATCGAGTCTTCGGTGGATAGGCGTGTGAGAGGAACGCCTGTCATTTTCGAAATGACTTCTGCGATTACCTCTTCGTCGACCACGCCATCCGTCTCCTGAGACTTTTCGCGCCATTCACGTTTGATTTGATCCTTCTTTTTACGAAGCTTGTCGGCCTGATCTCTCAGGTTTGCTGCTTTTTCAAAATCTTGATTAGCAACCGCGTCTTCCTTTTCTTTGTTGAGACGCTCGATATCTTCGTCGATTTCTTTCAGATCTGGTGGACGACTCATTGTACGTAATCGGACACGTGCCCCCGCTTCGTCGATGACGTCAATAGCTTTATCCGGAAGACATCTACCGGTAATGTAACGACTGGACAGATCAACTGCTGAGGCAACGGCATCGTCGGTGATCTGAACCCGATGGTGTTCTTCGTATCGCTTACGAAGTCCTTTCAGAATTTCGATGGTCTCTTCATTGGAAGTAGGTTCAACGATGATCTCTTGGAATCGACGAGCCAGTGCATTGTCTTTTTCAATGTACTTGCGG
>JAPOIJ010000322.1 GCA_029979005.1 Planctomycetota bacterium | reverse complement strand
CTGGCTTTCACCGAGAATCTCACGCTCGGCATCATCGACGGAACTTTCAACAATCGCCGCATTGGTCTTGGAAATCTGATTGTAATTAGCGGCCTTGTGCAACGCGATCTCGATTTGCTCGCGGGAAAATGGTTTTGAAAGAAAATCGAACGCCCCACCCTTGATGCATTCCAATACAAACGAATCTGGTTCACCGTTGACAAGGGGAACGACCAACGGCTTTTCGGAGCGCTGGTTCAAGTCTCCCAAAAAGTCAATCAACTCACATTCAGGTAACTTCGCTTCAATGAAGATAAGATCGAACTCATCCTTGCCAAGATATCCGTACACATCCTGAACCGTACCCGCCTCTGCGACATCAATGCGCTTGCTTCGAACAAACTCAGCGACTGTACGACGAAGGTTTTCGTCGCTCTCAGCCAGAATGACTTTTTCGATGGGCATCGAATCTGGTTATACCCCTGGTTGATTACGCTGATACATCCCCGCAACCGCGCCAGGATTGTTTTGTGCGGAGGAAGGTAAACGATCCGGCGGCACCATGCCATGCTTAAGCATTAATTTTTCATTCTCCCGATCCAGCATCACCGTCTTCATTATCAAGTCCATGTTTTGCTTGATCAATTGGGAGATATTCATGTGCTTCACCCGTTCCCCGGCAGGGATTTTAGCCCACAAGGCCTTGTGCGCCTTGATTCGCACCATTGCTCCGGACACCCTCTCCAGCAGTTCTTTCCTTTCTTCGGATTTAGAATAAGCGTCGCGTGGCGAACTGGAATTCAGGTAAAGATTCTCTTCCTGAACCAATTGGTACGCCCGGCCGCAGACCTCGAGATAATCGCCCAACTCAACTGCAAGAGAACTCAAAAATTCAGCTGTATTCATTTGGCCACTCTCTCGTTAAACGGATTCCACTGAAGATCGTCTATCTCCCCCTCAACCCCAAATGCGAAAACTCTGGCTCCGGCGATCACACTTGCATGAAAACCACCAAATTGCTTGCCGTCATCACTATCCAAATCGAATTCACTCATCAATATGACTAGTCCTCCTTGAGCCTTTTCTGGATCTACCTTACGCAATGCTTTAACTAGCCCTCCTCCATTCTTGCTTGAATTGAACTCCATCATTACCTCGTCTCTGATTTCATCGATGAATATGCTCCGATATTTTTTAGGATAACGAGCTTTCGAAAATTCCCCAGAGGATTCGAACATGTAAACCGAATTACTGTATTCCTTATTGGCCATGTCCTCCAAACCACTCGCCGCCGCAACAGATCTCTCCTTAGCGGAACCAAGGCGACGAACGCAGACCCCCTTCATCAACCCTGCGACAAATGCCAAATCCCTGACACCCAACCGGGCTCCCCTTTCGCTAATCGCTGTCAAAAACGGCAGAGCACTAAGGTAATCCCTGTTTTCAATGTGGACAACAGCCAAATCAAGCATAGCGAACACGGCCCACTCGTCCTCCAATGCCCGACCAGTAAAATACCTATTAAACACCTCAAACGCCCTACGTTTCCTTCCAATCTCAATTAAAGCCTCGATCAAAACGAATGCAACTTCCCCTTCTTTTTCGGCAGCTTCAGCCTCCAGAAAACTCATTTCACCATCTTCTAGGCTTATCTTTGTCCGAGTTAACGAAACCATGTTCAAATAGGAT
>JAPOIJ010000009.1 GCA_029979005.1 Planctomycetota bacterium | reverse complement strand
CTGCCCAGCGATCTCAGCGGGGCTTTGCTGATCGATGTCGATCGTAAAATCTGCGCACTGGGCGTAAATGGGATTCCGATGCTCCAGAAGCTGAACGACTTCCTCGAAGCCTCCGAAAGAGGTTAAATTTGGACGTTGCTGGCCACTTTCGTGATCCACCGAAATGCGACTCCAAAGCAAATCCGCTTCAGCTCGCAGCCAAATCGATTTCCCAGTCTCACCGATTCGGCGACGGTTCGTTTCAATTATCGGAGCTCCCCCGCCCAGCGACACAACAAGGCGACTCTGTTTAGACAACGACTGGATAACTCTTGACTCCAGTTCTCTAAATTTCGTTTCACCGAACTTTGAGAAAATTTCAGCAATCGATATTCCGGCAATTTCTTCAACAGCGTCGTCCGCATCTACCGCCTCCCATAATGCTCCGGCGTCTGAAAGAGCTTTTGCCACGAGCGGAGCAAGCGTGGATTTACCACAACCTCGATAGCCGATCAGATAGAGATTCATTAAATCACCTCACGGCTTAACCCGACCAATTCAATGAGAGAGACCTTCGCACCAGCTGCTTTACTCCCTAACTCAACGTTAGTATCGAGCCGCACTGGTGGCTCGTTTCAATTCATACCGAATCGTCTCCATTTTTGGCGACTTGCCGGTAAATAGCTTAACCTGCTCCGCCGCCTGACGCACAAACATGTCCACGCCTGTGATCGACGTACACCCCGCCTCTCGAGCCTGTTTAATTAACAATGTTTGCTCGGGGTTATAAACGGTATCAAAGACAATCATCTTGCGATCGTACCAGTCGGGCTCAAAAGGCGTCTCATCCATATGAGGATGCATGCCGACAGGCGTACAGTTCACCAAGACGGACGTTTCGAAGTTAGCCCGGGCGGCCCAATCCAGTGATTTACAATCGAGGCTTCGAGCCAAAGTATCTGACTTTCGATAATCCCGTGCGCAGATATGAACATCCGCTTCACGGCGAACCAATCCAAAAGCAATCGCCCGGGCAACTCCACCGGCACCAAGAATCAGGAATTTCCGATCCTTGAAAACATCTTCTTCTGGAAATTTGATTTCGATCGTCTTTCGCAGACTTGTCATCGCGGCAGTACAGTCCGTGTTATATCCGTAAGCGTTGATGTCACGAAACACAATCGTATTAGCAGCGCGAATTCCCGCCACGTTATCATCAAGTACATTGATGCACTTCAAGCATTTTTCTTTATGCGGAATGGTAACACTTAAGCCACTCACACCCATCTCTGGACAAATCTCAATGAACTCGGCAAGATATTCTTTAGGTACCCGAAATGGCAAATAGAGCATATCCAATTTTTGCTCACGCAAACAAGCGTTATGAACCACAGGGCTCAAACTGTGGGCGACAGGGTCGGCGATAACCCCCAGAATCTGAGTCTGCTCAGTGATTTCGTTATAGCCAAAGTCTTCCTGCATTTCCTTGTAGGTCAATTGGCCCGGTGCCATTTTTCGATCTTCGCTAAACGTGGCATAAGTTAACGGAGCACCCGCGCGGCCACAAAGAATTCTCGACGGAAGCCCCATCTCACCCATGCAAAATGCCGCGGTTGGAATATCGGAATCTCGACAAAGACGCAACGCTTTAATGTTGTCGATCGGATTATTGGCCATCGTTGCGATTTTGATGATGTCCGGATCGAGTTGCGAAATTCGATGGTGAATCTCTTCCAGATTTTTGGGCGTTTCATCAAAATTGTGATAACTGATGATCCGTTGCGTATTCCCGTACCGTGGTATTTTGTGAGCAATGTCCATTTCTAAATCGACATAGTCTGCACCGTCCGCAATTGCTGCCCGCAGCAGCATTTGACGATCGCTCTCAGATCCTTCCCAACGCCCACCTTCGGTCTTGCGACGACACGTCGCAATCACAGGACACTGGCGATCCTTCAAGAGCCGTTTTAAGTTGACCGCTCTCCGAATGTAATCCAGACGCAATTCGACCAACTCAACTCCTTGCTCTGCAAGGTGCCGATGTTCGGCCATCATCATTCGGTGTCGACCTCGTCCAACGCTTACACAAATCATTTGAAAACAAACACCTTCGTCTTCCAGACCTAATAAACGGAGCCCAATCGGCGGCCCGCCGCCAAGACGCTCCCTGTTAAAGTTATCTTACAATTTTGGCACAGAATCCACGATTAGATACGTTTAAATCTGCGATCGAGCTCATCTCGGGAAAAAACTAGCGATGTAGGCCGACCATGCGGACAATGATGAGCATCCTGACACAATTCCCGGTGCTCCAGAAGCGCGGTTATCTCTTCCGGAGAAAGCCGATCCCCCGCTTTCACCGCCGCTTTGCAAGAAATCATATGAAGCAATTCATCCACTAAATCCCGCTGATCAAGGGTTTTACCGCCCTCGACGATCTGATCTGCCACACTTCGAAGCATCTCAGCTGGATTCTGGTTGTTTAACATGGCCGGATAAGCAGATACCAAAACAGTCCCTCCCCCAAAAGGGCTTATCGATATTCCCAGCTGTTCTAATAATTCGGTTTGTTCCAATACTGCAGCAGCTTCCGCAGGTGGAAGCGATACGGGCTCCGGAACCAACAAACGTTGAGACTCTAATTTCCCATCGACGACCTTGCCTCGAATCTGCTCATAAATAACCCGCTCATGCAGCGCATGCTGATCAATGACGATCATCCCTTCCGGGGTTTCCGAAACCAGGTAAGTGTTGTGCACCTGTAGGGCGGTGGGCGTCTGCGAGGGGGCAACACCCATTGCTGCCGGATTCGGATTAGCCTGTTCCTGATCACCCTGCGCTATACCCGAAAATCCCCCATGACCTACGGACGAATCCATAGCGTTCCCGCTGGATGCGTACTCATTACCAGCCAACTGGGGTTGTCGAGGTGCCTGAGTCCAATCAAAAGCAGGAGCCGCATTGGTGAACGAAATCGTTTCCTGGTTATGCTGACCGGACACCCCGGGTCTGACTGTGGTTCCGCCCGAATCGCTTTGGGGGAATGGACGAAATGGCTCGACCGTTTTTTTTGATAACTGAGCGTGAGCAGTTAGATCGGTTGCAAGAAAACGATCCCGCACCGTGCTTAGTAACTGGCTGTAAATTTGTCCGCCATTTTGAAAACGAACTTCTAATTTGGCTGGGTGAACATTTACATCCACCAACTCGAAAGGAATCTCCAGTGTCAAAAAACAGGCTGGATAACGCCCGGTCATCAGCAATCCACGATAGGCCTCACTTAAGGCGTGCTGCAACGACCGATCCCGAATATATCGACCGTTTAAAAATAAATATTGCATGCGGTTATTCGCACGACTGACGGCTGGGTCAACGACAAACCCGCGGATCCGAATCTCACCATGAGCATTATCAAGCGCAATTAGGTTACCTGCAATTTCAGGACCGAAAAATGCGCCAATCCGGTCAGACCACACTTCGGTCGCAGGCAAGTTGTAGGTTGTTTTACTGCCATTAACACAAGTCATTTGGATTTCCGGGTGCGCCAAAGCTACTCGTGTGAATGCTTCCATAATATGCCCACGCTCAGTTTGCGCAGTCTTCATGAATTTTTGACGAACCGGCGTGTTGTAAAACAACTGACGCACTTCAATCGTGGTTCCTTGTGGACACCCGCACGGCTGTGCTGGTTCGCGATGCCCACCATTAATTAGCATTTCAAAACCACAATCCTGTAACGCGGTCCGCGATCGAATTGTGGTCTGACTGACTTCGGCAATCGAAGCCAGCGCCTCTCCGCGAAATCCCATCGTGGCTACCTGAAACAGATCGTCGGCATCAACAATTTTACTAGTCGCGTGGCTCGTAACCGCCAACGGCAACTGTTCATGCGGGATTCCTGATCCGTTGTCGGTCACTCGAATCAATTCTGTTCCACCTTGCTCGATCGTCAGCTCGATTCGAGTAGCACCAGCATCCACTGAGTTTTCCAGCAGTTCCTTCACAACACTTGCCGGGCGTTCAATAACTTCTCCGGCCGCGATCTTGTTGATCACGCTCGCTGAAAGTTGACGGATGGGATTCACTTGCAATTGACTCATGATTTACTCGACTTAAGCGAGATGTAAGTGGATAACGGCCCCCTCAAAAGCACTTCCTGCGATGTTTTGCTGGGCAACAATTTTTAGTGAAAAATAGGCTTACGACTACGAAGGCTCGATCGGATTCTCTTCTGTTCCATCTGTCACTGTAGAATCCGCACTTGCTTCGGAACTCTTATCATCACTCTGCTTTAGACCGTACTTTTGGATCAAGCGATAAAGATTGCGTTCGCTGATTCCCAAAATGCGGGCTGTCTCTTTTCTATTCTGGTTGGCCAATTTCAGCGTCTGTTCGGTCGCCCAACGTTCAATTTCCTTCATTGACTTACCAATCAATTCGGACGAGCCCTCATCCAGAAAACTAACAGCGGGTTCAGGGCCCGATGTCGAAGGAATGATCTTATCGACATCGCCGACTAAGTCAGGGGACAAGTCATCCATATCAAGCATGTCATCGAGGTCCATCACTACTAGACTTTCCACGACATTTTTTAGTTGCCGGACATTACCTTTCCAGCTGTAACCCACCATCCAGCGACGCAAGGCTGGCGAAAAGCCCTTTGTTTTTCGGCCGTTCTTTTTATTTGCCTGACGACGAAAAAAATCAGCCAAAGGCAGGATGTCTTCTCGCCGTTCATTCAGCGGATCCAGATGAACCGATACAATTTTGAGACGAAAATAAAGATCACTCCGAAAACGACCTTCCTCTATTTCTTTCTCAAGATCCTTATTCGTCGCGGCCAAAACACGAACATTGACTGGAATTGATTTGTTATCACCGACACGGGTGATTTCCCGTTCCTCCAAAACTCTTAGCAACTTAATCTGAGTCGGCATTGGCATATCGCCCACTTCGTCGAGAAACAACGTCCCGCCGTTGGCATATTCAAATTTACCTTGGCGATCGGAAATTGCATCGGTGAAGGCACCTTTGACGTGACCGAACAACTCACTCTCGACCAGATGCTCTGCGACAGCAGCCGTATTGATGGCTACGAACGGTTTTTTCTTGCGAGGACTGTTTTGATGAATTGCTTGTGCGACGACATCCTTACCCGTTCCAGTTTCACCGGTAATCAGTACTCCAACATCAGTGGGGGCAATTCGCTTCAGTCGCTCCACCACATTCTTCATACTCTCACTGGCAAATATTAGATTCTCGAACCCATAACGTTCGTCCAGACGGGATTGCAGATGTGTATTCTGTAATCTAATTCGGACCGACTCAGCAGCCTTCGAAGCTACCGCTTGAAGACGTTTAGGAGTAATGGGCTTTTCGAGAAAGTTAAACGCCCGTTCACGCATCGCCTCGACCGCCCGTGAGACCGTCGCATGCCCAGTTACCAAGATAACTTCGCAGTCTGGTTGGATGTCTTTGGCTTTTTTCAGTATCGCCATCCCATCCACATCGTTCATCATCAGATCGGTGACCACGACTTCATACGTATTCTCGTCAAGCATCCGCGCTCCCTCAGGGCCGGATGTCGCGTAGCTACATTCCAATCCGATTCGCTCAAGACTCTCATGCATCGCTTTAGCATGGTCTTTGTCGTTATCGACCAACAACACACGGACCGGAATCGCGAGATTTTTTTCATTTTCTTCTGACATTCTGTCATCATACAAAATGCAACCTCGTCCGAGTAGCCGCCCCGATTTCAACCTAATTTGGCTGGATACCGTGGCTCCACAAACCAAGGGAGATTCGGAAAAACCGGATTAGGCAAGTCGAGCACCCAAAAACCGACAATCCGGCGACGAATTCAGCAAAGGGAGGGATAAATTGCGTTTTTTTTCGAGTAGAATCAGTCGATCCCAACAACCAAGTAAAATCCGAACCAAGTGACCAGCGAAACACTCAAGCTTTCAACAAATAAAGTGATTTACTGGAATCGTCGATAAATAAACGGACGCCCCCGTACATCATGAAATTTGAAAAAATTTAAAATGATTGACTCGTAAATTCGGTAATCACCGCAGCAAGCAATTTGATTCCGCAAGTAATGAATAACTCCATGAACCATCGAACAGGAATTGTAAAACTTATCATTTTGGTCGCTCTGCTACTTTGCAGCACGGTTTTCGCTGGTTCGATCCTGGTGCGAAATTATGGCGACAACCAAGCGAATATCGGTGCTGATGCAATTACGTTCACCGCATTTAAGGGCAAATTCATTTCGTCCGTTAACGAAGTTGGCGATATCGAAAGCTCGAGCAATATTGAAATTCGCTGCCGTGTCAAATCCCGGGGTAGAGAGGGCGTAGCCATCCTTGACCTCGTCTCCGAAGGCACCAAGGTTGAAAAAGGTGACTTTCTTTGCCAGTTGGACGACTCGCTTTTGAGAGAAGAATTAACCGAAAGAAAGATTATCGTCGCCAAAGACAAATCTGACGTAATTAAGGCGGAAAGTCAGCTGGACGCGGCCAAAAGCAAACTTGCTGAATTTTCTGAGGGTCGGTTTCTCCAACAAGTTGCAAAACTGAAAGCAGATATTTTTGTTGCCGAAGAGAAACTAAATCGAGCGATAGAAAAGTATCAACACACTGTGAGTCTGAACCGCAAAGGTTACGCGACGGAATCTCAAAAGGAATCGGATAAGTCCGCATTAGACATTGCCAAAGAAAACCTTACCTTGGCTAAAGGCGAGCTTCGAATTTACGAAAATCACAGTCGCGAACGAGAAGAAGCCGAACTGAATTCAGAAATCAAACAGCAAGAAGCACAACTCGAGGCCTCTCAGTATCGTCTTGAACTCAGCCAACAACGGGAAGCTGAGTACCTTCGCCAAGTCGAAAGTTGCCGCATCACTGCTCCTCAAGCAGGAACCGTAGTTTACGCCAATGATTCGGATCGGCGAGACTCTTCTATTGTGATTGAAGAGGGAGCATTGATTCGCGATGGACAGGAGATCTTCTACTTGCCGGATCCATCGAAAATGCAAGTTAACGCGAAAGTCAACGACTCCAAAATTAACAAGGTCAAGGCTGGACAGCGAGTGGAAGTCCGGGTTGACACCGCTCCGGAAACTCCAATCGCCGGTGTCGTCCGAAGAGTAAGCGCTTTCCCGTTACCCAGACGATATTACCAAGCTCCCATTGAGTATGAGGTGTTTGTTGATATTACAGAATCAAGTCCTCTAATTCGCGAGGGCTTGCGAGGAAAGGTCGAGATTTTTGTTGAACAACTAGACGATGTCGTGATGGCTCCCGTTTCCAGCCTTGTACTAAAGGGGCAGGAAACTTATTTCGTTATTGTCAAAACGCCGGCGGGCAAAATCGAACCTCGATCAGTTAGCATCGGTTCAAACAATGAAAAGTTTGCAGTCATTACCAAGGGCCTCAGCCCCGGAGAAGAAGTCCTCGTCGATGCCGATACGTACCGTGATTCAATTGAATTCCCTTCAACTCCGTAATTGCGTCCGTTGGGGCATCGAATTCCCAAACGCGTTCCCTCTCCTTGATTCCCAATTGTTCAACTGCCGATTGTTTGCGTTATGAAACTACTGCGGCCAACAATCTGGAAGATCGGCACCAAGAGCCTCGCCTTGCATCCCATGCGAAGCGGCCTGACAGTACTGGGAATTTTCATTGGGATTGCAAGCGTTATCTGGCTGCTCGCAATCGGCGAAGGAATTAGCGAAAAGGTTCAACAGCAAATTGAAGAATTAGGGACCAATAACATCATCCTCCGCAGCGTAAAACCTGTCACCGAGGAGCTGTCACAAGAGTCCATGGCAGTTTATGGGATTACCCGTGATGACTTTGACGTTCTCTCAAGCACCATCCCTTCGATCGATCAAGCCCTCCAAATCCGGGACGCCAAGCGAGAACTCTATTATGGAGAGACGGACAGGGCGGTTCACTTCATTGGCTGCACGCCCGAATATGACGACGTATTAAAACTCGAGCTTCATGAAGGAAGATTTATTGAAGCGCCGGATATTGCCAATGACGACAACGTTTGCGTACTTTCCTACGAGGTAGCTAAATCCCTGAGGCCTCTGAAGTCCTGTATCGGAATTGTCATCCTTATTCGCAACATGCCTTATCGTGTCGTTGGGGTAACCAAACCGCGAGGCCTAATGGCTGCGGTTGGCAGCTCATTGGAAGCTCAAGATTTCACCGACGATGTCTACGCCCCGTTAACTACTTTCTGGCGTCGCATCGGCGATTGGACTATGGAACGAAGCGCTGGCTCGCGGGTGAACGAAGTCGTTCAGATCAGCCAGGTTACTTTTCGCGTAAAAAATATTGAAGATGTACTTGAAACTTCAATAGCCATTGATTCGATCATGAGGAGTCGACACGACGAGGTAGATTTTGCCATCGTCACCCCGCTGGAATTACTTGAACAGGCCCGTTCTACGCGACTAATGTTCATGGCTTTTATGGGACTGATCGCCGCAATTTCATTAGTAGTGGGCGGCATTGGAATCATGAACATCATGTTGGCCACCGTTACCGAACGTACTCGGGAAATTGGTATCCGGCGAGCCTTAGGAGCGAATCAAGCGGACATCATCCTCCAGTTCCTGGTGGAAACTGTCGTCCTTTCAACCGTGGGAGGCTTGACGGGCATTCTTGGCGGCCTCGCCTGTCCCTGGATTGTAATCTGGGTGCGGGAGTTTTTAATTCTCTGGTTCCCAACCACGATTCAAAGCCTACCCGATTCTGTTCGCGAAATGACTCCGATTATCGTGCTCCCCTCAATCCCCTTGGCCTTTTTGATCGCCTTGGTGGTCGGATTGATTTTTGGAACCTACCCAGCAATTCGTGCAGCGAAACTCGATCCGATCGAAGCCCTACGGCATGAGTAGCCCTACATCCGACTTAGGTTAAGGCTCTGCTGGAAATGACCAGACTTCTAGAGCGATTACCTCAGAGACTGAGACAAACGCCCCGAAACCTAATGCTATTCAGCATCCCATTCTCATTTATTCTTGAGGCTGCATTTTTTATTTTCATTGCACGGCCGCTCCTCAGCGGTCACAATCACTTCAAGTGAATTCTGAATCTAACACTCGGCAATATTTTGGGGAGCGACTCAATTGAAGACCAATCACAACCGCCGCAATTTTTTATCATCGTCACTCGCTTCTGTTGCGACGGCCGCTTCGCTAACCCCATTCAGCAGGTCTGCCTCCGCAGCCATTGGAAAGAATCGCGTGAAAGATGTTGTGACTGGTGAAGGGGAGTTTCAATACAAGGTCGACCATCAATTTGCCAAGCTACCCGAAAAATACCACTGGCAAACTACCCATAACGTCGCCGTCGACTCCTCCAATAATCTGTATGTCATCCACGAAGGCCGAGCAAACCTAAAAGATCACCCTTCTATTTTTGTATTCGATCCACAAGGAAAATTTATCCGTGCATTTGGCTGCCAGTTTCAGGGAGGGGGACATGGAATTGAAATCCGCAAAGAGGGAAATGAGGAATTTCTCTACGTTGCCGCTTATCAACAGGTCAAGTGTTTTTCAAAAATGACCCTCACCGGCGAGACCGTTTGGTACCAGAAAGCTCCCATGGAATCGGGGATCTACCAAGCTGGAGAAAACACTTCAACGAAGGCCAACTGGACCCGCAATGGATTCCTGCCTACTAATTTTGCGTTTCTTAACGATGGGGGATTCCTGCTCGCTGATGGCTATGGTGCCCATTGCATTCACCACTTCGATAAAGACGGAAAGTGGATACGACTCTTCGGCGGAACAGGGAAGGGGGAGGGGAAATTCAATCTATGCCACGGCTTATGGGTTGACCAAAGGAAAGGCAGAGAGCCCTCGATTATCGTCACCGACCGCAGTCACAACACGCTTCAATACCTGACGATGGACGGTGAGTACATTGAAACTTTGACGGGCTATGGCCTTCCTGCAAATATCGATATTTACAAAAACATCATGATGATTCCTGAACTGAAAGCGCGCATTACACTTCTCGACGAAAACAACAAAGTTGTCGGACGTCTGGGAGAAGCCGTTGCACGTGTCAATTCAGTAAAAGACCTCCGTCGCAAGCCCGAGCTTTGGATTGATGGACAATTTGTCCATCCGCATGATGCCTGTTTTGACAGCGAGGGAAACATCTTTGTCGCAGAATGGGTTGAGACTGGCAGGATTACCAAACTCACTCGCGCTTAAGGCAATGTTGTTAGGATTCCCATCCCCCTACCGAGACTGCCGTTAAAATAAAAATCTGCTGAAGCCCAACTCAAGAAAAGAGGCTGCAGCAGACGGAATCGCGAAAAGACAAATGCGATGTTCAAAAAAGAGATAGGATTAAAAAGTCTCGCCGTATTCTTCTCCGTTGTCTCCGCCGCGAGTCTGCTTTGGCGTCCCATGCTCGCCATCCAAACCCAACGCGGTCTTCAACTGAGAAAATTGTTCGGCGAACTCATCCGAGGAGGAATGGATATGTTCCGCTTCCGTTATAAATTTAATCCCCTCGTTCTCGCCAACTCCATGTGACTCGAGGGTAAACTCAAATGGCTCCAACGGGCTGCCGTAAATGATAAGTAACTTGTGCTCTTCAAATTGAATTTCTTGAGGAGTGTTTGGGTTTAAGACTGCAATGCCTGTGCATCCATCGTTGAGCAGTAAGTCTTCATAATCCCACAAGATACTGGTCAGCACCGGCATGTCGATGTGTTCTCGGTAGAGATCTACATGTCCACCCTCACCCTGGGTGTGGCTAGACTCAAGAACAACATCAACAACAGGGCCGAGACGTTGAATTAGACGAATGAACAGCGGGAATAACTGCTCCCTCGATGCAGCAGCCATGATGACTGGCACCTTTGCTTTTGTTTCCTGATCGACATAGGTATCGTGCCGATAGCCCTGACTTGGCTTGATTTTCAAATCCATCGCTGGGCGAATTGCATCGGTTAACTGGAATGAATCGTATTGATCCATTTGCAGATGAGCGGCCATTTCCGCATCCGTCGCTTGATCGAAACTGCTTCCAGTCGAAGGGAGCGGATTATTGTCGAATACTTCTTGAAAGAAGCGATTTAAATAACTCATTGTGTATCTCAGTCGTAATTGCCAAAATTTGGGGGGCAGCAAAGTTCGCTGAAGGCTTCCTGGCCCGATATGAAAACCTAGGTCAAGATTTACCTAATCGCTGATCACCACCAATTCAAAGCTCCTTTTTTGTCCAAAGCGACCCATACAACCCGCATAATCGGTTTACGACCCAAAGCCGAAACAAGGGGAATTCACGTCGGATCTCCCTCCAGCCCAATCGATTTCGTCAAGCTGATTTTCTCCAAAGTACGGCTTGGATTGCCTAAAAACCGGCCGATGGGAGAGAAATGCGGCAACAGTAGGCTTCCGCTAGAGGGACAAGCGTTCTAGTTTAAATCTCGCGTTGGGTTTTAACTGAAAACCGTTCATTCAGAATTCGGGTTATGCAAGACTTCACTCCTTTAGAAACAGGACGACTCGAATTAAGGCCACTTCGCGCTCGTGATGCGGTGGAAATTGAGCAGTTGCTAAACGACAGAGAGCTCGCCTCCAATACTGAGTCGATCGATTTCCCCTACCCTCAGGGAGTTGCAGCTCACTGGATTGACCGAAACCAAGATCGCTGGATGGTAGGAGAAGCCTATGTGCTGACCATTTGCCAGAAGGAAACCGGGCGTCTGATCGGTACAATTGAGCTGCTCGCCAACAAGCAAAATCACAGAGCGGAATTGAGCTATTGGATTGGACGCAATTTCTGGAATCAGGGATTCGCAACCGAAGCAGCCAACGCCATTGTCAACTTTGGATTCACAGAGCTTGGATTCGCACGAATTACGTCTCAACATTTCACCAGAAACCCGGCTTCTGGACGAGTTCTCGAGAAAATTGGGATGAGATTCGAAGGCACTCGAAAAGGCCACATTCGCAAGTGGAATCAATTTGAAGATGTGAATATCTACGGAATGCTCGCCTGTAATTATCGAGCAAAAACCTCGCGTTAACCGCACTGAAAATCGCCGCAATCCAGCGAGATCTCTCTTTTTTCTAATTTTTCGCCAAGATAACACGACGCTTGTCGAAAAACGGTTATTCGCTTCGTGCGCAACGGACGTACCGCGCCTGTGGGAAACAAATTCTCCCCCGCGGTCTACCATCATTTAGGAAAGTGCAAACAATGACGCAAACCTCGGAAAAACAGGGGACACAGGTAACGTTTTTAGATCAGACCGGTTCGAAAAGCGTAGAGGCGATCGTTTCGGATTCGATTACGGTTCAGCGTATTCTTCCCAACATCATCACCAAAATGAACTTGCCAACCATCGGACCGGATGGGCAGCCGATGAGCTACAGCCTCGATCACAAAGAAGGTGGGCGGCGACTCCACGAAACTGAAACGCTCGTCAACGCCAATGTTTCCAAAGGCGATCATCTCATCATTTATCCCGAGATTGTTGCCGGATAATCAACCCGGATTCGCCCCGCCTTTCAAAAGTTTTTTTTGAGAAAACAAAATGCGAAAATCTCCTCGCGAACGACGCCTTCAATCTGATTTCGAATCGCTACAACTACTCCAAAAAGAGAGTTCTATTTTTTCATTTGATACCGTTGGTTCTTCTCGTTCTCTACCGACTAAATACCGCTTAACGTTTCGCGGAAACGGCCTTAAAAAATCTTCCTTTTCCGGAATCAATTTAACTGCGAAGCACGTTGTCAGCGTCGACCTTGGATCCGCATATCCGCGTTTAGCGCCAGGGCTGCTTTGGGAAACCAATATTTTTCATCCCAACATTTCAAACAACGGCGTCGTTTGCCTTGGCGGCTACGGGACACACTGGGTTCCAAGCTTAACTCTGTGCGAAATGAGCACGATGCTTTGGGATATGATCCGCTATAAGAACTTTGATTCGGAAAGCCCATACAACCGCGAAGCAGCTCTTTGGGCTCGCTCGCAACCTGAGACCAGATTCCCAATCGACCACCGTCCCATTCGCAATCTCATTGGGGGTTCCAATCCCCCTCCCAATAAGTCCTCTCAACCCACTCCATCGCGACGTGCAATCGCTCCCAACGATCATCTTGAACAAATGCGAGTTGTGGAAATCACAGACGACGGAATCGAAATTCTGGAATCTGGGATAGAAATCATCGACGCAAAATTAGTCGCCGACCCATCCCACGCTCGAACCGCAGAAATCATGTTCCTGGACTGAAAAGCCAGTTCCTAGAATTTCAACAAGCTTACCGTCTTCATCCACAAAACTAGGCAACAGAAAATGATAACCAGCCTGAAATCCGCCTCTGATTCCGATGAACCGATGGTAATCGACGATTCGGATAGGTATTCACGGTTGAAATTGATCACCTGGTGGGAGCAGGAGAAAATCGCTTCAGCTCGAATTCTGGTGGTTGGCGCAGGAGCGCTGGGAAATGAGGTGATTAAGAACCTCGCTTTGATGGGGATTGGTGAAATTAACATCATCGATTTCGATGAAGTTCAAGGATCCAACCTTTCACGTTCCGTTCTTTTTCGTTCATCTCACGAAGGACACGCGAAGGCCCAGGTTGCTGCAGAGATGGCCCGCGAGTTAAACCCAGACTGTAAGATCAACCCGATCATTGGTGACGTTCTCACTGATATTGGGCTGGGGTTCGTTGCCGACATGAGCCTCATTATTTGCTGCGTCGACAACCGCGAGGCACGACTGTGGATCAATCGAATGTGCTGGAAAACAAATCGCCCTTGGATTGACGGTGGAATCCAGGAAATCAACGGGGTTGCCAAAGTCTTCTGTCCACCAATAGGAGCCTGTTACGAGTGTGCGATGACTGAGAATGACTATCGCCTGATTTCGCTGCGATATAGCTGCCCACTTTTACGCAAAGAGGATATTCAACAGGGCAAAGTCCCAACCGCGCCGACAATCGCTTCAATTATTGGAGGACTTCAAGTCCAGGAAGCACTTAAGTTAATTCACGAACTACCATCCGCTGAAGGTTCCGCTTTAGTCTTTAACGGACTTGCCAATAATTTCTATCAAACCCGATATCCCCGACGTCCAAACTGCTTATCGCATGAGACATATAACGAAGTTATTGATCTACCCTTGATGTCAAAAACGGCAACTGCTGAAGAATTGTTTCTTCAACTGCAGGGGATAACAAGCAGCTTGGATCCGAACAGCGAATCCTGGCAAATTTTACTGGATCGAGATTTTCTTATTTCGCTTAATTGCCGCACCTGTGGCATCGAGCGGCTGGAAGAAATCCCTTTGAGCCGGGTGACCGCCGAAAATGGATTTTGTCATCAATGTAGAGAACTTTGCCACCCGCTCACAACTGGTGAAATTGGGTGCAACTCCAACTTGGCGACCAAGACTCTTTTCGAATTGGGAATCCCCGAATACGACATCATAAAAATCTCAGACGGCAGGGAAACGATCTTTGTAAAATTACAAAACGACTCACCTGATCGGAACCGTTCTGCAGCAAACGCAGGCAACCAGCAATCCGATTGCACGGTCTCAACTGATGCTCCAGCCCATCGCAAGGACGGCTAGGCATGGATGACGAGATTCAATTAGGAGAAATGACACAGGCCCAACCCGAGACCTCAATTCGGCCCGATGAGGACGCTCATTTCTCAACGAAGACCGTTGGCCAAATCGATTCAGATGACCTGGCTATTTTTGTCGATCTCGATGTCCAGCGTGACATGGAAGCTCACGCTCTAAGCAATACAAATGTCGAACTAGGCGGAGTGTTACTCGGACGTCAGTTCATCGATCACACTGGTAAACCATTTGTCGTCATTTCTGACTGTCTGAGAGCAACTCACTTCGAAGCCACCAAAGGGACGTTTAAATTTACACACGAAACGTGGCGAGAAATTACACGGCAGCGAGAAGGGTATCGACCGGACTTAGAAATGGTTGGCTGGTATCACACTCACCCCGACTGGGGTGTCTTTCTATCCGGCATGGACCTATTTATTTGCAATAACTTTTTCAATCGGCCACTCGATGTTGCCTTGGTGATCGATCCATGCAAACAGGACCGAGGTTGGTTTCATTGGACAGGAGATTCCCCGAGAGCAAAACGCCAAACACAAGGCTTCATCTTAACCACGAATCGTTTGAGATGTGCTGAACTGGAGCAATACGCAAATTTCTACAACAAGGAGCCTGTCTTGAATCAAGATCCTCGATATACACTCCCCAGCACAAACTCCGCCCCCGTCGTCGTGATGGAAAACCGCAGGACAATTTCTGAAATCTGCATCGCAGGCATACTGGTCGTACAGTTTATCTTCCTCTGCTTTTTCAGCTACACCCAATGGTTCGGAAGCAAATCAAACAGCGATAAACAACGGACCTTAACTCAAACATTAGACGCCAACCCTCAACTCGATGCCAATGTAGAATTGACACCAAAAGAAGAAGCTTACCGCGAAATTCTTACCGCAATCGTCACCCATGAAACCGGCTACCCGCAACTAGTCGACCAGTACACCGAACTTCAGATATCCCGAAACCAACTTCAATCGAGTTATCAAAACCAACAGTTGCTAATCGAAAACTTAACCAACAAGAATTCAGCCTTCCAAGCCGCGCTTGAGCAACAGCAACAAGCCCATGCCCAAAAAATAAATGAAATGCTAGAAACGCACGAAAAAGCGAGAGCAGAACTGAAAGAAAGGTTTCAACAATCATCCAACCTGAGTGATGATTCAGAGCTCTCAGATTCACCGGTAAATCAAATACCCCCAGGATGGTATTGGGCGATTTTTGGAGGAGGCGGCCTTGCAATTTTGGCAACCGGTCTCTTATTGAATCAGGCGAGCCGAAAAAAAGAAGTCTCGAAATCAATCGCTTCGCCTCAACTAAGTGAAGGTTCTGAAAAACCAGCGGACCTTAACCGCTCCTCTCATGGGCCTAACACTCCCAATTCGCCCTCCGATGCAAGCCAAATGTTTTTTGTGGATCATTCGCAAATTCCCTCAGGTGAAAAAAACGAGCGAGAACTGCAACCTTAATTTCCCTGCAACAGGTTGAAACAAAGACGAGCCTTTCGCCTGTGCCGACTGGCAAAGAAAAAAGAACTCAATGTTAAAACAATTTGGAAAATGGAATCGCGCCTACTCTCAACTTGAGGGGCATTTTGTCGGTAAAAGCAAAACGGGCGGGGCGACTTACGGCTTTGGTTTTATTAAACCAACGCTCGCGTTTGACTACGGACGGACAAGTTGCCTTCTTCAAAACCAAACGAATTCGATCTTCAGCAACGGAAAAATTACCGAGTTGGCCATGCATTGGCCCCACCCCAACCTAAAACTTCAAATTACAACTCTGCTTAACGCCAAAATAGAACGAGGCACCAAGAAGATTCTTCCTGTCGAATTCAAACAGGTAGCCTTTAACTCCCAATTCGCCGTCCACACTAATCAATTCGAGCAAGTAAACAAGGTACTGAATTACAATGTCCAAACTCTCTTAATTCGACTTCTTAAATTATCTCAACCCAATCAACTCAACATCTCAATCAAACGAGGCAAGTTGCTGATTCAAAAACCCGGTTTTCTCAAAGATGTTGGCACACTGCATGACTTCATCCGGTATTCACTCGATTTTTTTGATCAATTAATGCTAGTTTCAGCTGAAGGGCTAGATTTCCTAAACGAAAACAATGCAACCGTCCTGGAATCGATTACGTGTCCAATCTGCAGCGGCGCGATTAATGAGCAAATGGTGCTGTGTGAGCGATGTAAAACTCCGCACTGTCGAGATTGCTGGGAGTACAACCGCCAATGCGCAACCTTTGCCTGCCAAGGAACGTCGTATTTCGCGACCCCCGAGATCTAAGCGAATCCGCGGTAATAAACACTTTTTGTCTGACCGATCCACCAACAGGCACAAATTCGTTTCCCATCAACAGCTCACGAACCAAGACTAAAACTGCTAATACCGAACAACCTACGTTCGCTGCTCTTTATTTCACGTCAACCAAAAGAGCAAGCACGCTCGCTCAAGTACCAACTTTCCATCGCGCCGTAATTCTCAGGCACCTCATTTCTTGAGTACCACACATGATTAGCGATATCGCACCCGCCCATGAAAAACACCCCGTTTCACCTCACGGACTTCAACCATTTCACTAACGCACAACAAGTCCGATAAAGCAAAACTTAATCGGAATGATCTCGGCGTCGGACAAACTTACGGGGTGGTACTGTTGATAAAGAGGGCAAAAAAGCACGCCGCCTATCGGAACATTAAATATTGCCGCGGACTCTACTGTCGACCTCGCTCCAGTAGTCCTCTAATTGCTGCAGCAATGGGTCAATCGTCTTTTTCTGAATTTGATGCGGTGGCGACCAAGAGAACCACTCAAATCCTTCATGCTCAGTAGGATTAATTTCTACCGGCACCAACAGTTTCGCAAGGTAGATAATCAACTTCTTCTTTTTGACCACCTCACCAGCTTCATCATATTTCACGACATACTTGTTCTTGAACTTAAAGTGCTCATCCATCAAAACATGTTCGGCCCGAATCCCGGTTTCCTCTTCGAGTTCACGATAAGCACACTCAAGGTTAGATTCTCCTTCGTCCACATGCCCCTTTGGCAGATCCCAGCGGTCAGCATGTCGCATTAAGAGGAAGGATGGGCTAGGATCATCTCGATAAATTAGAAATCCGCAAGATTTTACTTTAGCCACGGTAAGATCCTTTTAATATCCAACCCATAAAATAAATGACCCTTAAAGTCATTTAGGAATTCAATGAAAATATATACCAAAACCGGTGATCAAGGCGAAACCGGCTTACTCGGCGGAGTGCGTGTTTCAAAGTCTCATTCAGCGATCAAAGTCTGTGGTTCAATAGACGAAGTTAACTCTTTTATTGGTTTATCGCGTGTTGAAAATCAGTCGGTATCGCTCAACGCGCTTCTGACTCAGATCCAGCATGACCTATTTGACCTCGGTAGTCGAGTCGCAGCCTGTTTGAGCAGTTCAGACCGCATTCCAGACTTCCCGCCGGAAAGAGTGGCTGAATTAGAGAGAGCAATCGATCAATACGATGAAGAGCTCGCTCCGCTCAAAGCGTTTATCCTCCCTGGGGGCGGGCGTACCGGTGGTACGTTACATCTTGCCAGATCCGTTTGCCGTCGCGCCGAACGACAACTGGTAGAGCTAATAAACTCGGAAACAAAAACTGATTTATCACTTGAGCTTATCTATCTTAATCGCCTCGGCGACTTACTTTTTGTATTGGCGAGATACACGAACCAGCTCGACCGATGCCCGGAAACGGAATGGAATGTAGGCCGGCAAGACAAATCCTGATAAAAATTTCACCCTCTAAATCTACAATCCTGTATTCGTTGGCTAAGATTCCATCCTTGCCGGCGTTGCAATGGCTGATTTCTCATGGATAAATCGATTGTCTGAAGATTTCGGCCTCCCGAATTCAGCAGAAAAAACAATCTTGCCAGCAGGATTAGAATTTAGCGACAATGCGTTACAATTGAGGAGACTCCAGTGTGGTCACCGACACGTAGTCGGTCACGAGTCCTTTGCGTCATCCAATCAAGGTTGGATGTGCCGCAAACCAAACAATACGGTGGTCAAGGATACATTTAATGAAAAAGATAGAAGCCATTATTCGTCACTTTAAGCTCGATGACATCAAAACAGCACTCACCGAGTGTGGTGTAGAGGGAATGACGATTACCGAAGTAAAAGGCTATGGTCGCCAGAAAGGCCACACTGAAATGTACCGTGGCAATGAATACGCCATCGACTTCGTCCCCAAAGTTAAAGTCGAGGTGGTTGTCTCTGAAGAGAGGCTTCGGAGTGTGATTGACACCATTATCGGAAAAGCACAAACCGGCCAAATGGGCGACGGCAAAATTTTTGTCTCCGATCTATCCGAAGTCATTCGAATTCGAACTGGCGAGACCGGCGCGGACGCGGTTTAAAATCCCCGCCAAACAAATAGATAGGACGGAAAAAGCAACAGGGCTTCGCGACCGACCACACGCGTTGCCCTCTGCCTGACCCCGCCTGTTTATTAACTATCGAAGCAACCTACCCCAGACTGTAATCATCGATGAATTAACCATCCCACGGGATGGAAAGAGCTAATCCCACCATGACCAATGGAATCGGCATTCGCCCTAACGTTCTCGAATCCCGCGAACGGTGGAAATCGAGCCTTGTCGAGATTCGAAAGTTACATGACGAAGGCGCTTCCGGCAAGGAAACTTGCCACCTCATCTCCGACCTGCTCGACTCGATCTTAATTAAGATTTACGAAAAAGCACTTTCGGAAATTTCGCCGGGTCTGGTTTCTCGAATCAGTCTGGTTCTCTTGGGCGGTTGCGGTCGAAGAGACGTCGCACCATTTTCCGACGTCGACCTGATGGTGCTTTATCAAGGAAGTTTAACTGACGATATCGTTGAATTTTCTCGCCGAATCTCTCAAGACATAACCGATTCTGGCTTTCAATTGGGTTACAGCCTACGTACTCCCCGCGATGCTTGTAGCATGTCGCTCAAAGATGCCTATATCTTTTCCTCACTAACTGAAGCTCGCTTACTGGCAGGCAATGAAGAACTGTTCCGTTACTTTACCGGGCGATTTAAACGGATCACCAATCGAAAAACGTTTAACATTATTAAAGCGATTATTGCAGCCCGGGAAAAAGAACGCGTCGAGTTTGGTGAGACCGTCTACCTTCTTCGTCCCAATGTTAAAAAATCCCGTGGTGGACTGAGAGACATTCACCTCATCCGCTGGCTCGGTTATGTCCAATTTGGCGAAACAGATATCGACCGCCTGCTCGCTAAGGGCGCTTTATCAACGGCAGACTCGACACAACTCAAGAATTCCAGCGAATTTCTTCTCAGAGTGCGCAATGAAATGCACTTTCATGCGAATCGCGCCAATGATGGACTTGGGCGTAACGAGCAAGTACGCCTGGCTGAGCGATTTGGCTTTTCGGGAGATGACGCGTTACTTTCTGTCGAAGAATTCATGCGGCAGTACTTTCGTTACACCAGCCGAATTCACTATGTCTGCGAACATTTTGTTGCCAAAAGCACCAGCCGCAAAAAGGCTCAAGCAGTAACAATGCTAGAGCCTTTAGTGACGAGGCAAATTGACGACCATTTCCGCATGGGTGCCACCCAAATCGGCGTCACGAAACCCCACCTTGAGTCGGTCAAGAAAAACCTCGAGCAAGTACTGAGGTTAATGCAACTGGCTTGCCTTCATGACAAAACCATTGAACACGATACGTGGATCGCAATTCGACACGAAATGCTGAAAAACCCTGACATTAAATTTACTCGCGAAAGCGCCCGCCGATTCATGGCATTGCTTTCAAATACCCACGGACTCGCTTCTCAATTACGGCGCCTCCATGAAATGAAAGTTCTCTGGAAAATCATTCCGGAATTTGAACATGCCCGCGGTTTATTGCAATTCAATGAATATCACAAATTCACCGTCGATGAACATTCAATGCAGGCGCTGGAAAATTTGACCAAATTTGCCGATGCTCAAAATACTGTAGGCGCTACCTATCGCAACATTCGAGACAAAAACATTCTGCACTTAGCAATCCTCCTGCATGACCTGGGCAAGGGATTTCACGAGGATCACAGTGAGGTTGGCAGGCGAATTGCGGCTTCCACTGGCGAGCGTTTTGACTTAACCGAAGACGAAACAGAGACGATCAAATTTCTCGTCCATAACCATCTCGTCATGTCACATCTGGCACTTCATCGGGACATTAATGACGACGAAATGGTCGCCGAATTTGCTTCCAATGTCGGCTCTGTCCAGATGCTCTCAATGCTCTATGTTCTTACCTGCGCTGATATCTCTGCCGTTGGCCCTGGAGTTTTAAACCCGTGGAAGCAAGGTTTACTGACGGGCTTATACAAACGTGCGAAGAGCATCTTGTCGGGCGAAAATGATAATCTTGAGAAAGAGCGATTCGATGGAGTTTACAATTTAGTCGCCGAACAAGCTGATACAGACGACGAGAAAATTTGGCTTAGAAATAAAGTTGAAACGCTCCCGTGTAGCTACTGTGAATCTCACTCTCCTGAGACAATCGCAACTCGGCTAAATGAGATTCGACGCGTCAATCCTCGCGAAGCGATCTGCGAAATTAGCCGCCTCGAAAAATCTAAACTCTATGAAATTTGCATTGGCAAAGTTTCGAGCCGAAGGACTGGAATCTTTTACAAAATAACAGGAATGCTCAGCAGCCTAGGATTGCAGATTCGCGCGGCAGACATCAAACCCATGGGAGATTCCTTAGTCTTCTACTGGATTCAATTTGAAGACAAGCAATTCTCTAAACCCAATCCAGCCCGCTATGCCGATATCAAACGACGGGCACTCGATTTGGTATTAGAAGTCGATGAAGACCCACCAAAATTTCCTGCAAAATGGGAAAAGGAAGAAAGCCCCGCACTCAAGCTTTCGCGGCCCGAAATTCGTGTAAAAATTGACAATGAAACCGTTAGCTCGGCTACCATTATCGATGTTTTTGCTTACGACAAGTCAGGTTTATTGTATAAGTTAACCAAGAAGTTACATCGACTCGGCCTTGATGTGACCTACGCGAGAATCTCGACTTACGCCCATCAAGTCATTGATGTCTTTTATGTGACCGATGAACAGGGAAACAAGATTCGCAATCGAAATCAACTCCAACTCATCAAAAATGAACTGCTCCAGGCGACGCGAACTTTTCTTGAACCCCCTGAATCGTCTGACACGTAGAACAACTATAATTTAGTCCCGCTTTTCAATTCCGTCTTTCTAAATTCTAAGAATTCATTGACTTTAAAATCACCTTGCACAAATGAATTTTTCCGTTTCTCGCGGAAACACCAAGTTAGCTTGGCTGCCTTGTTGATCGTTCTGACCAGCCTCGTTGGTTGCCGCGAAGAATCGGCAAAATGGAACTTTGCAAAAGCCATGAATCTTGCTGAGGCAGGGCACTCCGAAGAAGCCATGAAAATCATGGAAAGTGCGTTTCGAGAAGCACCTGAAAACAGGCAAATTAAATTAGCCTATGCAAACCTACTAGCCGAAAATGATCAGGGGGAATTAGGAATCACGCTTTGCGATGAAATCCTTGAACTGACTCCTGACGACGCGATGGCTCATCAAATTCGCTCTACCTGCCTCCAGTATCTAGGGGAATTTGATTTAGCACTGGAAAATTACAAGCGCCAACTCTCAGGCAAAATATCGCGCACCCCCATCGAATTAAACAACCTCGCATATTTTCGAGCCCTGGCCCGAAAAGAATTGTCGCGTGCGAACCGAGACATCAACAAGGCCATTGAATCCGAAGAACTAGAATACTGGGGCTGTAACTACATCGTTCCGCTGGACGTGCGAACTGCCGTCGCCATTGGCCTACTGTCGCGCACACTAAATCAGCGCGATCGGGCATTAGCAGAGCTCGATCGAAAGATTGTAAATTACGAAGGTAAATTGAAAACCCAAGTCTCTTTTATTCAAGGCATCGTTACCGAATTGATGCAGGAAAACCCTCCGGTTGAAACCGCGGATTCAAAAACGAGCTTCGCATTTGGTGAAAAACTAGAAAAAGGAATATCTAACGCGAGGGCGCTGAAACAAATCGATAAAAATAGCTTGGGGGTAATGCTTGCTGCACGAGCTTTGATTAACGAAGACCTTGAAGCGCACGAACTCGCTGATCGCGATCGACAAAGATTACAAGAACTGGGGCTAAGTTTCACAACTCTCGCGACCAGCCTTCCAAACTCGGAGGCATGCCTGACACAGCTACAAAAAGCCAGCATGTATCTCGACACACGTGGTTTCGTATCGGGCCGACGAAAATGGCAATCCATGAATCTGTCCCCGACTGCCCAGGGATCCGAGCCGGTCACCATCAGCGAATTCCAAGTTTTAAATCCCAACTTAAATGCACCAAGCAGCTATGAAAATGCACTCGAAGATCTAGATTGTGCAATTCTGGCTTCCGAATTCATGGAACTTGCGCTCAATAGTTCACTCTACAACACCCCGGATTTTTCCGCACAACAAATCGCTCGACGGAAGAAGATGGCCAGGCGAATGACTGCCGTTTTGATCTACCACCGAATGGAAATCCACCGGCGTGCCGGCAAAAAAAAGGCGGCCGCTCAAGACAGAACGACAATCGAGAATCTTGGCTTTGAAGCCAATGGAAGCCTTTTCTAACCGCTGGCTCCTCGCTTTACTGGCAATCCGTTGAATGCTTCCAGGGCCTTGGCCGACGGTTCGGTTACTGAAAACACCGTCGTTCACGACGTCTTGATGGAATTACCGCTCAAGAAGTACCAGCCAGTAATAAGCAAAGCAAGGGATAAGGTTGCCCATCCGGTCCCGGTTAGATTTTGCGTTATACCACCCATTTCCTTTGAAACTTGCTGGGCAAGGTCGCCAATTGAGTCTGTAAAAGAATTCATAATCTCTCCATTTCAATCCGGAATCTTTTGAAAAAGCAATCCAGTTTCCGACTTTATTCTAGGTTTTCAGACTGACGGGGGGATTGACCATAGAAATCAATGGAGCAAGTTTTAGGTGCGTCCCCACTTTCAATCCGATTGTAGGGATATTTCAGGTGGAAAATGCTAGTTTTGCGAGAGAGTGAATAGCCAAACAAAGTGACTTTTTCCGCCTTGAAAACCTAAGCAATCTTCTTTCATTCTGCCAATGCCCTTTCCAATCAAAAAAAACACAGAGATTCGTAAAAACTATTGCAGGAAACCCAGCATTTCCTACAGTTCCAAATGGATTTCACCGAAATTTACATTACGACTTGCAAACGACGTGGATTCAGGATAATTTTCTATTCCACAAGTGCTCGCAAGAGTGTTTCAGGCGCTGTAGCTCAATTGGTTAGAGTCCCGGACTGTCGATCCGGAGGTTGCGGGTTCGAGTCCCGTCAGCGTCGCTAAACTGCCTTGGTAAATTTTGCCGAGGCTTTTTTTATGCGCCAACGGAGCATCCTCCCAATCGCAATCGGAACCTCATCGGGGAAGAAGCTTTCACCAAGCGACACAAACTTGATCATGTATTTAATCTAATAACCTGCCGATCTCATTTTGCATGATGGACGCAGCCACTGGCGTGCCTTACAATCCGGCGTCGCCTTCGTTACAGGTTGCAATCAAATCTCAGGAGGCTGGATACGATTGCGCCAGTGAGAGATGTCTTAGACATCCCCCCGATTACATAATCAGCGACTGACGATCACGGCCGAAACTTTCGCTTGCTTGTTCGTATGAACTGGAACTTCCTCCAGTTCCAGTGAACACTTTGCGAAACCGAAACAACTTTCCAGTTTGTCAGGGAATCGGCATGGCAAACGCCCGAACTCGTTTAACGAAAAGGCGGCAAGATGACGAATGGAACTCGGACCTTTGAATACGCGATTCGAAAATCGAAATCGTGTCCCGTCTGCGGAGAATCATCTTACTCCAAGGATGGGATTCACCCTCAATGCGCTGTCCAGTTAGCCGATGAGTCTCGCAAAGAGCAGTTGCATGCAGCACGAAAAGCAAGCCAAGCCGGCGAGCCCAAGCAAAAATCTTGGAATAAGCAGTGCCCGCAATGCAAATCACAATTACACGTAAGAAGAAAAGAATGTGACTGTGGGCACGTTTTCCGCCAAACGAAGAGTCCATCGAAAGGGTAAAGCGTGCCACCGATTTTGACCATTTTGTTTTGGGCTGGAACCGCCATCGGCGGCTTATTTTTGCTCATCACTTTCTTTGCGTTTTTAAATTTCGGAGCCCTCTGGTTTCGAGCACTCACTTCCGGTGCACCTGTAAAAATGGTTCAACTCATTGCAATGAATTTTCGCCGCGTTGATGCGTCGAGAGTGGTTAATGCAAAAATCATGGCACACCAAGCAGGTATTCAGTCAAATGAAAAGTCGGGAATCGAGACCCAAAATCTCGAAGCTCATTATCTCGCAGGGGGCGACATCGACCGGGTCACGCAAGCGATCATCGCAGCTGAACGTGCAAATATTGATCTCGATTTCGATCGCGCCGCAGCCATTGACTTGGCGGGACGCGATGTGCTCGAAGCTGTCAAAACCAGTGTTTACCCACGGGTCATCGAATGCCCCGACCGAAGTTTCACCGACAAGACCACGCTAAGTGCAATCTCAAAAGATGGAATTGAACTCCGCGTTCGAGCAAGAGTCACAGTTCGAACCAATCTTGATCAGTTAATCGGAGGCGCGACCGAAGAAACCATCATTGCCAGAGTAGGAGAAGGGATCATTACCTCCATTGGTTCCTCGACTGATTATTTAGAGGTCATGGAAACGCCCGACCGCATCTCCAAAGCCGTACTCGATCGCGCTCTCGACAGTAACACTGCATTTGAAATTGTCTCCATCGACATCGCAGACATCGACATTGGAGACAACATTGGCGCCCGACTCCAGGCTGACCAGGCCGAAGCCGATACACGTGTTGCTCAAGCACTCGCCGAAAAACGACGGGCCGAAGCGGTCGCAGTCGAACAGGAGAACAAGGCAAAAGTAGTCGCCAACCGGGCGATTCTTGTGGCAGCAGAAGCAACCGTGCCCTTGGCGATGGCAGAAGCTTTCAAGCAAGGGAATATTGCCAGCCTTGATCCAGAATCAGAAGATTACCGCGAGTAATCGGCCCTGCTTTTGATTTTCAAGGAACATTTGCGAGCACTAGCTTGGCGGGGCGTTGGCATAAGCTGCAGCCAAACCCTTCAATCGCTTGATCATTGAAAATAGACCATTGCGTCGCTGAGGACTGAGGTGCTGATCCAGCCCCAGTTGTTTTAAAAACTCACCGACATTGGAGTCAATAATTTCAGCGGCCGTCTGCCGCGAATAAAAAGCCAGTAAAATGACGATCAGACCTTTTACGATGATTGAGTCACTGTCCGCCTGAATCGCCATCGGCTGATCGATTCCACCTGGGAGATCAGTGACCAGCCAAACCGTGCTCATACAGCCTTCTACGATGTTTTCTTCCGTTTGCAAATCGGTTGGCAGCGGAGGAAGCTCTCGCCCCAAGTCGATCATAAAATCGTAGCGTTCATCCCATTCCGGAAGATCTTCGAAAGTCTCAATTAATTCTTCTAGGCTGGGCGGGAAATCCGACATATCAACGTTCCAAAAGTAGGCCTGTAAAACTCGGAATTATGCTAACAAGCATTTCCAAAATGGCGACCCTTGTTGGGCTAAAACCGCGTTTTTTTGCCAAGCGTTAACTGCCTGGCAACACGATGTCTACTGACATTTCCACGTCTCCAGCTCTCAGACTCCGGCCATTTCAGCCACTCTCCAGCTCCACCACAATCAATTGGTAATCGCAGGAGAAAGGAGAATAGAAATCAATAATGGAGGTGATTCTCAGGAGCGTAGAAAGGATCTGGAGACATCGCGGAATCGTCCAGCGGTGCTGTGGAGGTGACCGCTTGCATCGCGGCCGTCTGCTGAATTACTTCCTGAGCCAAACTTCGATAATCTTGGGCACCATTGGAATCGTTTGAGTACTGAAAGATTGATTGGCCATAACTGGGCGCTTCAGCTAATCGAATGTTTCGCCTGATTCTCGTATCAAAACTATAAGCATTGGACCAAATTGAATCCGTCAGCCGCTGATCTTCAAAAAACAGCTCGACATCCTCTACAACTTCATTGGCCAATCTCGTTCCAGAATCAAACATACAGTAGACAACGCTCGTCAACTGCAACACAGGATTTAAGCGACGTCCAACCAGTTCGATCGTTCGCAACAATTTACTTAGTCCATGGAGCGCGAGAAAATGAGGCTGCAGCGGAAGGAATACTTCATCCACGGTGGTTAACGCGTTTAGCGTCAAAATTCCCAGTGAGGGAGGACAATCAAAAATAATGTAATCGAACCTCTCGCTCACCTCTGCCATTCGGTCACGCAAAATGATTTCACGGCCAACCGCACCGGCCAACTCCATCTCAGCAGCGGCTAAATCAATATGCGCCGGACTGAGCCAAAGATTATCGTCTACCAAATGCCGAACTTCATCTAATCCAACGTCCGCAGTCAGAACGTCGTATACCGAAAGATAGTCCTCCTCCATGCCGAAACCGAGATGAAGCGAGGCATGAGCTTGCGGATCCAAATCAATCAGCCAGACTCGACTGCCCGCTTCCGCCAGCGCAGCACTTAAATTGACGGCGGTCGTTGTTTTTCCAACACCACCCTTTTGATTGATGACCGCAATACTTCGCATCGTGGAAACTCCTTTTTCCTCGGGCTTTTGCTCGGCAAGAGTTCGAAAGTATACGGCGAAACGGTTGCCTGCTCCAAGTCGAATCCGGTTTCAGTTATGCTAGCGGTTAGTACTCGCTGCTTTATCCTCCCAACAATTCCAGCTAACAAACCTAATTCTCATGAAACTTTTTCGATTTCAAAAAGGGTATTCTCCTTTCATGATCAGCAATCCACACAGCGGCGTGTTCATTCCGCCGGAAATTGCTGAGAAAATGACCGACGAAGGACTCAGGAAAACGGATACGGATTGGCATCTAACGCGACTTTACGACCTTCCCGCAATCGAAAGTGGGGCGATGATATCTGCCAATACTTCCCGCTACGTCGCGGATCTAAACCGACCTGCAGATGATCTGGCTCTCTACCCCGGACAGGTTTCGACAGGGATTTGCCCCAGCTTTACTTTTCGAGGCGATGCGATCTATCAGGCTGGAAAGGAGCCGGATGAGATCGAGAAAAACAACCGAATTGAACACTACTGGAAACCCTACCACGTCCAACTAGAGGCCGAACTGAAGCGTTTGATCGAAAAGTTCGGCTTCGTGGTCCTTCTCGATGTCCATTCAATTAAACAGCAAGTACCAAGGTTATTCGAAGGGGATTTGCCTGATTTTAATTTTGGAACGAATCATGGAAAATCGTGCGGAGCCGCGTTTCAGGAATTAATCGAAGAATTCGCCGGCACGATTAACGACTACACACACGTCATTAACGAACGCTTTGTTGGCGGTTACATCACACGGCATTACGGTGCCATGGAAAACGTACACGCAGTCCAACTAGAATTAAATCGCTCGACATACATGGATGAAGAAACGCTCGAATGGGATTTTGACAAATCGGTTGATGTCATTCCCGTCATTGAGAGATTCGTGATTTCACTGATGAAATGGGCAGAGACCCATCCAGCCAAGAAAACTCGCTAATCATGTACGTGTCAAACTCACCTGGAAAGACACTCTTAGTTCGCACGCCTCTCCCGCACCGACCAATCCGGTGAGCGAACTGTCCAATCAACCCGCAAGCCAATTCGACCAGTCGATTTCGCTTCGCTCTGCCTGTTGGGTCAGCCGCGATTTTTTCATCAACTCGGAGAGATGTTCCCAACGATGAGCGATGTAGTCAAAACGCCCTGACAATTCGAATTTCAGAGTTTTACATGCAGCCGATACATCATCTTCGTTTTCGGGATTTCCAAGCAATGTCTCAATCGCGGCTCGCACAGCATCGTAACTTTTCACGATATCCGATTGCAGCTTCATCAAGTGCAACTGCTGAGTGCTAACCTGCGAAGTTTGCTGAGAAAGATGCTGGATTCTCAACTCGTAATCTTTTTCGTGGACCTCAGTCGCCGCTTCCCACTCGCTAATCCTAAGTTCGAGCAATTCTTCGTTCCGATATAGTTCCTCTTCCTTTATCGCGAGCCTTTCAGCGAGCTGTTGAATCTGACTTGCGGACTCAACCACCGACTCAAGAATACTTGCGTCGTTCGGAGAATACTGGGGATTAGTGCTGGGATCGATCCGAATTGAGATCAGCTCCTCACCACCCTCACGCTCCCAATCGCCTAACTCAGTTTCCTTAATGGCCTCGGGAATCTCTTTTTTAAAATTGCTTTGAGCGAGGTCAAAACCATGTCGCGCACAAATAGCTTGCAAGATGGTTTGCGGATTCGTTTCGGGTTGAGGTGCATTTTGGGCTGAATTCATCGATTTCACACCGCTGTTCAAAGAGGAACAAAAAAGCTTCTATCTCAGTTTTCGGCATTTTCGCGGTAAAACGGTGGAAACAACGCCCGAAGTGGCTTCCAACGATTGTGCAGACTTTACGGCCTCGAAAACTCCAAAAACTCAATGAAAAACGCTAATTGCCCCAATTTGGCAAGATCTCTCTGTTCGCGATTTCAAGATATCGGCTTGAACCCCAGAACCGCTCATGGAACAATGTCGAGCTTGGGTGACATCCAACTTTTGACAGGTGTCACATTATTGCTCGACACTCGTGGATTTTTTTTTATGAGAATTGAACCTCTAGACGACAAAGTGGTTGTTAAACGTACTGAAGCTGATGAAACAACCGCCGGTGGAATTGTCTTACCAGATGCCGCCCGTGAAAAACCACAAGAAGGTCGTATTTTATCCGTTGGAAACGGAAAACTGATGGTCGACGGAACCCGCTCAGACCTTCAGGTTAGCGAAGGGGATCGCGTTCTCTTTTCAAGCTACGCGGGTACCGAAATCGAGGTAGATGGCGGACAGCTACTGATCATGAATGAAAACGATATCCTTGCCGTTTTAGAGTAATCAGAAATGATATCTTTGACTTGCCGTGTAATTGCTTTTCCGCGGCACCGTTAAAGGCGAACGAAAGTTCTCAAATTTCGACCAGGCACCAGCTTTATTGCCGGCTTGTGCCTAGAACTACCCCGCACAATGCATCGACAGGCATGGTCTGTCTTGCCGTGCAAATCCCGTGAGGTACGAACCATGTCGCGACGCGTCAAATTTTCACCCATGCTCCTCGTTAAGACCTGCACTCTAGCGCTGCTTTGCCTTAATTTAGGCTGCTCACAAGCTGATCAGGAGGCGCCGCTTCAAGTCTCCGAGGCCCCAGCTCCTCAAAACTCGACACAGACTTCCGCGAGCCAAGACACTGCTGCAACTGTCCCATCGAAGACGGATGATTCCGCCTCATCCGTGACGCCGCCGGCAGAAGAGACTCAATCTCCCAAACTAGCAACGACACCTAAAAAAATCGCCGTTGAGAAACCAACGAACAACCAAGCCGCCCCGTCACCGCAGGGTACCGCCCCCGCTCAAGATGAAACCGTTGAATTACTTTTTCAAAAAACATCAAAGGCGGGAGCCACCTTTTTGCTGGAAAAAGGCCAAGCTTCCGACGGTTCTTTTAGCAAACAACTCAGCCCCGCCGTCACCGCACTTTGCACCAGTGCCCTCCTTGACCATGGAGTGCCTCAAACCGACCCCAAGATTCAAAAAGCACTCGCGTTCCTTAAAACACAAATCCGCTCCGATGGAGGCATTTATGGAGAGGGGAGCAACCTCCGGAACTATGAAACAAGTGTTTCATTGATGTGCTTCAATCGCGTCAACCAAAATGGAAGTTACGACGTGACCATTCAAAAAGCAATCGCGTTCCTCAAAGGTCTGCAATGGGATGAGTCTGAAGGATATGAACTAAACAGTACATTTTATGGTGGACAGGGATACGGAACGCATAAACGACCAGACGCATCCAATACGTCTTATTTCCTCGATGCACTGAAAGCCGTCGCAGAGGATCCGCAAAGCGAAGCATTCCAAAAAGCAGCGACTTTTATGTCACGGTGTCAAAATTTATCAACACCCCACAACACCGCTGAGTGGGTTGGCAAAGCTTCTATTGATGACGAAGGCGGATTCATTTACACCGCTGTCGGAAAAGGTGAGTCAAAGGCTGGCGAAACGCCCGAAGGTGGTTTACGCAGCTATGCTTCAATGACCTACGCCGGTTTAAAAAGCCTCCTCTATTCCGGTGTCGATGAAAATGACATCCGAGTTCAAGCAGCGAAGGACTGGATTGGAAGACACTACGACCTAACCACCAATCCCGGCATGGGTCAGCAAGGCCTGTTCTATTACTACCATATCTTTGCAAAAACACTCGCAGCGACCGGCGATCCATTTGTGTTAACCCAAGATCAAGAAAAACAAGATTGGCGAGCAGACCTCACGCGCCGACTGGCTGAACTACAACGCGACGACGGGTCATGGACCAACCCCGCTGATCGCTGGTTTGAAGGAGATCCCAACCTCGTAACGGCCTACGCAATGCTGGCACTCAAATACTGCGATCCCAAATCTCGCGTTGAAACTGAAAATGAGTGATCCTTCCAAAAACGCTCGAGGGTTTAAGGTTGAAGTCTGCTGTGGATCACTCGAGGCTGCCAAAACTGCTCAAATCGCCGGTGCGGATCGAATTGAGCTGAATTCTGCATTGGAACTCGATGGCCTAACACCCTCAGCGGGCCTGCTTGAATTGGTGATGAACGCAATTCAAATTCCAATTATTGCGATGGCTCGGCCGAGGGCAGGAAACTTCAATTATTCTGATTCCGAGTGGAACACTCTCATTCATGACGCAAAATGGCTGCTCGAGCAGGGTGTCGCTGGGATCGCATTCGGCTGTCTCGACGAAAACAATGCCATCGCCCTGGACCGATGCACTGAAATGCGTTCACTTACCAAGGGCAAAAAACTTGTTTTTCACAAAGCTTTTGATGATGTTCGAGACCCGCGGAATAGCCTAGAGCAACTGATTGAGGTCGGAATCGACCGCGTCATGACCAGCGGCCACCAGCCAACCGCACTGGCCGGCCTTTCCAACATCACCTCAGCTTTTGAACAAGCCCAACAGAGGATCGAAATCCTACCGGCTGGGGGAATTAACGCCCAAAACGCCAAAAAAATCACTCAAACTTCCGGATGCCGGCAGGTTCACGGAAGCTTTTCATCGGGTAAATGTGCTAATTTACGACTTGAGATTGAACAAACCATCTCCGAGTTGACGAACCTATCATTTCACCATTAAGCCTTGACAATTGGTGGAAAATGACGGAAACTCCTCGATTCACTAATTCGAGAAAGCGGCGAGAAAAATGAAGATTCACAACGGCGATACAGTCACAGTCATCAGTGGTAAAGACAAATCCGTGACAGGTAAAGTCATTTCAGTCGACCACAAAAACCAGATGTTGGTCGTGGAAGGCGTAAACCTGGCTTACAAACACGTTAAGCCAAGTCAAAAGAACCCTCAGGGCGGACGTCTTCATAAGGAAACCCCAATTCGTGCCAGCAAGGTCATGGTGGTATGCCCCAAAACGAACAAACCAACACGAGTTGGATACCGTTATTTAGATGACGGAACGAAAGAGCGATTTGCACGTGTGAGCGGTGCGTCGCTGGGCGTGATCTCTCCAGCCAAGGCTTCCTACGCGAAAAAGTAGGTCCCCAAAGTCGACAATAAATTTCAAAAAGCGTTCCATTCTGGAACGCTTTTTTTATGCGCCGGTTTACCCAATGGATTAAACTCGTCTCTGACTTCTAAGCGCGATTCGAATGGAAGCAGATCCGTTTCTCAGCTTCCACTGCCGCTATTGATCTTGGGTTACTTTAAGAACTCCCTAGCAATTACAGAAATGCCATGCCGTTAAATCGAAGAACATTTTTTCAACTGTCCGCCTGCTCCTCACTTAGCCTTGCCTCGGCCAATGTTGCCTGGCTCGCCGAGGGAAGCGAAGCTTCCGAACAAACAAATTTAAAACGAAATATGAATTCATCGGGCAATTATCGCCTTGGTCTTGCAGCCTACTCATTACGAAAACACTTTAAATTTTTTAAGGGTAAACCTCAGCCCACCAACGGACTCCAAGAATTTGACATGTTTTCGTTCATTGACTACTGCGCAGCACATCAATGCGCCGCTGAATTGACCAGCTATTTCTTCCCCCCGAATGCTGACCGGGAGTATTTCTTAAAACTCAAGCGTCATGCGTTTTTATCAGGAGTACCAATCGTTGGAACGGCCATTGGAAACAATTTCACGCTCCCTGATAAAACTAAATTAGAAAAAGAGATCCGACTGGCTAACCAGTGGATTGACCGCGCTTCGATAATGGGGGCAAACCATATTCGATTCTTCGCGGGTACAAAAAAACAGATCGAAGCCAATCCTAATGCGCTCACTTCGGCCATCACCTCACTAAAACGCTGTGCCGAACATGCCTCTAAGCTCGGGGTTTTCATCGGAGTTGAAAATCACGGCCAGTTAACGGCCAATCAGGTTGTTGAGATCGTTGAAGGGGTCGATAGCCCTTGGCTAGGTGTCAATCTGGACACGGGAAACTTCATCTCGGATACACCTTATCAAGACCTGAAACAATGCGCGCCTCTGGCAGTTAATGTTCAATACAAAGTAAAAATGAAACAGCCATCAGGAGAGAAGATAGCTGTTGATATGACGAGCGTCAGCCAGTTGCTAACCGAGTCCAAGTATAAAGGGCACATTGTCCTTGAATATGAAGAGGAAAATCCGCTCGAGAATATTCCCAATGTCCTAACTCAGATGCGCAAGGTTTTTAACGGAAGTTAGTTCGCACAGGAGCTAACATTCTAAAAAACTGCTCGCTTAAAAAAAAATCTTCGCTGGACTTTAATTTTTTGCTTGTCGAACAGTCTCGGCGGGAAGATCAATCGCTCTCACAGTTACCTTATCCAGCATGGCGGTTCCCGTGCCATTCATCGCAAACGTAACCTGGACGCGACCGTTCTCTGGAGCTGCTCGATAAAGGGTAAACTCCTGCCAGCCAGCGGTAATTGGGATACGTTCCATCATCTCTGACCCGCCAAGAGAATCGGTAATGGTCAAACCGTCATGGGTGCCACGAATAACTTTGGGAATATTGACCCACCCGTGAATCCGTACTAGCTGCCCCGCCTTTACCAAAATCTCCGGCGAAGTAATCCATAGCGGAGTGGATTCAATTACACCTCGATTGGGCTGTTTTTCTAACACTGACATCTTCAATCCATAACGGCCATCGACGGCAGCACCCGCCGATAATTCCACTCGGGTACTGACGAGTTCACTCTCTTCACGATGGTTTTCCCAGCCATTGGCAAGCATGTGGTCCAAATCTTCAAAATCTCCGCCTGCCAATCCGTTAGGCTGCCAATTCCCCCGGCTTAATCGCTCGGTGAGCTCCCAATGAAGGGGGATCAAACTCGAATGAACGGTAAAGGGAGTCGAAGTTTTTGATTGAAACTTTCCCAGTGGCTCAATGATCATGTCGCGCCGCACAAAGGCGAGTCGTTCATCCGCGCGATCAAGATATGGCACACCCATCACGGCATTATTACTCGCAATAAACCGTTGAGCATTCTTAAATGAATTCACGGCATCATTAAGTGCAGTGCTGCCGGCGGATGAACTGCGGCCCATTCGTCCCATCTGTTTGTCAATCAATTGCATGATCGCCAACCATTGACGGGTCAAATCAACATGCATTTGAAGGATTGACTGCTTTCCAACCCGTTCATAGCTACTATTTAATTTTTTTAACACCAATGGATCCTGCGTCAGGACAACTGCCATCATCGATGGACAATTATTGATTCGGATCACAGATCCTGAGATATCCCGCGTTTTGGACAACGGTTGCAGGCCAGTATCACCGATCAAATACGCCAACTCTGTCGCACCGGCAGTTGGATCTTTAATCGCCAACGGCTGCACAGCTAGATCACCGGCCAAATATTGTTCGTGGTGGGTCGGTCGCTCAATCAACAATAAACGCGAACGATTAGTTTTGATAACAGAGATCTCAAGTTCATCGTTTCCGCTGGCCAACGATCCCATCAGGGCTCCGCCAACCGCCCATGGTTCAATTTGATCCACATGCGCTAATGCCCATTGAATCGTTTGAGATCTTAAACGCGTCCCTGGGCTCGGATCGTCCAATCGCGATCGAGAGCCAAACCGCAGCCCGCGGGCTCCCGCCGAGACAGCTTCATAAATCAGGAATTTCACCTGCTGAGGCTCGATGGGTAACGGGGGTGTTTTTCGAGCCAGTGTTGCTATTTGAGTAAGCAGCGATTCTGGCAACTCGGTTTGAATATTCGCCCAAACCGGTTTGGTTTCACCAACCAATAACCGTCGAGCGGCAATCCAATCGCCGTATTGACTTGCAATGAAACTAGTGCCTACCGGACTGAGTCCCAGCGAGACGACGTCGACCGCTTGTGACAACCGAGACCAGTCTGAATCAACTTCTGCCATAATCGGTCGACCGTCGCGACGATCGGCATCACGAATTTCTCGTACCTCGCGACTGAGACTTGAAAGATCAGCAGCGGTCAAATTTTCACCCACCTGCCAAACCAGAACCCGGTCAAATTTGAGGCCGATCTCCTGCACACCAACGGACGAAGGGGGAGGGCAGATCAACCACAGATCAAGAGATTGGGCGAGTTGGAGTTGAGCTTCAGTTGCAGTCGATTTTAACTCGATCGTGTTAAATCCAAGTGCTTTTAAAAAGTCAAACGACTCGCCGTTGTGTTGAATAATCTTAGGGAAGAAAGGCTTTTTTTTGACCAGAAGCACCGATCCCTCTCTGGTCACGAGCGATTTGTGTTTTTCGTCAATCGCCTCAAAACTTGCCAGCCCAAAATTAGCGTCCTTCACCACCATCGAATCACTCGCAGCAACTTCAGCTTTGACCGCGTCTGCCGCCACAATTCCATTTAACTTGAGATCGTCAATCTGAACCGCCGTTTTTCCAGGCCCTGAATACAGGTTCAGCACCAACTTATCGACATAGGCATCACGTTGATCCACACTCGATCCATACTTGCGTCGTAAAAGCCATACACGCTCAGTGAGTTGACGCTGCAAATCAATGGACTTCTTTTCAAACGAAAGTGTCTCCCACCGTCCTCTCCCTTCGTACTTGGGTCCCGCCAACATGGTCGTCAGCGGTCCTTCCCCCGATGGGGAAGGGGAATGAGGAAGTACAACTCGCGCCATTAATTGAACTCCGGGGCGGCTCGCCTTAATCCTCACCGATGGGTTGAGTTCAGAAATCACGAACGCGGGAGAAACCTTGTGAGACAAGTAAATTTTGGTTCCCGGACCGTTGGTGCAACGAATGCTTTCACAGCCATCATTAGAATCAGGGTCACGAAATCGTCTTTGAATCCAACTCGCTTGAGTAATCGAGCAGTCGGTTTCGTGTCGCTGCCAGGACGATTGCCCGGATTCAAATTCCTCGTGGAATTGTCCGTGGACCGCTCCTACAGGCACCAGCCCTGCACAAACGAAGATAATCCAATTGGTAAGTCGAGAATTCATGCTTACTTACTGTCGCAAAAAAACAACATACGCGGATTGGCGATTCACAAAGCCAACGATCGCGAAAATCGCCTGTTTTCGGGGGCCAACGCTGGTGTTTTGCTGGAAACCCCGAGGTTTCCGAACTTTTAGCAAGATTTTGGCCTAATCGCTACAGCAAAGATGTTGCGTTTACACATCACCCACCTTGATTCGATTCAAGCTGAATTTTTTTTCTTTGGCCCGCTAGCACGGTTTTTCCCGAGGTTTTCGGCTCAATCCCCGAAATCAGCCCCGCTTTGGCACTGGGTTCGCAATAAACCGCCTTCAACAGAAACAAACTCTCACAAGGCGTTACCAAAATGAAAACTAAAACCGATCGCAACACAAACAACGACCAACTTCCAATGGACCTCAACGACTTGCTCTCAGCAGTTCAAACACTTCCAGAGCAATATCGTCAGGAATTAGAGCGCCCCCTAAACCGAGTGGTTGACTACACCCGTCGGCGGCGAAGAATTCTCAATCTAATCCAGGAAGCTCTGAGCCAACTTCGAATGGACATGAAATATCTTATGTTCGATTTAGAAGCGACCCGACGAGAACGTGACTCCTATAAGAATGCGTTAGAAGACTAAACGATTGAAGACCAAAGCGATTTAGGCACACCGACTCGTTAAAACGCTGGACTTCCGCCCGAGATGAATTCGCATACCGGGCTCAGCGCACATCACAAACACACTCGGCAGCAGCCTCAATCGCTCGATGCTAATAATTCAGGTTGAAGGAGATATAGCGACCAAATCCCCAGAAAATGGAGATGAAGAGTTGAATGAAGCAAAGGCAGAAGGGGAACAATGCAAAAAAACATCCTTTGTCGCAGCCCAAACCGTTAAATAGTCGGTAAAAGTTGTCCCAAGCCGTTCATTTCAATATTATTGTGCAATACTCTAAGTACGAAACGCAATCTATCTCATTTATCCCTTCAGCAACGAATCCTCACGTTCAACTGACCGTGAAGATTCAAACTGAGCCAAAGTTCTAATTCAGTATGAACGATTTAACGGCCGAACAATTTGCTCAACGTATCCACGACTGTGGACTGATGAGCACGAAAGACCTTGAGGTCACCCTCAGTGAAGCCGGGGGAAGAGGTCGCGCAAGTTTTAACGACTTCATTATGAAGCTGCTCGAGAAAGAGCAACTGACTAACTGGCAGATTTCTAGAATCGCGGACGGCCAAAGACGCGGCTATTTTTACGGGCAATGGCAAGTTCTTTACCTGATTGGAGCGGGAACGTTTGCGCGAGTCTATCGTGCGCTCCATCGCAAAACCGGCGACATCAAAGCAATCAAGGTGCTCCGGCAAAGATACAGTACTGACAACGACACCCGCGAGCAGTTCATGCGGGAAGCGAAAATGGTAATGCGATTGCGGCACCCCAATATCGTTCCGATTAGCGAGGTGGGGGAAGACCGTGGCCGGATTTACATGGTTATGGACTTTGTCGAAGGTCAAAATCTTCGGGAATACGTAAAAGCACACAAGCGAATTCCGAACCTCACCGCCTTGCGAATCTGCCGGGACATCGCGGGAGGGCTTGCCTATGCAGCAGCACAAGGCATCTACCACCGAGACATGAAACTCTCCAACGTTCTTCTCTCAGCGAAGGGGCAAGCGAAACTTGTTGATTTTGGTCTCGCAACCGTAAGCAGCGACCGGGAGGATGACGGAAAAGGAGGGCCTCGCAGTATCGACTACGCAGGACTCGAGCGATGCACAGCAGTTCTTCGCGACGACCCTAAAAGTGACATCTACTTTCTAGGTTGCATGCTCTACCAAATGGTGACCGGAGTTCCCCCTCTTTTCGAAACACGGGAACGGATGAAGCGTCTTTCTCCCCGACGTTTTCAGGAAGTTGCCCCGGTAACCTTGCACGAGCCAAACCTGCCTCACCGAATCGTAATCCTCATTAACCGCCTGATGGATCTCGATCCCAAAAAACGAGTCCAAACGGCCGCACTTGCCCACAGTGAAATCGAAGCCGTACTCACCGCAATTGAATCGGGAGATTTAAAACGATACGACGAAGAACTGTCTGAAAAAGAAGCACAAGCCTACTCCTCACTGATGACCAAGAATTTAGAGGGACGTGGGAAAACAGTTTTACTGATCGAATCAAATATCAAAGTCCAAGACAACTTGCGGGATCGCCTGAAAGATCTTGGCTATCGGGTATTAATCACCGGTAACCCTGAGCGAGGTCTCGAACGCTTCAATGATCTCGATCCTTTAGAAGACTCTCCGGTCGATTGCGTAATCTTCAGCAGCGCTGGACTCGGTAAGGAAGCAATCAGTTGGTTCGAAAAATTTCTTAGCGGAAGCTACACCGCTCAGGTACCCGCCATCCTGGTCGTGACCGGAAAACTCGATAAACTTGTGCGACAAGAGTGGTTTAATGAAAAACGCGCAATGCTAAACCTGCCCGTTAAATTTAAACATATTCAAAAAACGCTTAGAAATTTATTGAACATCGACATGGATGCGCTGTCGGCAAAAATCACTGAAACCTACGGTGCGGAACCAGCCGTTCCAGTTGATGACAACGTCCAAGACACCGACGTTGAACTAGGTTAACCCTCTCCAAACATTCCCTTCGCCAGTAAATTTTCTGACGCGGCTCGTCAACTTCGCTGGCAAATCGTGGGTCAGGTCTCACTCGCTCGAATACAATTACCACAGCCGATTTTTTATCGTGTTTAAAATGCCGGAATGCCCACCGCTACAGCACACCTTTCACTTCGCGCGGCATTCCAATTCTCTCGTCTCAGTTGATTCAACTTGAAACCACGGCTATAACCAAAAGGGGATCAAGTCGTTCCCAAAAAATAAAATTCGACCTCACTCATCTTTAGGTCAAAACTCATTCGACTTAGCTTACTGCTCTTCGATACATCACTAAGCCAGTTCGGTCGAATAAAAAAAGGATACATTCTTGGTGCCCACGGAACAAAGTACCCCCGAATTTTGGGTGGAGCAATACGGCGACTTTTTATTCAATTATGCGATTAAACGGCTGCGCGACGAAAGTGCGGCAGAAGAGGTCGTGCAGGAGACCTTCCTAAATGGAATCAAATACTATTCACAGTATTCTGGAAAGGGCTCTCAGCAAGCTTGGTTAACAGGCATTCTTAAACGAAAAATCATCGATTTCATCCGCAAACGAAACAAACATCAACACGACCAGTCAGAAGAACACGATCCTTCCAATTACTTGTTTGACCAACATGGAAATTACCACAAAGGTGCATCCAGCTGGTCAACCAGCCCCGACCGCAACCTTCAATCGACCGAACTTTGGGCCATCGTAAGAGGATGCTTGACTCACTTGCCACAAAGCCAGGCAGATGTGTTTACTTTAAGCGTAATGGAAGAACTTAATTCAGATCAAATCTGTAAGGAACTTGCTATTACTCCGTCAAATTATTGGGTACGTATGCACCGAGCGAGACTGGGGCTTGCCAATTGCGTGGGTCGTCAATGGAATAGCAATAAAGAGGCAGCAACCCATGCTGAATGATAAAAAAGCAACCGAACTTTTTTCCAAATCTATGGATGGCGAACTCAGCGAAGCAGAGTCCGCGCAACTGGAATCCCATCTCTCCAACAGTGAAGCGGCCAAGGCATTCGCTGAACTTGCAAAAACCATCGACAAGTCCATTGCCGAAAATAGCGGGGCTACGGACTCAAGTCATGGTGAATCCGGATTAAGCCAGGATGCAAAAAAAAGGATGTCCGATTCGATTTTACGAGCCATGGAACAAGACTCTAATCTCGCCGCCACACTGCTCGATAGTAAAGACTCTACCTCCGAGCAGCAGTTCGATATGCCCAATCCAACAGAAGATCAGTTACCGGATATACGCGAGGCTTCTTCGCCCTACACAATCGTTCGCAAACTAGGCGAGGGCGGCCTCGGGAATGTTTGGCTGGCAAGAGATGAAAAACTAAATCGCAACGTCGCGATTAAAGAAATGAATAGGCATGCTTTGGAATCCCCCAAAGCGTGGCAGCGATTCGAGCGGGAAGCTGAAATTACGGGCCAACTTGAGCATCCCAACGTCGTCTCTCTTTATCAATATGGAACCGACCGGAAAACTGGCGAGCCCTTTTATTCCATGCGATTTGTTGGAAAAAGGACGCTCGCCGACGCGATCACCGAATATCACGATCGCTGCCAAGCGGGCAAGTGTGACCCTCTAATTCTCCATCGACTACTGACCGCATTTCTTGGAGTCTGCCAGGCAATTGCCTACGCACACTCGAGAGGCGTTATCCACCGCGACCTAAAACCGGAAAACATCGGACTTGATAATTTTGGGCAGGTCATGGTACTCGATTGGGGACTCGCCAAAGTAGCGGACGACAGTGATCTTAGCAGCGAATTATCGGGGGATGTTGAACTCTCAGGAGAAGCCTTGGCCGAGACTTTAGCCGGCGAAGTGATTGGAACTCCACTCTTCATGTCGCCGGAGCAGGCAGCAGGCGAGAGTGTTTCGCATCAAGCAGACATTTACGGACTCGGAGCTATTCTGTTTGCGATCTTAACTGGCTACGCTCCCCACGAACCCAAAAAATCTAAAACCTCAGCGCCGCTCAAAATTAAAGATGTCTTAAAGGATATCCAAAACAGTGAGTCGCCGCGTCCAAGAGATCTTCGCCCAGACATCCCAATGGAACTGGAGGCAATCTGCATGAAAGCGATGGCCTTAAAGAGGTTCGCTAGGCACGAAACCGCTTCTGAACTAGCCAATGATGTCGAACGCTGGATGGTCAATCAGGGGCAGCGCCAATCCGAATATGAGACGATACGGATGGAAGGTCGAGAGTTAAGAACCAACACACAAGCATCCGTCAGGGATCTGGAAACAAACGTCCGGTTCATGGCAGACCTGCCACCGATCCAGGAATTGATTCGCGCCAATTCACCGGAAGACACCATTGCTTGGCGAGACCGATTGATCACAATTTTTTCTGGGTTATTACGAGCAAAGTCTGATTATCGCAGCATCGTCTACAGTCGAATCGACGGTAAAGAATTCACTGAACTTGTTCGCGTAGAAAGGCATAGCACCGTCCACTCTAACATTCGTTCAATTCCGAGAAGCCGTTTACGGGCGGGTACAGCGAGTGAGTTTATTCAGCGGGTTGGGCAAAATGACCCCGACGAAGTTTACACTTCCCTCGCCTGTGGTGCCTTGCACGATGCAGCGACTTGCGAGCAGAAAGATGTGACTCTCTTTGCTGGGGTTCCCGTTTTCGACGCTCAAGAAGAAGATCTTTACGGCGTGGTAATTATCGAATGCGATCTTGATCACATTTTAAAACAACAGCTCAATCGACGCTTTGTCGCTACCGATATTATCGTTGCCTGCGACACGTACCAGACCATTCTACATTCCAACGGAAAGGATGGAATCGTTGATGACAGTGTCGGGAAACCACTCCACGCAACGCGTCCTGAATTGACAGAGGCAATTGCGCACCTTCAGGAAAAAATGGAGTACATCGATAAAACGAATCAACAAGTTTACGGCGCGCGTCTTTGGCTTAATGCCAACCCCCACGGGATCATGTTTTTGTTAAGCCATGATTAACGCGTCTTAGAACCAAACTCTGAGAACCAAGCTCTAACCACTGATTGGGTGCGTTATCCCACTAAACGAGAACTGTCTGGGCCCAGTTTTTCTAAAAACGGCGGGTTTGCGTCGCATTTTCTTCGCAGCACGCGGCTTAACGAGCAATCGGAAAGTCTAAGGGCGTTACCGTACTGAGAAAAAGATTTTGAAGTATGTATAACGCACACCCGTTACCATTTGCTAAACTAACTAGCCTCAAGACAAACACCCAATTTTTAACCGTTTGAATTCTCGAATTCACATTAACCTTTTTCGTGGAACCAACCGATGAAGACTCGCTTTTTTCTATCGTATCCAGTAGCTATCCTGTGTTTACTTGTTTCGGCTCAAGCATCGGGACAACAGGCAAACTGGCCAACGTTTCGTGGAGCCGAAAGGACCGGAGTATCGCCGGAGACCGGACTCCTCGCGGACTGGCCATCGCAAGGCCCGAAATTAGTCTGGGAAGCCGAAGGCTGTGGTCGTGGGTACGCAAGTGTTGCTGTAGATGACAACCGACTCTACACTCTGGGCGATGGCTTATCGTCCGAGTCAAACAAAGACGAGTACATGTCCTGTTTCGACCGTGAAACTGGAAAAAGGATCTGGAGAACAAAGACGGGACCAGCATGGAACCAAGGACCAGACAATTGGCAGAGTTCACGTAGCACGCCAACAGTAGACGGTGATCGGGTTTATGTTATCACGCCATTCGGAAAGTTAATTTGCCTTCATACCGATGGTAAAGAACTTTGGAAAATCGACCTTAAGAAAGAGTTTCAAGGTAAAAAAGCGGATAGCTGGGGATACAGCGAATCAGTACTGATCGACGGCGACCACCTCATTTGCACACCTGGCGGCACTGAAAATACGATGGTCGCACTCGATAAAAAGACGGGCAAGCTTAAATGGTCTACGGTTCGCGATGGCGATCGTGGCGCCGGGCACGCTTCAGTTGTGATCGCAAATATTGGCGGAACCAAGGTCTATGTCCAAACCACCGGCAGCGGCGCTCTCGGTGTTCGTGCCTCGGATGGTGAACTGCTTTGGTCTTATCCAATCGACAAAACAACAGCGGTCATTCCGACACCCATTGTCCGGGATGACCTCGTTTTCTTTTCAGCCGGTTACAAGCGAGGTGGCGCACTTTTAAAGCAATCTGGCTCAGGTGGAAAAGTAAAGATTGAAGAAATCTACGGTCTCAATCCAAATCTTGCAAATAAGCACGGCGGTATCATCCTCATGGGCGATTATTTGTATGGTGATTCTGACGACAAAGGACTTCCGTTCTGTGCCGATCTGATGACTGGAGAAATCAAGTGGAAATCAAGGGGCTCAGGTAAAAAGTCAGCAAGCGTCGTCGGTGCGGATGGCCATGTTTATGTCCGCTATAGCAATGGCGTCATGACACTGGTCAAGGCGGATCCAAGCTCGTTTCAAGAAGTGGCAAACTTCAAAGTGCCTGGAAGCGGAGATCGCCCCAGTTGGGCTCATCCGGTCATCGTTGGCGGTCAGCTCTATTTGAGAGAAGATGACAAGATCCTCTGTTACTCGATTGAACGTTAATTCGTAATTGAATAGCGGCACAATTATTTTCAAACAATTTGAACCCGAACTTCAGCAGGCGATGCAGAGGTTCGGGTTTTATTTTTTAGAAACAGCGATAACAACAAAGAATCACCAATTCAATTGGCTTCTCCGAAGGATCCCCGCAACTAATCAACCATTAGTTTGGCAACTCGGACAGCAATCGTCTCAAATCACCGCTATACTGAGAATGATGAGAATTCAGCTTTTAAGGTCTTGTGTACGGCACGGACTAACCTTTGCAGTATTTCCGGACAGTTATAGCTCTACATAGATACCAGTTCAGGATTCCCTGCCAACGAGCTGATTTAGATTACCAATACTTGCTTAGCCAACTCACACGAGCGTTGGCCAAACCAATCGCTTACTAAATAAAATAATCGACTCGATCTTGCAAAAAATATTTTACTGTCTGTGAACAGGAGAGTTATGTGATTGCCGTCTGTTTCCAGTGTGGATCGCCTAAGTCAGGCCCGATGACTAAATGCGAATTTTGTCAAAAGAAGCCAGTACATCATCGCGATCGCGTTGTCTCCATGGCGCTTTCAAATGAATGTCTCAGTGAAAAAAATCTAAAACTTGGTAGCCAATACATCAAAGAAAAAAAACGGCTCCCAAAATTCCACAAAAAGGTTGCACTTAAAGCAGCTCAATTGATGGAGTCCTACATCGAAGTCGATGACGGCCGAAACTCAGACTCGATTGATTTATCATCTGCGTTTTTTCAATTCGAATTCGACGCCGCTGAAAACGGGCGGCCAAAGTTTGTGACCGTCCACAGCATTGGAAAGCCAGCCCATTTATCAGACGACGAGTTCAGCCAATTCCATAAGAAAAAAACTTACCACACCTTACAATGGGAAGTCGGGAACGAAATTACCCAGGATCAGTTATCTGCCAATCAAGACGATGACGGAGACGTCTACATTTGGTATCGCTGGATTAGTAACAGTTGGCAGGGAAAATTTGTATCAAAGGCTGAGTTCGAACAAATTAAAAGCGCGGAACTCTAAGCTGGGTGACTCGCTTAGAAATCTCCGCCAACCGCTGCTCACCGGCTTCAATTAATCCTCTAGCCGGAATCCCAAAATCGCAACGATGAACAGGCGGTTTTTTTCACGTTTTCTGACTTCAATTGAAAACCCCTAGCTAACACGTTATCTCCCAGAGATTTCTGCGGGATCAGCGAGATAAAAACGTTCACTCTGTCGGAAAAGAACCTCATGAAAACTAAATTCTTCACTTTTTTGTGCATGCTCAGCTTGGGATTCAACGCGAGCGTCGATGGACAGGGCACTGATTGGCCTCAGTTTCGAGGACCGGATGGCAACGGAGTGGTGAGTGAACTTAATTTCCCGGAAACCTGGAGTGAAAGCGAGAACGTCGCCTGGAGCGTCGATCTACCGGGTGGCGGTCTTTCGTCGCCGATTGTCTCGAATGGCCAGATTTTCCTGACAACCGCCGTTGGCGCAAAGCCTCCGGTAAGTTTTATGGAAGGGGTAGGGGACATGCGCCCTAAAAAACCTGACACGAAAGTTAAATTTAAAGTTGTGTCTTTCAACCTCGAGGACGGTAAACAACTTTGGGAATCGACGATCGTCGAACAACAACCCGAGTTTCCAATCCACGGTTCAAACTCTTACGCGACGGAATCCCCCGCGACTGATGGGAAACGCGTTTACGTTTACTTCGCCGCCGTAGGAATCATCACTGCCTTTGATTTCGACGGAAACGAAGTTTGGCGTCAAGAGATTGGAGCTTATCCAACAGGTAATGGCTTCGGTACTGGGAGTTCACTTACACTCGGAGACGGCAACGTATTTGTCCAGTGCGATAACGATGAAAAATCTTTCATTACGGCATTTGACGGAGCCACAGGGAAAATCCGCTGGCGAAAAGAGCGAGAGGGCCGAACGTCTTGGTCCACCCCACTGTTTTGGAAAAATAAAAACCGAAATGAATTAATTGCCTGCGGCTCTGGCTTCGTTCGATCTTACGACCCGAAAACTGGCAACGAACTTTGGAGCATGTCGGACATTGGCATGTCGTTTAGTGCCTCACCTGCTGCGGATAAGCAAAAAATATACTTTGGGAATAGCGGACCAAGAAGTAACGGACCTCTGGTTGCCATCAATGACTCAATGTCGGGAACCAACGCTTTCTCTCCAGATCTAAAAACGGCTGGAATGGAGTGGAGGGTGATGCAAGCTGGCCCGGGACTCGCTTCACCCGTCGCAGTCAATGGCAACGTCTATATCCCCAGCCGACAAAAACTGACTTGCTATTCTACGGACGACGGTTCGGTCAGCTTTAAAGAAAGAACGAGCCTGGGCTCGATGGCTGCTTCCATGTGGGCAGCTGGTGATCGAGTCTTCATGATGGATGAAACAGGAAAGACGGTTGTTCTCGAGGCAACTGATAACATGAAAATTGTCGCAACTAACCAAATCGCCGACGATTTATTCTGGTCAACACCGGCGGTGGCTGGAAGTTCATTGTTGATTCGCGGTGTGAAAAAACTCTACTGCATCCGTTAGTTCTATTTTGCAGTAACCACCGGGAGGTCTGAGTTTTTTCTAGACGAATCTTCTGCACAAAAAATGCGTCAGGCTGTTCCGTCAGTGTGATTATTTTGGAAATTCAATTGGTAAATCCATGAAGTATTATCAACACCATTTCGAAGACGTTAAAAGCTACCTTCATCATCGTCCCCCTTATTTGCTGGTCGACGAGGTCGTTTCGGTTTCTCCAACCGAAGTAGTCACCCAAAGAACCGTCACGGGTAAAGAAGGATTTATCAAAGGGCACTTCCCGGGCGCCCCCATTTTTCCTGGCGCAATGATGCATGAACTGGCGACGCAATCTGCCGGAATCTTAATAGCTTCGCACTACAATCCCATGGAAGAATTCAATACCGAAGATCCATTTTTTAACGAGTATGCACTAGGTGTTCTCGTAAAAACTAATCACGCCAGATACAAAGGATTCGCGAGGCCGGGGGATGTATTAACTACCACCGTCTCCCTAAACGAGCAAGTTAGCCAGGTGTTTGACTTTTCTGCGGTTGTCCGGGTAGACGGAAAAACGATTATGAAAAATGGATTTCAGTTAATGAACATTAAATCCTCAGTTCTTCAAGGAACCAGTTAATCGGCATTTGCATCGCGCCGTGAATTTCCAGCTGGAACCAGGTTTCAAGCCGCATTACTCAAGTGCAGTTCAGCATGATCGGATTCGCTTAAGATTGAATCCGCTGTTTTCAATTCTTCAACTCCAGCATTGATCACAACTAAATACCTTCCCGCCTTGAGGTGCTCCTCATATTTGAGAATGTGCTTTTTCTCAATTCCTAACGCACTAAGCCAACCCAGCACACCACCTGCCGCTGCTCCGGCAACCGCGCCTTCGACCCCGCCTAGTAGAGTGGACGTCAAAGAACCAGCGACGACTAAAGGGCCAGCCCCCGGTATCCAAACTAACGCAGCCCCGGCAAGTACACCAAACAAACCGCCCATCCACGCTGTCCCCGTCGCAGTTTTTTTTGCGACATCACAAGCAGTAACAAAACCGTGAATCTGTTTTTCGCACTGTAGATCTTTGGCCAAAATGGAAATCACATCGGCCGGAACTCCACCCTCAACCAATTGACCAACTGCAGACTCTGCCTCTGATATTTTATTAAACGCAGCAACGGTTACCGGCTCGCTCATGGCGAAATTCCTTTAAAGCTAAAAAGTCAATTTAACAAACGTTTTGTGACGCACGGCTTCCACCTTGCAAACTCAACATGTGGCAGGATAATTTCAGCCGCACGATAAAGACTGCCTTCGCAAGCCCGCCGCTCCAATGTAACGAATTCCCTTCTCATCGTCACGCATCGGAAAATTCATTCTCCACCGAAATCCCTTGAGCTGAAAAACATCTAGAGGATAGGCCCAAGGGTCGCTAGGGTATTATTCCAGAGTCGAATCAAAAAGGACCACTCGTCAACCATTTCCTTGGTCACCTGATGAGAATTCTCAAGGTACTGCTGCTGCCGTTGCCGGACACACCGCGTCAATTCCTGATCGTAGAACAGAATATTATTTTCGTAATTGAGCTCAAAACTCCGACGGTCCATATTGGCGGAACCAATCAAAGTAATCTCGCCATCCAGAGTTAACGACTTGGTGTGTAGTACGCCATCCTGGTACTCATAAATCTCCACTCCTGCGTCGAGCAATTCTTGGTAGTAACTTCGACTCGCCGCAGCAACGATAAATGAATCGTTTCTCGCTGGAAAAATAATCTTCGTTTTTACTCCCCGCCATGCAGCGGCACAAAGCGCATTCTGAATCGATGAATCAGGGACATAATACGGCGTGGTTATTGTCAGTTCATGACGAGCTGCGAAAAACAAAGACTCAAACATTTCCGACATCGCAGAGTTGCGAGCGGTTGGCCCTGTGCCGATCACCTGGGCTGAAAAACCCGGGCTAGGAGCAGGCACTGGCTCTCGCAAATATCGCGTCAAATCTTCGTCAACGCTACTCATCCAATCGCCAATAAACAGCTGCTGGTTTTGGCGCACGATCGGTCCTTCAAATCGGAGCACCGCATCAACCCAAGGCGCATATTTCGCTTTCACCAAGAATTCGGCATCCGCGCAGTTTTGACTACCACAATAAGTAATCTCACCATCAATGACGACAATCTTACGGTGGTTGCGTAAATCCAAACGCCCGACAAGTGGACGAATCAACAAACTGCCAATCGGTAACGCCGTTGCCACATTCACTCCAGCGGAAACCATTCTCTCCCAATGCTCCGAGCGGATCATTGATCTGGAACCAAGATCGTCGACGATCGCTCGACAGGTCACTCCCCGTTCCGCCGCGCGGATTAATGCTTCAACCATTCGCAAACCGTTATTATCCGGAAGCCAGATATAAAACAAGACATGGACATGGTCGGTCGCCTTATCGATATCGGCGACCATTGCATCAATAACAGCATTGGAATCTTTCAGCAACTCAGCGGTGTTGCCACCAAGAGGCGAAAAGCCGCTGATCGACTCGCCAGTATGGAAAAGGTGCTCATATTGATCAGGAATTACCGGGACTGCATTTTCAGAATCGGCCGCAACCACTTCCGCGAACGGAGGAATCTTTGAGAGAATTTTATGAATTCGAGCAACCCGACGATGACCGATGTTGACTTCACCAAAAAAAAGATAAGCAGCCATCCCCAAGCCGGGGACCGAGACGATGACGGCCACCCAGGCAATTCGCGAGGCCGGATCTCGATGAGCCCGCGTCATGACTCTAAGAACCAAACACACCTCTGCCAACAAATGCAGAGCAATCCCAATCATCGTCAGGTGGGCTATTGTCATCGATATTCAACCCTCTTTCGTGCGTAGGCGGCGATCAATAATCCACGCCTTAAACCATGCCCTTTCGATTTAATAAAAATCAAAGCTGGGACTTGTCCGGAACAACCATCAATAAATCTGCGGCAGCTCGTTGAGCCGCACTCGTCATTGGTTCCACTGTTAAATCTTCTGTTATCTTACCGTCTCGACGAGTCACCCAGTTGATCTCTCCATCGGCCGTTAATTCCAACTGCCAACTGTTGCCGGGGGCAACATCGTTCTTGATACTCGCCGCGACCGCTGCCGCCAGTTCACGACTGTCAATCAGCAGCCCCATTTCCGTATTTAAATTGACCGAACGAGGATCAACATTAAACGATCCAACGAACGTATGTCGGCCGTCAAACACCATCGTTTTGGCGTGTAATCCAAATTTTGTATCGTATTTCTCCAAAAGCTCTGGACTAAATAACGACTCTTCCGATCGATCGTCGGGACGCATCTCGAAAAGTGCAGCCCCGGTTTCTATCATCTCTTTTCGCTGCTTTCGATAGCCGACAAACGCGGATAGATGATTATCAGATGCCATCGAATTGGTCGACAGCACGACCTTCACCCCCCTCTGTTCTGCAGACCGCAATGCATCCATTCCGCCTTCAAGCAAAATCAAATACGCGCTTTGAATATAAACTTCGCTTGCCGATTGGCTCATGATCTTCAAGAGTGTTTTTCCCGTTTGATCGAAACCCAGTCGATCTTCTGGCTGCCCTTGGCTGGGTGGAACTGCGTCAATCAGTAATCTCGCATTTCCCCAATACAACTGTTTTTTTACTGAATTCCACGCCGTCTGAAAATCTGCAGGGAGATCAAAAAAACCCGTCGGATAGTGATCTTCTTCCGCCGCAAACTCTACTAAATTGTCCCAGGACTCACGAGACTCTTCAGAATTTGGAACCGATGAAATGACATCCTCGATTGGAACGGTCCATTCACTATTCCAATATTGATCAAACCCGACTGCGGTAGAATCTACCACGGGACCGACCGCCATTAAGTCCCGACATCGAAAGCAAAACGATCCGATGTACTCAAAGTATTCATTGCCAATGTTTCGGCCACCGACAATCGCATAACTTCCATCCACGACGAATAGCTTGTTATGCATGCGGCGATTGAGAATCTTCAAATCTGAAGCGTAGTCCAGCCATCGCATCACCAATGACTTACCTTTGGGGCCGAATGGCTTGTAAAGACGAACCGCAACATTGGGATGAGCTCCAAACGTCGCTAAATAACGTGGATTCGATTCCGTCATCGAATCATCAACCAGTACTCTCACACGCACGCCACGGTTCGCCGCCGCAATTAGCCGCTGCATCATTACCTTCCCAGCGTCATCGTCTTTCCATAAAAAATACTGGGCGTCGATACTTGACTCCGCCGCATCAGCCAACCGCGTCCGCCAGGCAAGTGCCTGATCACCGCGGTCTAGTAATAGAAAACCAGACTCCCCCGATCGGTCTTCTGAGGCCGTATTGGCGGTCGCCCAAAGTAAAGACTGTGCCGCCGGCTTTAAAGATTCAACCACCGGTTTCTCTACAGAACGATTCTCAATTGTCTTGCGACAACTCACGATCAAAAGAAGACCAAACGCAGTCAAGATTGCTGCTTGAAACCCACCTATTCTTAATCTTGGCAGTCGCATTTCAACATCCTGTACTTGATCAAATTTCTGCACTTAAGACTTACCCAAGCTCTGCGTCAAATTGCGTGCAGAACTTTGCCAGCGAATCAGCTATTTTGATTAACCCGAGTCGTTGTTAACGACTTTCGTCGATGACCGCTTCAAGCCCAACCTTTCCAATCCTTCGAATTTGAAAGGCTGCAAAAATTTGTATGACTCCACCCAACAAAGATAAACCGCCCAGCACCATTACATACACTTTCGCGGTTCCCAGTGGATCCATGATCAAAATCAGGCCAACAATTAGGGCTAGACATCCGCCGACAATCATCGCCCATTCTCCGTTTAGTTCTTTGCGAACTTGCAAACCGGTGTAAATCCCCAAGGCACCAAACGAAATGGCCATGAAGGCTACAAGATAAGCCAAAACCTTTACTGTAATCACCGCACCAGCAAGCGGGTGAGCGAAAACGAAGGCTCCAGTAACAATTTCCAACAGGCCCATGATCAATCCACACCCCCATCCCGGCATGTACTTTCGGCCAAGAACTGCTTTGGCCGTACTGAACAGACCATCAACAATAAAATATGCTCCCAGGAACTGTACCAACACAATGCCAACAATACCCGGTTTAAAAATAAATAGGCCCCCTAAAACAACGAGTCCGATCCCTCTCAATAAAATTAAGAACCAAGCGTTAGTGCAAAACTCTTGAAAAGGATTGTTGGCTTCTGACATTATTCTCTCCATGTATTTTCTTGCATCCTAGAAAATTAGAACGCATTGGCTAATTCTCGCCCCGGGTTTGCAGGCTATCACATTTTTAGGGGCATCGAAACCTTGAGAGCGAACCAACAACCGCGAGCTGGACTTGATTGCCAATAACATTTTCTGTTTTGGCAATCTGGTTTTCTCCTGAGGTTCCATCCCACCGATAAGATACCCTCGGCCAACTTACTTCCGTTTGAAAGCCACAATGCTAGATTGCGAATTTGAAGCCTGTCTCTGTAACACTAACTCTGTAACACTAAGTATCTGTATCAATCGCTTCCCAAAAAGAAACGATTAAATGCTCGCACGTTACCAGTCTATTCAACTGCTTTCCCAAATTAACCCAGACCCGGAACAAGTGAAATTCAAATTCCCACACTTCATCCACACCCCTGATGGGGGGAGACTCGGGGGGCAATTCCTTCCTTAATTGTGCCAGCACAACAACGCCGATGTGATTGACAATCGGTTTTTCTCGCTAAAAAATTGCCCAAACCTGAAATTACCACCATGACTTCGCCCAGTGGCATCACAGCGGACATTTAAGCTGTTTTCGTTTGATTTTTGTTGTTTTGAGGGCGATATTCCTCTAACATAGGCGGCACGTATTAGCTTTCTTGGGAGACAATGGCATGCTCTACAATTCGAAAGTTGGTTTATTCTGTTTGCTGGTAGTTTCAATGGCCTGCAACCAGAGTTTTGCAGATGTGGAAGTCAGTAAAACCGATTCCAAAACATCGGTTTCAGTTCCCAAACCGGACAACGTGTCCCGCCAGCAGTCAAGCAACTTGACGGCGCCCGACATCGGTTTCACGGCAAAACAACCGCAACAATTTTCAAATCCGGCTATTCTCCGAACGCCCCGTTTGAGTTCTTCAAACCTTCAGGCCTCGGTATCAATCAATTCATCATCCCCCATTTTTGAAGATTCAAAACAACAGCAAAAGTACGAATCTGTCCTTAGCGGGATCCGTAATCTTAAACTGCGAGATGGAAACGAGGGTACGAGCAACGACTGGTTTGTCGTCGGTGGCGTCGTTGGAAACCAAGCAAATTTTGATGCTTTTCAAGGCGAAGAAGATGTGGCTCGGCGAGTTGTTGAGTTTCTTGATCAAACCGACAACCGTTGCCAATGGAAAATCTTTTCGAGAGAAACAGATGCATATTCCGCACAAGAAAACGTTTCCAAAATAAAATCTGAGTATCAACAGTGGCGGCAGGTACAAATCAATCGCCAGAATGCAATCATACGATCGCAACAACAGGCAGCGGCCAACGCCTATCGCCGGCGTTGTTCTTCCGGAAGCGGCTGACGCTAATCAAACCATCTGCCGTCGGCAGATTTCGCGACATCACTCAGTCGTCCTTTTGAGTTGAACAATTCGAATGGCTCGGCTGAAACTCTCGTGTGCGCCTTTCTCGTTTGTAAGTTGTCAATTGACAATACATCTTGTCAGGCTCTACGCATCCCAAAACTCGATAGCAAGTCCAAAAATCTACGATTACCCTGAGACTAATCGAAATCAAACGTTGCTAAGGCGTTTTTTTCGCAGTTATTCCCACGCTCCCCGGAGGATTTGGAGATTGGGTTGCCATGCTCTTCCCGAGCAACTAATGGATTTGTCCAAGACTATCGCGAATGCCTCCGCGTTACCGGTTTACTTATTGAGTTTATTTAGCCTTCAGATAACTTTCAGATAAGCATTATGTCTGGCACCAAAATGACCATTTGGCTAACAGTAATCGCAATCTTTGTGTTTCTTTTTGTTGGATGGAAACTGACCGCAAGAGGAAACTATGAGACGGCTGCCTATCAAGTAATCGATTCAGATGGTCCATTCGAATTACGAAATTACCCAGAGATCATGCTCGTTACGACTGACATGGCGTTAAATTCAAATGGAAATGATGGCAGCTTTGGTCGTCTCTTTCAGTACATCAGCGGCGGCAACGACGTTGGCCAAAAAGTTAAAATGACGACTCCCGTTTTTATGGAGTCGAACCCCGCCAGTTCTAACGGCACGATGGGCTTTGTCATTCCCAGAAAGGTAGCAGAATCAGCAATTCCCAAACCAACAGGGGCGGGAGTTGATATCGAAAAGAGGCCTGCCGGCAAGTACGCTGTGATGCAGTTCAATGGCCGCCTGAACGAACGCTCACAAGCTGAGAGTGAATCAAAGCTCATAAACTGGATCGAGAAGAACGGCTGGGAAAGAGAAGACCAGACGGAGTTTGCTGGATACGATCCTCCGTGGACTCCAAATATTTTGCGGAAAAATGAGACATTGATTCGCCTCAAGTGAGGTACAGCAATGACGCCCCCAACCGTATTTCACCCGAAATTTGATCCCGTAGGAATAACCCATGTTTGGATTAGGTAACAAAACCAAGAAGCTCGAAAAGAGATATCAGCAACTCCTGGAAGAAGCGTTCCAGCTTTCGAAGTCTAGTCGCATAAAAAGCGACGAAAAGACCGCTGAAGCCGAAAAGATTCGCGTCCAGTTAGAGGCACTCAAGGGGGCGGAGTAGTATCGGTTGCCAAGTAACTCCCAAGGATCACAACCTGATCCGCGGCAAATCGGTCACGCCAACGGACGGGTTGAGAACGTAGTTAATTTAGACTTGGAATTTCAGTCTAATTGGTAGTGTTCTGCTTCTGAAACTCCGAATTGGTAAGAATTAGCATGTCTTCTGTGAATCGCTTTTCTCTCAGTCGTCCCGACTACATTTTAACCCTTGTTGAAAAGCCAGCAGGTTGGAAACCGCGTAATTATTTTGAAAAACCAAGACAAGCGATAATTCTGTCTCGTCACCCTGTCGCCAGCTACGCGGAGGCCCATGACGACTTGGTGCG
>JAPOIJ010000245.1 GCA_029979005.1 Planctomycetota bacterium | reverse complement strand
CTTTACACCAATTCTCTTGATCCTCGCGCCTAAGTTTGAGTTTTGATTGTGCTTCAATTGTTTGGCGCTGCGCAAACAGAGCGGTCAACTTGCCAGAAACTAAAGTTCTTGATGGGGAACCAACCTCGTTGAGATCCCGTTCGGATTGTAGGGGTCATTTAGTTTGTTCCGCACCCGCAAGCTCATCGATTCGATTGCGAACTGCCACGATCGAACTGCCACGATTTTAGGAATTCCTTTATCCCCACTGGGTTGCAATACGAATTCGGGGGTAAGGTCTCTTTCATCCCGCATACTTATCACGGGGTTGGTAGTTTTTGCAGATTATTCGAATTTGCTTTCTGTTATTGATTTCTCGGCCTATCTATAATCGAAAGGGTCGTGACGTCGACGCCAGTTGACCGAGTCGATGCATCCTCAAGGCCGACATTCGATTGACCTTGAATTCGAACTTCTCATCATGCTTATTCGATTCCAACGCAATGAATCAGTCCAACATTCCAAGTCTGCAAGAGACGTTTGAGAATTCGACGTCTTTTGGGGGTGGGGGTGGAGAAAAAAAGAAACGTCTATCCACATCCGAGTTGTTTGAGTGGCCCGGACGTTTGGCATTGATTCTGGCAGTCGTCCTTTCGCCCTGGTTTTTTGCAAGTGTTGAAAACTGGGCTCAATGCGCGATTACGCTGGCGCTGATGGTGGGCATGGCATTTTGGTGGTTTGAGACAGCCCTCAACCGAAGAAACTCACAAGTTTTCCCCTATATTTCTGTGTTGGTATTTCTCGGTATTGGGGTGGGGCTATTTCAAATCTGGTCATTGCCCAGTCCCGTGGCGGATGTCGTATTAGGCAGGCAGGTTGAAATCTACCAAGACTACTCGGGTGATCCACAATCGAGCGTTTCCGTTTCTCTTGATCGAGAGGCGACTTGGGGACAGGTCAGGTTACTGTTGATTGCCTTGTCCGCGCTACTCATGGGAGCCCGTTATTTTCGTGCCAAGCGGGATGTTGTCCTGTTGTTGTCGGCCGTGTCAATCAACGGATTCGCAATAAGTTTTTTCGGCATCATTCACAAGTTGACCGATAACGGAAAAATGTTTTGGTTCCATGAAATTTTTAAAGGCGCACCATTCGGTCCATTCGTAAATCGAAACAATGCGGCGGGGTATTTGCTGATGTGCCTCGGATGTTGTATCGGTCTGTTTGTGATCGTGATGTCGCGAAATGCATCCGATGGCCCGCGTCCAATTCTAGGGCGAGATATGCCTGTTTGGCGTCGTCTGAAGTTTCAACTCTTGGAAGTGCTGCGAGATTTAACTGCAACCAAGTTAGCGGTTCTTTTTATGTTGGTAATGATTGCCGCTGCAATTCCGTCAACCCTTTCCCGAGGCGGTGTCATTGGCTTGTTGGTCGCAGGCATTGGTACGGTTCTTGTTTTTGGTGTAACACGCCAGCCCAAGAATTTTGGCATTGTGTTGGCACCCGTGTTTGTTATTTCAGTCCTGCTGTTTGGCTGGATTGGATTCAGCGACGAACTCATTGCTCGCTTCGACAGTATGGATACGACAACCATCGAGAGTTCGGATGCGCGTATTCAAAATTGGAAAGATACTTGGCCCGCAGTCGCCGAAATGGGATTGGCTGGATCAGGCTTGGGTTCATACCGAAACGTTCATCGGCTTTATCGGAGTGGGCGTGAACTGGGGGTATTTGTTTATGCCGAAAATCAGTATTTTCAAGCCTTGGTTGAAGCCGGTTGGATCGGATTGGTTTTGTTTCTCGCGGCCTGGTTGCTGGTTTATCAAAATGCCTTGTTTACTCTGCGCGAAGGCGCGTCACCAACCACGATTGGTGTTGGGACAATGGGAGTGTTTGTGATTTTTTCACAGGCCGTCGTATCTTGTTTTGATTTTGGTTTGTATATCGCATCCAACATGCTGTTGCTTGCGGTTCTGGTGGGGTTTTTAGCCTACCAAGCTCATGCGTTAAGTGGTCGACTGAAAAAATCATCTTTATTACAGTTTCAATGCCCAAATTATATAGTGCAGTTTATGGTGTTGATTCTATTTGCTGCCTCAACGATGGTTGCATTGGATTTATATAGACGAGCTCAACTTGATCAGTACATGAGACCGCGGATCAGTCGTTTGAATCGCGAGAACATGGATCTTGAAAAGACCACCGATCGCATTGCCTCGCTCACTCGATTGATACAGCGAACCCCCACTGCCGAGTGCATGAATTATCTCGGCGACCTGTGGATGCACCGATCTCGCTTGCAGCTATACGATTCGATGACGGATTCTGCTGAGTTCCGAGATGCCTTTGCGTTGATGGACTCAGAACGGCAAGCTCAATTTTCAGAGAACCTGTGGAACTTGACTCATATCCAAAGGGTTCATGAGACGGCTTGTTATTTTCAACGCATCGAGTCGCGGTACGATCTGGTGAAATTCTTAAATCAGCCCGCTATTAGCGAAGATTTACCGTGGGCGCTGACCTATTTCAGACACAGTCGAGAATCCTCGCCAATCCAACCCTTGGTCCACCTTCGGATAGCGGAAATAAAAGGGGTGATAGGAGATGCTCGTTCGGGGGATATCGATATGGAGCGAGCGTTGAGTTTAGCGCCTGGTAATCCTGCGTTTCAAAGAGTTGCGGGAATTTACTATCTTCAGTCCGGGTTGGTTTCAGGTTCGATAAGCCACTTGAACCAGTATTTAAAATTGGATCCGCTCGGTTATCAAAAATTAATGAAAATCTTAACCGGACGAACCAGTCGGAATATCGTCGCTGTGTCGGATGAGAAAATACTGGAGATTATTCCTGATGACGGCCAGATGATTCTTGACTATGTCGATCAATACATGGTTGAAGATTCACCTCAAAAAGCAGCTTTTTTAAAGCGGGCAGCAAGTGTCGTTTTAGAAATTCAATATCCCAAACGTGAGGATAATATCTTGCTCGGCCAAATTCGAGCGAAACAGGGTGAACTGGAGTTGGCATTGGAAGCGTATGAAACGGCGGGAAGACGCGATCCAAACGACCTTGCTGTCAAATATGAAATCACCCTGCTTTTGAAGGGGTTGGGGCGATTGGATGATGCTTTGGTGCTGGCTAAAGTGCTAAAAAAACGCGGCCCCAAAAAAGCTGGTTATGATAGACTAGTGGATGAGATTGAGTCGGAAATCTTAGCAAACGAAAAATCGGATTAGTTTGGGGAGATTCGAAATTCACGTATTTTTGTTTATTCGGATAAGTCAGTAGATGCTGTCGGTCATTTTCGCATTTGTCGTTTCCATTTTCGGAGCCATGCTTTTGGTGCCGCGACTCGCTACGGTTGCGCAGCGATGGAATATCGTTGACCGCCCGGATCGACAACGAAAGTTACACAGCTCTGCAATCCCAATGGTCGGTGGTGTGGCGGTATTACTGACGATGATTTTAGCCACACCTCTGGCTGTGTATGGAGGTAACGAGTGTCAAATCCTGTTGGGACAATTGATGGAAGAGCTGATGAATCGTCTGCCGTTTGAGGTGGATTCATTTCAGCTAGTGATTAGAGAGAGTGATTATGTTGGACTAATTGGGCTGTTGGCCGGTAGTTTGATTCTCGTCGGGGTTGGAGTGCTTGACGATCGATTTCAATTGCGTGGCAGGCAGAAACTAGTCGGCCAGGCGCTCGCTGTGACCACGTTGATTATTTTTGGTTATCATTTTAGCGAAGTAACGATTGCCGGATTCAAAATTGAATTTGGGATCTTCTCAGTGTTTTTTGTTTACGCCTGGGTCTTGGCGGCAATCAACTCAGTTAATTTGCTCGACGGCGCCGATGGTATTGCTGGAACCGTCGGAGTCGTGATGAGTCTGGCTTTGAGTTTGATGGCGATTTACCAGGAGCAATGGTTGACCGCACTGATTTCGGCTTCGATGGCAGGAGCGTTGATTGGTTTTCTGCGATTTAATTTTCCACCTGCCAAGGTTTATCTTGGCGATGCCGGCAGTATGTTGATAGGTTTCGTTCTGAGCGCCTTAGCGATACGGTGTACTTTCAAACAAAACTCGGCAATCGCTTTTTTTGCCCCGGTCGCCTTGTTGGCGATACCCTTTATTGATTCGGCAGCCGCCGTTATTCGTCGGCGTTTGATGGGGAGAAGTATCTTTGAAGTTGATCGTGGGCATCTGCACCATTCATTGATGAAGCGGGGTTACAGCCCGAGAATAAGTTTGCTGTGGGTTGCGTTGTTGTGCACGACAACAGCGGCGGGAGCAGTTTTGAGTTTGGTGACCCAGCAACCCGCATACGCGTTGGCATCGATTTTTATTGTGGTGGTCGTGATGATCGCTAGTAAAATTTTTGGTGTCGCAGAATATCAATTGATTTCTCGTCGCGCTTCTTCGATCGCGAAATCGTTCCTTAAAATGCCATCGGCCAATGGATTGAATTATCAACAATCTTCAGTCCACGTTCAGGGAAGTCGGGACTGGCAGGATGTTTGGAAAATGTTGTGTGTATTTGCAGACAGCAAATGTTTGAATGAGATTACACTGGATCTGAATGCTCCTTGGTTGCACGAATCGTTTCATGCAACGCTTCGTCGTTCAGATGCCAACCGGGCGGAAAATCAACAGTGGTATTCTCAGATTCCACTGGTATCCGAAGGTCGCGTTTTTGGCCGGGTCGAAGTTTATGGCCCCAATGAGTCTGGGTATTCTCACCAACAATTGCTGGTTGACTTGATGGACGTGACTGCACTGATCGAGCAAACGATTCTTACCAGCGACGAAGAGTTAGTTTCTGAATCCAGTGATTTTGGATTTCAACCGGTCAAGGTGGGTCCTGAGGGAGATGAAATTAGTGAAGCATTTGTTCTCCCGTCGAAACCGCGTTAGTGCCCGTTTGGGAGTGCAATCAGGCGGAATTTTCTATTCTCTTAACGTCGCGGTTCAGCAGTAGGATTGCCTTTTGGGTTGATGAAATGGTTTGATCAAATGGTTTGATCAAATGGTTTGATCAAATGGTTTGATCAAATGGTTTGATCAAATGGTTTGATCAAATACATAGCTGCCATGCTGGCATTGTCGGTTACT
>JAPOIJ010000049.1 GCA_029979005.1 Planctomycetota bacterium | reverse complement strand
CACTTTTTAACAAAGTTGACCGCAAGACCTTCGAACGTTTCGACTTGGACGTTGTTCAAATGGGCAGTCACCCGGTGGACGAGGTCCAGTCTTTCATCCGACTTAAATAGACCAGTTTTCTCAATATTGACACCAATTCCTATCACTAATTGGTCCACGAGTCGACTGCTTCGTTCGATAACGTTAAGGTGTCCAAGAGTGATCGGATCGAACGAGCCGGTATAAACGGCGGTCTTCATTAGAGAATTGTCCTGTTGGATGTTTCCGCGAGAAAGCCAGAGTTGGGTTCTTTTGATGCTACTTAGTGTACCTAATAAGAGCATTGAAAACGGAGTAGGGACGAGATATCGGCGGGTTGGAATTCAAAAAAGCCATTTTTCGTGGCTACAAGGAAAGATTTTTTGGGAAAGAGGTTGGTTTGTTAGTGGTTCAATCCATATAATCAAGCCTACGACGGCGTTGAAACGGGTTTGTGACTGAATGCCGGTTTAATGCTCATGCCGAAACACTGGAAAAAGTGCTACAAGCCCACCTTCTGCGGAAGGACTACGCGTGATAACCGGAATCGTCGATACCTGAAAGCAGGTTCATCGCATTCTCTTTGATATGCCGTCGTGACACCACCCAAAGGCCAATTATACTAACGTAGAGTCTAATATTAGTAACGGGCATTCTGGTTCTATCCGAACTGGGCTGTTTATTTTTGGCGATGATCGGATTGCTGTCTTTGGCAAGTCCGACTCGCGAACGCAATTTTGAGGATAACTTCTGTGCAGAAGGGGCTTTGTATCGCCGCGCTAACGATCGCTATCATCGTTTTCGCTTTATTCCTTGCCGACTTAGTTCTGGGATTCTCCGGAATGCAACAGGTTGCGCCGTTCAAGTTTGCAAATATGTATATCGACATTGTGTTTGTCGTTTGCTCGCTGCTCTTGGCTGTGATGAGCTGGTTCACGCTTCGCGAACAGGTTTAGTTGCCCAATCGGGGCAAGAGGCTGTTAGTCGCGGTATTCTATTCTTTCCGCTCTAATTTCTAGCGTCCGCTCCATCTCGATTGACGAATCGATGCGTGTGGCCTTGATCACTTAGCCGAGGTGCTTGGGTTTCTGGATGCTCGCCTCCGATGGTACAAAAGCGTTAAGAGTATTTGTGTTTGAAAATTGATTGATTTCGTTTGTGGGTAGGAATTGTTTTTATTCTTAATCGGAACTGCGTTATCATAACGGAATTGGGTTTGTTGCTTTCCCCCCATTTGTTTCCGGGAGAATTTTTCATGAGTCGTTCTTTGTCTCGCCGTGAATTTGCCAAAGCTGGTGCTGCATCTGCGGTTGCGGTTTCAATGCCTTCGGCAGTCTCTGCTGTTCCACCCTTTGAAAAAGTTCGCGTTGGATTCGTCGGCGTCGGTAATCGTGGTTCTCAGTTGATGAAGGCGTTTGCAACTCAGGACGACTGTGAATTCATTGGAGTTGCCGATGTCTACCAGCCCTATCGCGAACGAGCCCAACAGAATTTCGGGGCAAACCTGGTTGCAGTCGAAGACTATCGTGAGCTATTGGATCGAAAGGACATCGATGCCATTGTCATAGCGACGCCTGACCACTGGCATGCGATTCAGGCAATTACTGCTATGTCTGCAGGAAAGGACGTTTACGTTGAAAAACCGTTGAGCGTGACGATTCATGAGGGGCGGCAGATGGTTGAGGCGGCGCAGCGATACAACCGCATTTCCCAAGTTGGGTTGCATCGCCGCTCAATGAAGCTTTATCGGAATCTATCGGATTTGATGAAGTCAGATCAATTGGGGAAGATTACTGTTTCGAGGGCCTATCGATTGAATAACATGTACCCAGATGGCATTGGGCGGCTGCCGCATCAAAATCCCCCCGCCGATCTGAACTGGGATCTATGGCTTGGCCCCCGTCCCAAGCAGGCTTATCAAGAGAATATTGCCCCCTATAAATTTCGCTGGTGGCAGCGGTTTTCTTCCCAGATGGGGAACTGGGGTGTTCATTATTTTGACACGATTCGCTGGATGCTCGGGGAGTCAGCTCCGGCATCGGTGGCGGCAATTGGTGGGAATTTTGCGATTGATGATGACCGTACGATCCCGGATACCGCCGAAGCTGTATTTGAGATGCGTGGAGGTTCGCTGCTTACATTTGGACAATATGAAGCCACCAGTAATCCGGCGTTGGCTTATGGAGAGATTGAATTTCGAGGTACACAGGGTACCGCTTATTCTTCGTCAACGGGTTACAAGGTCATCGCAGAGAAACCGGGGCAGTTTCAGGTAAAGGGAGTCAGGGGGAAGGACTCTGAATTTATGCTAAACGAGCCTAATGGTGTGGCGACTGCGAACCACGCGAGAAATTTCTTAGATTGCGTAAAGTCGAGAAACCAAACGCATTGCCCAATGGAAGAGGGGCATCGCTCGACCACATTCGCACACCTTGCCAATATCTCATTGGCAACTAAGTCACGGCTCGAGTGGGATTCGAGGAATGAGCGGTTCGTCGGCAATGATCCGGCTAATGAGTTGTTGCATTACGAATACCGCAAAGGATTTGAATTGCCGACCTAAGCACTAGTTTTCTAGTCGGGGATTTTACCCCGGTTTAATTCGCCCCGGCCATTTCGCCAGCATGGGAACCCCGGTAGTCAGCTCTTATTTAATGCAACCCAATCGTATTAAGAGTTTCAGTGCTGATATTTCCACCACAAAGCAGGATCACTACGTTTTTGCCTTTGAATTTTTGTGAGGACTTCTGGAGTCCAGCGATCGCAACTGCGGCAGCCCCTTCGATTTTGGATTTTTCGTTCTTCATGAATCGGATTAACTCAGCTTTGATTTCCGATTCCGATACGGTGTAACATTCGTCAACGATGGTTTGGCACAACGGGAATGTGATTGAACCCGGTTCAACCCCGCCCGCAGTGCCGTCGGATAGAGTTTTGGTTGATGGAAAAGGCTGCAGTTTTCCTGCTTGTAGTGACTTAATCAAGACGCAGGAATTCTCAGGCGAGCATCCAATGATTTTGCAATCTGGAATCTCTATTTTGAGGAAAGCACCGATCCCAGCAGCGAGTCCACCGCCTCCGATTGATACAAAAACGGCATCGATTGTTTCTAACTGTTCTGAGATTTCGAGGCCAAGAGTGCCTTGTCCGGCGATGACGTCCAAGTCGTTGTAGGGTGCCACGTAAGTTGTGTTGTGTTTTACTGCATGTTCAATAGCAATTAACTCGGTGTCAACGCAATCCGAGCCAGCAAAAATTACCTGACCGCCCAATTGGTTGATTGCTGCTGTTTTGACTGGATCCGTTCCTGTTGGTGCGTAAATCGTGGGGGTCACGCCAAGCGATTGAGCCGCAAAGGCAACGGCTTTTCCATGATTCCCCGTGGAGGCCGTTACAATGCCGTTGGCGAGTGCGTCCTTGGATAGACCGATCAACTTTGCCGAAGCTCCACGGAGTTTGAACGAACCTGTCGTTTGAAGGTTTTCGAATTTGAAAAAAACGTTGGCTCCAGTTCGATCGCTGTAGAATGGAGAATGAAGTAGCGGAGTCTTTTGAACCAGCGATTTGATTTTATTGGCGACTTGAGGGATCTGGTCGTGAATCGATTGGACGTCGACTTGGGGAGATGGTGACATGGCATCCGGAATCGATTTTTATTAATGAAATGGAGAGAAATCCGCCTTAGCGGATGACCTGACGCTGAAGTCCTTTACCCGAAGATCCAATTTTGGCACTTCGTGGCATGGTTTACAAATGGTGAGCCAGTCTTCTCGGAAAACCCTCGCTCTTTTTCGGATTCTCCGGACGCGTTTTATGTTATCGGTTATCCTGATAGAGAAATAATTAATAAAAGTGTGGCGATTGAAGGATGATGGCTAGATTGCGATTACAAATTTTAATGGCTGTGGTTCTCCTTGGGAGCTGCGGGGTAGCAAGCTGCTACGGTCTAGAGGACGATGTTTTTTTGGAACGTGTAGTTCCAGTATTTCAAGCGAGGTGCCTGGAGTGCCACCGCTCTGATTTGAGCAAGGGAGATTTTTCTCTTGAGAATGCAACCAGCTTTTTTGAGGATGGTTACGTCGAAAAAGGCGATTCTGAAAATAGTCATCTGTTTGAGCTGATATCGCCTCAGGGTAACCATCGCGCTGAGATGCCAAAGAATGGTTCACCGCTTACCGAAGACCAGATTGAATCAATTCGAGTTTGGATTGATTCCGGAGCTCAGTGGCCCGATGGCTACGAGTTAACGTACGATGCCAAGGTCGCACGGCCGCTTGATTATGATTGGTGGTCTTTTCAATCGCTTGTCAAACCGGCTGTTCCCGGTTTAGTCGATTCTCCGAATCGTCATTGGATTCGAACTCCTGTAGACGCGTTTGTGTTAGAGGCTCTAGAACGTAAAAAACTTGCTCCATCGGAAGAAGCGAATCGTCGGACCTTGATTCGCAGACTCAGCTATGACCTGACGGGTCTGCCACCGACGATCGCAGAAGTTAAGGCGTTTGAGCAAGATGATTCAGAAGATGCTTACGAGCGATTGGTTGAACGATTGCTTGCTTCTCCTCGTTATGGTGAGCGATGGGCGCGACACTGGCTGGACGTTGTGAAATATGCAGATACTTGTGGTTATGACAAAGATAAATTACGGCCTAACGCATGGCCGTATCGAGACTATGTAATTCGTTCATTTAATGAGGACAAACCATACCGGCGATTCGTGCAGGAGCAAATTGCGGGCGATGCCCTCTTTCCCGGGACTGAGGATGGCATCCTGGGACTTGGGTTTATCGCCGCCGGGCCCTGGGATTTCATCGGGCATGTTGAGGTGCCCGAATCTAAGTTGGACGGCCGGGTTGCTCGGAACCTTGATCGTGATGATATGGTGTCAAATACATTCAATTCATTTTGCAGCTTGACGGTGCAGTGTGCCCGCTGCCACGACCATAAATTTGACCCGATCACACAGGAACACTACTACAGACTACAGGCGATTTTTGCGGCCGTGGATCGAGCTGATCGCGTTTACGCTGTCGATCCACAGGTTGAGAAGCAACGCAAGGCGCTTAAAAATAAGATTTCAAAATCAGAAAAGTCACTGGCTAAATTAGACGAGCAGCTCAATCGATCTGGGGGTTCGGCGTTAGTGAAATTGCGGGAAAAGATTAGTGCGTTAAAGGATGAAAGTAAGAAACCGGAATTTGGCTATCACAGTAAAGTTGAATCAAAGCAAGACACGCTGAAGTGGGTTGAGATTGAACTCGACCAGCCGGACTCAGTAAAGCAGATCGTTCTGCACGGAGCGCACGATGAATTCAATAACATTGGTGCGGGGTTTGGATTCCCATTGCGGTTTCGGGTGGAAGTCAACGGGCGCACAATATTTGATCGGGAGACTGCTGATTTTCCCAATCCCGGGGTAACACCCATCGTGATTCCGGTTTCGGAACCCCTTAAGTCGGTTCGTCTGGTTGCCACAAAACTCGCAAAGCGAAAGGCTGATTATCATCTCGCGTTAGCTGAAATTGAATTGCTCAACTCACACGGGGAAAATGTAGCGGCGACCGGGAAAGTAAATGCGCTGGATTCGATCGAAGCACCAGTTCGGTGGGGTAAGGCAAATTTAAATGATGGGATTTGGTTCGAATCCAGTGGTGAAACGCGAAAGGAACTGCAAGGTGATCTGGATGCAATTGTGCTGAGCCTCATCGGGGCGTCTGGAGTTGAGCGGAAAGCAAGTTTTGAAAAACAAATCGCTGAGACTCGCAAGGCATTGTCGCAGTTACCCACTGGTAAGAAAGTTTATGCTGCCGCAACGGAGTTTAAGTCGCAGGGGAATTTTAAAGCGACTCAAGGAAAACCGCGTCCTGTCTATTTTTTACCTCGTGGTGAAGTGTCAAGTCCCGGCGAAAGGTTGGAGCCTGGAATCATCCCGCTCTCAACCGAAGGCAAGGTTGGCGCGGCGATTCAGTCGGGGGAAAGCGAGGCTATGGCGCGGTCAAAACTTGCACTATGGCTGACCGACAAAAATAACCCCTTGTTGTGGCGAAGTGTTGTTAATCGAATCTGGCATTATCATTTTGGCCGTGGAATTGTTGAGACACCTAATGATTTCGGCCGAATGGGCGGAGAGCGTTCGCATCCAGAACTTCTCGATTGGCTCGCCGCGACTTTTCGAGATGGCGGTGAGTCCGTTTCGGCTGAGTCCTTTAAAGATCTTCATCGTTTGATCGTCACCAGTTCAGTGTATCGACAGTCTTCAAATTATTCTGGAAACGGCACGACGGCTGATTCCGGAAATCGCTACTTGTGGCGGATGAATCGGCGCCGATTGTCTGCAGAAGAGATACGCGACTCTATTTTACATGCCAGCGGGCTGCTTAATCTGGAGATGGGAGGTCCCGGTTACTATTTGTTTCAGCTTGAAAAGACTGAGCATTCCCCTCATTACGAGTACCACAAATTTGACCACACGGATCCGAAATCGTATCGAAGATCAATTTACCGATTTATTGTCCGATCACAGCCAGATCCTTTTATGACAACCCTTGATTGCGCAGATTCATCTCAGAGCACGCCGGCGCGAAATGAAACCCAGACTCCACTGCAATCGCTGACAATGCTCAATAGCGACTTTAGTCTGGAGATGTCTAAAAAGTTTGCCGAACGAATTGAGTTGGAATCGAAAGATCCATCTGAGAGAATCGAGAGGGTCTTTCAGCAAGCACTGGGTCGCGACCCCACTGTATCAGAGTTGCCAATGATGAGAGATTTTGTCCAGCAACATGGATTAGTAAATTTGATCCGAGTTGTTTTTAATTTGAGTGAGTTTGTTTTTGTTGATTGACTTTGTCTGGAATTAACAAATCGGGAATGCATCTCCTGGATTGTGAATTTGGAACATGTTTAGAGCGCGAACACCTTTATGGCCATTGATTTAATAAGACGGAAATTCCTGTTTGACAGCGCTTGGGGTTTTGGCTCGTTAGCGTTATTGGATCTGTTAAATTCAGAACGTCGATCGGTGGCAAATCCGGATGGGCGGCAGGAAGTTACCTCCGGGGTTTTGCACCACCCTCCGAAAGCCAAAAGAGTGGTTCAACTTTTTATGGCGGGTGCTGCAAGTCATATCGACCTATTCGATTACAAGCCGGCGCTTGAAAAGCATCACGGTGAGCCTTCTGATTTTGGTGAAAAAGTTGAGGCGTTTCAAAATGGTCTTGGACCCTGGATGAAATCTCCGTTTCAGTTTCGCCCCTACGGGGAATCGGGGAAAATGCTTAGTGACGCCGTAGCAGACCTCGGTAGTTGTGTAGACGAAATGGCGTTTATCCACAACATGACGGGGAAAACCGGAGTTCACAGTCAAGCTACCTATTTACAAGCAACTGGCTTTCAACGCCCCGGATTTCCCGGAGTTGGTTCGTGGGTGAGTTATGCTCTGGGCAGTGAAAATGAAAATCTACCGGCGTTTGTTGTACTTCCAGATCATCGCGGGTTTGCCAGTAACGGGCCGAAAAACTGGGGGTCAGCTTTTCTGCCAACCAGTTCACAGGGAACGACTATTTTCCCGCAGCGAGAGCGACCCATTCGAGACTTATTCCCGAAGAGTGAGTTAGTGACACCGAAAAGCCATTCCGAGGGGCTTAAACTGCTCGATAAATTGAATCGCGATTTTGCCATGACCCGAGAGGGAGACGAGAGGTTGGAATCAAGATTGCGGACATACGAACTGGCTGCCAAGATGCAGTTGAGTGCTCCTGAGGCTCTTGATTTATCTTCTGAGCCAAAACACATCATGAAAATGTATGGGCTTGATCGAGCCGGTGCGGAATATCCCGAATCCATTAATGTGCCTGAAGAAATAGAGTACTTTGGCAGGAAGTGTTTGATTGCCAGGCGTTTACTCGAGCGAGGTGTCCGCTATGTTCAGATATGGTCTGGAAATGACAACAGCTTTCCTCGCCGGAACTGGGACAGCCACGAGGATTTGAAGCGCGAGCATGGACCATTAGCGCGTGGAATGGCCAGGGGGGCAGCGGCGCTCATTAAAGATTTAAAACAGCGAGGCTTGTTGGACGATACGATTGTATTGTGGACAACAGAATTTGGGCGCATGCCTTCGACGCAAGGGAGTACTGGACGAGACCACAATCCACATGTGTTTACGAACTGGCTTTGCGGCGGAGGTGTTCGCGGAGGAATTACTCACGGTGAATCAGACCAATGGGGTTTTAAGCCGCTCGATCGAGATAATCCAACCCAGGTCTATGACATTCATGCGACGCTGCTTCATTTGCTCGGTCTAAATCATTTAAAGCTCACTGTTCGTCACAATGGCATTGATCGAAGATTGACTGATGTTCACGGCCATGTCATTCAAGAGATTATTTAGTCCGTGTTACGTCTTTTAAAAATAGAAGGCCAGTGAGCGTTAGGTCTAAATCCAGTAAGAGAATCGCAGAAGACTCAATTTTAAGAGGTGATCCGGTGGTATTAAGATGTTCGTTATTTTTGTTTTTCGGATTCGCGTGCTGCCTAAGTTCCGTCTTTGGGCAGGAAAATACGCCGGATAAAGAGTTAAGATTCCGAGATCTTTTTAATGGAAAAGATCTTACCGGTTGGATCGACGTTAACACATCACCGGAAACTTGGTCGGTGAAAGATGGTTTATTGGTTTGTACCGGTAAACCGATTGGCGTTATGCGGTCGGATCGGCAGTATGAAAATTTCATTCTTGAAATCGAATGGCGGCATATGGAACCCGGCGGTAATTCGGGTGTGTTTCTCTGGTGTGATGCGATTCCCGATGCGAAGAATCGTTTGCCTAAGGGCATGGAAGTTCAAATGTTGGAATTAGACTGGGTCAATCAGCATAAAAGAAAAGACGGGTCACTACCCCCAATTGCGTATGTTCAAGGTGAATTGTTTGGTGCCGGGGGAATGACGGCGACGCCGGAAAACCCGCGCGGTAATCGCAGCAAATCAGTCGAGCACCGTTGTAAGGGGGTAGGCCAGTGGAATCGATATGTGGTGGTTGCCGTCGATGGTAATGTAAAACTGTCGATTAACGGGAAATTCGTAAATGGCATTCGAGACGCCTCGGTAAAAAAAGGTTACCTATGTTTGGAGTCGGAAGGTCGAGAAATCCACTTTCGTACGATCAAAATCATGGAACTTCCGGATGGGATGGCCAATGAGTCAAACACTGCGCCCTTAATCAAGTAAGTGAATTTAAAGGCAGGGCATTGATTCAAGTTTGATGAAATCAAGTGTTCCCTGAGGTACAATCAATTTTTAAAAGTTTCAATCATTAATTATTCATAGAGTCATACATGTCAAAAATTTCACGTCGTCAATTTGTCGCAGGTAGTTTAGGAACGGGAGTGATGATGTCACTGCCCGCCAGCTCTTTACGTGCGTCGCGGCACATGAGTGCGAATGATTCAATTAATGTTGGGTTCATTAGTTGTGGTAGTCGCGCTGGGCAGCTCGCAAAACAGTTTTCTTCAGTGAATGGAGTAAATATTACCGGGCTGTGTGATCCTGACTCCAGTCGTGTCGATCGGATGAGTCGAGAGTACAACAAAGCAGAGGGGTGGGCTGACATGCGCGCCCTTTGTGATAGTGATAACGTTGACGTCGCTGTTGTGGCAACGTGTAACCATTGGCATTGTTTGGGTGCGATTAGAGCCATGGAGTCTGGCAAGGACGTGTATGTCGAGAAACCGCTCTCTCATAGTCAATGGGAAGGTGAACAGACCGTCGCGGCATCTCGGAAGTACGATCGAATTTGTCAAATCGGTACGCAACAGCGATCTGACCCGATGCAGGAACAGGTCAAGCAGTTGCTCCATGAGGACAAGGCGATCGGCAAACTCAAGGCCTGTCGTGTAAATCGATTTGGGGTTCGCGCTTCAATTGGAAAGCGTGAAACGCCGCTGAGCGTGGATAAAAATATTGCTTATGATCTTTGGCTCGGGCCAGCTCAGGATAAGCCTATCTTTCGAAAGAGTCTGCATTATGACTGGCACTGGGACTGGAATACAGGTTCCGGAGAAATGGGGAATTGGGGAGTCCATGTCCTCGACGATGTGCGAAACAATGTCTTTCTAGACAAGGTGACCTTGCCTCAGAAGATATTTGGCGGCGGTGGTAGAGTCGTTTGGAATGATGCCGGTGACACGCCCAACGTGCACTTTGTTTACTTTGATACCGGTGGAATTCCTGTGGTCATTGGACTCTCAAACTTACCATCGGCACCGGGAGGAAAAAAATCTGCCCCTCACCCGGGTCCTGGAAGTGGGTACATCGTTTATGGAGAAGGCGGGTACTATCACGGTCAGCGGGGCCGCGGGGCTGCTTACGACAACGATGGCAAGTTAATTAAAGAGTTTAGAGGAAATAGCGGTAATGGTTTGCACCAGAAGAATTTTCTGGATGCGGTGAGAGAGCGAGATCGCTCGAAACAAAACGCAGAAGTCGAAGTCGGGCATCACAGTACAGGCTGGTGTAATCTCGCAAATATTGCATTTCAATGTGGTGATCAGTTTTCTTCGGATCAAGCCAAAGAGATTGATATTGCTCAGTGGTCAACGTTGATGAATGAAATGAAGGCGCATACCTCAGTACATGGTATTGAAATGGAAAGCGATCAAATACGCTTAAGTCCGATGATGGAGCTAAATCCTGAGTCGGGCAGATTTATCGGGAAAGAGTCCAAGCGGGCTAACGGGTTTATTAAACGAGAGTATCGAGCTGGTTACGAAGTTCCTGAATTAGTCTGATTGATCGAATCAACTATTGTTGGTCCGAACGAGGGTTCGTCCTTCGTGGAGTTATTTCCAGCGTTTAGCCATAATGTTTGCGAGAGTGATACATGTTTCGATGTGCTTTGCAGAAGTCAAGTTTGATTTTATTGGCCAGTATGTTGTTCTTTTCCGCAGGAGTAGAGAGAGGTGTTGCGCAAGAAAAGGGCAAGGCGGGAAAGTCTCAAAGCTCTAGCAAGCAAAAGAACGGACGAGTGAAAAAGAAGCCAGCTCCGTTTCAATGGGTGAACCCATTGCCGAAAGGGGGAGCTGATATTCCCGGCTTGCGACACGGTACGTTCGACAGTCCGAGCCTGAATCAAAAAGTGGGCTACTGTATTTATCTGCCTCCAGAATATGCCAAAACGGAGGGTGCGAAAAAACAGTACCCGGTGGTTTACTATTTGCACGGTGGACGCCCAGGGAATGAGCTTAAATCGATCAAGTTAGTTTCTGAAATTGATCGTGCGATGCGCAACCAAAAAGTATCGCCGATGATTTATGTATTCGTTAACGGCGGTCCGGTGAGTCATTACAACATGCCAAATGATCCCGGTGCTCAAGGAGCGGATGTTTTTATCAACGAGTTGATCCCCCACATCGATTCGAACTATCGAACAATCGCAGATCGAAGCGGTCGGGGAATTGAAGGATTTTCACAAGGTGGCCGTGGTACTGCGAGGCTGATGTTTCGACATCCAGAGGTTTTTTGCAGTGCATCTCCGGGAGGTGGTGGGCATGCCACAGAGAAAAAGATATCGGAGAGTGGTGGACAAGAATCAGCCAAGTTGATTTTTGCAAAAGGCGATAATACTTGGGATTTAACGGCGGTTTACCTGGATAAATTAAAGTCAAACAGTAGCCTTACGCCTCTTAATATTCTGGTTCACGTAGGAGAGCAAGGATTCAATTACGAAAATAACCTAGCTTGGATGGACCATCTAAAATCACAGGGAATCGAGCATCAGAAAATTGTCGTACCTGAGGTCGGGCATAGCGCAATGGAAATTTATAAAAAGCGAGGTCTTGAAATCATGAGGTTCCATGAAAAGAACTTTGGGGCTGCCAGTAAGTAGAGTTGGATTTTCGCGCTGAGTCTGAAATCTTAATTGTGCAAAAAAGGAGTGTTTGGTTTTTCAAGGTCACGCGAGGCCGTCATTCGAACGGGAATTTGCGCATCGCCGAGTGGGTCGTTTCCATTGTTCGATATGACTAAATTCACCGAGTCAAAAGTTGACCAAGTAAACGGGAGTCACTGGTTGGGATCTTGAGAGAGACGGTGACAGGTTATTGGATCTCGAGCGGCGGGCTGTCAGAACGCTTTATGTGTCGATCCAGGAATGAATAGAATTTGTCTTTCGACTCTTCTAAAGCCAATTTAGTGGCTGCTCCGTGACGAAGCGCCTTGTTGATCATGTCGCCCGACCCTAGTCCCAGTCCGCGGGTGATGTCCAATAGTCCTTTGATTTGAGGGTCGTTGTTAATCCTGTCGACTTCGGCTGCATCAACGTCTTTGTAAGAGACACGAGACTCAATCTTAATAACTTCTTTCCATTTGCCTGGTTTTATGAAGGCAAAGAAGCACAGTTCAACTCGCGCGTCGTTCCCTGTGGTTTGGTTGCTAACACGGGCAGTCAAGAATCCATTGATCTGTTCTGACTCGGCAATTTTTGCGGCATCCTGCCACCAGTTTGATTCCTGTTCTGGCTGATTATTTTTAAATTTGTTGCCAATTCCTAGCTCGTTAAATAGTGGATTGCCTTTCATGAGGCTGCTCAAATCAGATTGCATGTTTGCGTTCATCAACTGTTTCAGCATTGCATTGATATCACCCGGCATAAGGTTGGCCTGATTGGGTTCAATGCGGACTAACAGCGAGCCCGTTCCCTGGAAGTCGAGAGGTTGACAAAGTTGGTACTCAATTAACGCAATCCTCGCTCGCCATTGTTCTTCAGATTGTTCCTGCGAGATTGTGAGCTTGTCCGAGAGATCGAAGCTTTCCTGTTTCCAATCAATGTTTTTTGATTCAAGGTCTCGTTGAATGGCTTTGATTGATCGCGAGGTGACTCGGTCGATGTCGTGTTTCCACGCAATTCCCGCCATATGGTGGCGATCAGGGGTTTGCTGGTAAATCTTCCGCAACTGGGTTGTCGGAAAGTTGAGAAGAGTGAAGGGTTGTAGTTCCGTAGCTTGATTTTTCTGTCTAGCTTCGCGTTGTTTTTCTACCCGTTCCATTTCACGATCTACAAATGTCACCAACTCGGGATTATCTTTTCGGGACTTCCACCAGGCTTCGAGGCGAAACAGATGCTTGGTCATCGCCTGGATTTCTGTTTGGGATTCGTTAGTTAAATGGGTGCGGTAAAACTCCGGGTGAGTTTTTTCAAGCCAATCCCGACGAATCATCATGGTTAATCCGTCGCGGTTGGTATTCTTTAAAATGATTCCGTAAAAGCGTTTACCGTCGGAAGTGATGACTTCGTCCACAAGCAGGGATTTTTTCGAACTCGAAGGGAGTTGAGCCTGCAAAGAGCAACTCAAGTACGCCAAGACAATCAGGATGGTTAATGGCATCCCGAAGATTGAGTGTTTGGCAAGGAATTGAGAGGAACTGTTCATCTCTGAAGTATAGCTTTGTCGAGGAGCGTCGACAGATAATCTAAGAAATTAGAACGTGCTAATCTGCTGGAGCTGCCCTTGGCATTGTGTAAATACGCCCAAAAATAAACGATTACCGAAGTCCAATGGCTTGGAATCGGGAAGGAAAATTTTTCGAAGGGCGCAAAAAACAAACGTGACACTGCTGATAAGTCCGTTCGCAGGTCACGTTTGGTATAATGGTCGGTTGAAAAGAGTCGGCGGGATGCCCGGAGGCGGATGGGATTAGAGCGTTTGGGGACTGATACCCGCCGACTACAAAATACAGTTGCAATCCATGTGCCAATCAAATGCTTTTTTCGGAGGTTACCGAAATCAACGGGATTTCCGAGGATATATTCGTTCAACCGCGATCCATGTGACTGGCAATTGTCTCGTTTTGAGATAGTTGTTTCAAAGTGAGACGATATCACGGTATGGATTCGCTGTTGATAATGAGTTCGCCGCCAATGAAACGAAAGCTTCGATTCCTACAGGGAAAATTATGTTAACGGTAGAAAATAGCGATGGTGTTAGCACGATTCGAATGAACGACGGTAAAGTAAATGCAATGGATTTAGAGTTTTGCCGGTCGTTAACCGGGGCATTGAGGTCAATTGAGAATTCTGATGCATCAGCGGTCTTGTTGACGGGTAATGAGCGAGTATTTTCCGCGGGCGTCGATTTAAAGAAATTGTTGAAACTGAAAGGTCAGCAGCGAGATGATTTCTTGCGAGCGTTGATTGAGTGTTTTGAGACCGCATTTCGATTTCCCAAACCGTTGGTTGCGGCAGTTAATGGCGCTGCTATCGCCGGAGGATGTGCTTTAGCCTTGGCATGTGATATTCGATTAATTTCGAAAGGAGTTAAAATCGGTATGCCGGAGCAGCGGTTAGGAGTTCCGTTGCCTACGGTTGCTGTTGAGATTATGCGATTTACCCTTGGAAATCGCGGGACTCAGGATGTGGTTTTTGCTGGAAAGACGTTTGCCGATGAAGAAGCCATGGCAGCAAGGTTGGTGGATGGATGGTGTGCGCCGGAGGAGTTAATCAAAAAATCGATGGAAGCGGTGTGTTCGCTTGCAGAGTTACCGGAGTCAGTTTTTCGGTTAACAAAACGCCAACTGAGAGCGCCGGTAAATGACCGAATTGCGGAACGTGCTGCTCAGTTCGACCCCGAGGTCTTTAACGTTTGGAATCAACCTGAAACGGATGCCACAATTCAGAAATATATTGAACGTCGACTTTAGGACGGGTCAGTGGTTTGCGAATTTTCTCGGTGAGATCGATTTTTTAAAAAGGCGATCATTTTTTTCGCAGCGATGGGGAAAGTTCCCAGCATCGCTAAGGCCAGGGTAAGCTGAAGGAGTTCAGGCCCTGAAAAGACTGCTTTGATTCCTTGTTCCTGAAGCGTTGTGAGATCGGGAATGCGTGAACCGGCGTAGACGTACACGATTGTTCCGGGGAGCATTCCAATTTGGCTCACCCACCAAAATGTGACCATTCCAATTTTTGTTAATCCCATTACTGTGTTGACCACAAAGAACGGAAAGATAGGAATGAGGCGCATCATGAATAAGTACAAATTGCCCTCACGCTTCATCGCTTCGTTGATGAGTACGACTCGGTCGTGAAATCGCTTTTGAAACCAGTCACGAAAAAGATAACGGCTGATTAAAAATGCAATCGTAGCGCCAGTAGTTGAGGCAAGACTAATCAGAATCAAACCGGCCGTAAAATCAAAAAACCATGCATATAGAAGCGACAGGGCCGTCGCTCCGGGGATTGAAAGCCCGGTGACAGCGACGTAGATGAAAAATGCGATTAGGTAAACGATCAAATGGTTTGACTGGTAAAAATCTTTTAATTGGGTTTCCTGTTGGGCCAAATAATCGAGATTCAAATAGGCTCGCGATAAATAGCTAAGTATCGCAAATAGAAACACAACCCCTGCGATGAACCATTTTTTGTTGTGTTTGACTGCTTTTGTCGGAGCCCCCGAAACAGAATTTGCTTGCCCCGAGGCTTGATTTGAGTCTGAATTCATATTGCCGCTTCGTGCTAGGTGATTAACGGGGGCGGGGTTCCAGATGATTCCACGGAAACTACTTTAACCAAAGCCTCTGAAAATCACAGTGTGCTGTCGGCGGTGATTCCGCGAAGAGTTTCGAAATCCAAAAGACACCGGCAATTTCAACTAACAGAATCTGAGGTTGAGATTGGATCCGATGGCCCCCATATAGGCAGGTATTTTCTAGCGGTTTCTCAACGGAAATAGAGTCGGTGTTGCGGTTGGGTGCGATGTGAATGTGATTTGTTTTCTTACAACATCACTTAATTTCGAGTTGCCTCATGCCGTCGGCACTTAATGCTTTATCTTTCACAGAGTAGCTAAAGCTTCGAGCATTGAGTCGATCTGGTTTTAAATCGCCGGGAAATTTACGATGCACCAAGTTTGCATCGTTTCTAGAGTCTCCTTTGATCGTAATCTTATCGGTTGAACCATTGTAGGTAATCCGGTTTGCGGAAATGTCCAGTGCATCGCTTTTGAAGGTTACATTTCCAGTGGCAAGTAGTTCAACCTGTTGTTTTTGATTGCGTGGAGCCCACCTTTCAATTTCAAGTTGATTGCAGTTAAGTGTGACGCTTCCCGCATTCAGATTTTGCTGATTGGGTGGCAGCCAACTGGAAACCATGTCATAGAAAACCTTGGCGCCTTTCTGGTCAGTACTTAGGCGGTCGTTTTTGGAATCAACTTTCATTTCCCCCTGAAAGTCAACTTGGAGGTAACTCAGTGGTTCTCCACTTGGGTTTTGCTGCTGATCGAACGTCAGTGATGGCAAACCGGTGTTTCCAGTGTTCAATCGATGAATGGTGATCTTTCCTGGGCCGATAAGTTGTGTCACGCCAGATTCAACATTGACCGTTGTAAGGTCAGTTTGTGCTAGTATTCTCTGGGTTTGCTCTCGTTGGGGATTGAAGGTTTGCTGGAGAATTTTCACGGGAGTCGGGTGGACTGGATCGGGGAGGATCGTTTGATTGTTTTTGAAGGGTCGATCTGAATTGGGATAATGATCTATGAATTTGAAATTTCGAATTTTAGGAGACGATTCTGGGGGATTGTGAAATGAGAATCGTTCGTCGAGGTAAACGATCATGACATCGCTGTGGGAATCGAGTGTTTCCATTGCGCCGTCGAAGGTGTGTTTTTGAGTTTTCGCCTGGACTTCTTTTTGAAAGAAGATTTGAGCATCTTTGAACCACATTCCTTCATTCCATTGCACGTTTAACTGTGTCGAGTCTTGTCGACCAGACTGCGAAATTGTGTTGGTTGATTTGACAGGTAGTAGCTGACTTTGATCGCTAGAACTGAAAAAAAGGGTGCCGGCGCCGCTAATTACAAGTTGGTTCAGTTTTTCGTCGATCTCAATTCGGTTTCCAGAGACGGTTAATTCACCCAAGGATAAATTGGCTCCCTTGGGCTGGTCACTGATAATTGTGAGACGGTGGAATTCACTCTTGTCAATTTTTTCAAGCTCGACTTCGGAACTGTTTTTAATTTCAAAAGAGGAGTTTTGTTTTCGAGCGATGGCGTTGTTGCCCATGAGCGTGGGTTGTCGTCTGATTGTGACGTCTCCCTGAAGCAGCATTTTCTTTACTTCAGTTTGGGAGCGGTTGTTCTTCAACAGTAATTTCAATTGCTGTCCGGTGAACTCAAGTTTGGACGCATTGCTTGAGTTCTGGTTTAAGTTGGAGCGGGGTGCGGAGGCAAACATTTGAGTCGTTGGTACCTTGGGAGTACCGGTTGTGTTGAAACTTTGAAGGTTGCGCTGGGGCGATGAAGGGGGAGGGACGGCAGGGGCAGTGGAAAGTTGTTGAGGAGTTCGTCGGGAGTTTGTTATCGTTGTGGACGAGACGGATTGGATGGTTCCGGGTTGCTGTTTGTTTGGTTGTTGGACTGGTTTTAATGAACGTTGGCGTTTACTGACGCGCGTATTGTCGTTCGCTGGCAACCAAACAGCGACGAGTTTTTCCGTTTGTCCGACCATGTCCGGTGAACTGAGATAAGTCGTTCCAGTCGTTGTCAATTGGACAGGAGTGTAGTTTGGTTTGCTCAAAGTGGCGTTCGGTGGACGAAAAGCCGAGCTGCCAACGGATGGGGATTGTGAGGGAGGGGGATAAGATTTGCGGATTTGTAAGCTGATCTGTTCCGCATTGATACTAGTTTGAGAATCAGTCGCGATGGTTGAATCCCCAGAGAGAACGAGTTCAAAGGCATCAGGATTTTGAGGATTGGGGATCGTTCTTAGGTTTTTCTTCCAAGCGGCAGAGATGGTATTCTCGCTCGTTTTTCCTTCAAACTTTATCCATCCGGGACCCACTATTTGCAGATCACCAAGTGAGCCATCTCGATTGGCACGGTAGCGTAATAAGTCGGCTTCCAATGACATCTCATCGGACTGAATTTGTACTGGTAATCCAGAGTTGGTTTGATTTTTTTGTCCTGAAAATAGATTGGTTTCCGGATCAAAAGTGAGGGTGTTTGCTTTGATCGAAGTTGAGGGCGTCGTTATTGTCGCCGGGGTGCCATTTGCGACCAATCGAGATAGCTTGTCTATTTTTGTTTTTGAATGACTACTTTTTAGAGGCGTTGTTTGGATGTTCGAGGGTTCGCCGAACATTAGGACGAGGTGGTCACACTCGATTTTATTGTGTTGAGTAAGCTGGTTGGCTGTAACGTTATCGAAGAACTCGGCATATCCAGTTGCAAAGTTAAACTGAAAGGAGCCAGAGCAGGTCACTTCGATCGGACCTTCTTTGCTATTCAAGGGCTCTTTCTCTCGAGGCGTTACGGTCGCCGTCGATTGAAATGCTTTGGCGGGTTTGGCATTTTGTTTAGATTCCGGTTTCAGAAGGATTTTCTCGATCCGTTCCAACTGCAAGTTGTGGATTCCCGTGATGTTCGAAAAATCGGCCAGCGCACTGGAAGGGTGTGCCAACCCAATCGTTAGATCGCTACCGATTCCAAGGCTTTCGCCAAATTTAAATTCAACCGATTCCGGTGTTGTGATTTGATGAGGATCAATCGTGACATTCCGCGTTGCGATGTAAATCAATGACTCGTCTTTAGATTCATCGGAGAGGGAGAAAATTTCGACCTCGCCCAGCAATTTACAGAGCACCGGTTTGATTCCGTCGAAATTTATTCCGTTAAACGGTTCGTTAAACTGAATATTTGCTCCCTCGGTGGAACGAACGATGAACGATCGTTCGGCGGTCTCAGTAGGGTTGCTTTCGCTAGATGCAGTTTCGCCACTCACGAACGTGAATGGTGAAAACTCAACTGAACCATCGGCGCATTCGATTCGTTCTTTGAATAAGATGATGCCCTCGTCGAGTTTGAGGGTGGAGCACGGCTGAAGTTCCCAGTGGTCCGATCCCTCTCCCAGAAACGGAATCAACCACGATTTGTCCTGGTGTAACGGTTGCGAGTCGCTGTCCAAATCAGATGCGACTTTGGTGATGATTTTCTGTGGCCCCTCAAGTCGGGGTACAGCGAACTTTTCGTAACAAGAATATAGACAGATGACTGCGGCCAGCGCCATCAGGTACAGCGCAATCGGGTTTAGCCGTTTCGGGAGTGCGATTTTTTGAGTTTTCGCAGAGGCCAAGTTTAAAAGTCCTTTTTTAACAGCAGTCGCATGTCATCCTGACATTTGTCTTCGAGGCTTGGTGTCGGTTTTTCTCAAATGCCGTAGTGGGTCTGTAATAATTCTTGCCAGCGGTTCTGAGATTTTAAAATCAATTCAATGAGCTCTCTCACTGCCCCTGAACCTCCTTTGGCAGTCGTCGTAATGTGAGCAACTGATTTTAATTCAGCGGCTCCGTCGGCAACCGTGGCAGCTAAACCGACTCTCGACAACAGACTGAGGTCCGACAGATCGTCGCCGATATAGCAAACCTGATTCAGCGTCAGCCCTAACTCTTCAATGACTTGAAGTCCCACAGGTAACTTGCTTTCAGACCCCTGCCGGACGATTTCGACTCCCAATTCCACCATTCTGATCTTTACGATATGGGAGGAGCGAGCAGTAATGATCCCGAATTGATGACCAGAACGTTGCCACAATTTAATTCCCATCCCGTCACGAACATGGAAAGTTTTCGATTCGATTCCTTGGTTGTCGAAACTAAGGTCGCCATTCGTTAAAACTCCATCCACATCCGACAGAATCAGACGGATTGGTTGCATCCTCTGATCGATTTTCATTTACGCCAGCCATCTTGCAAAGTTCAATAATTTCAATGTGTAAGGTTATCTTAGAAGCCTATCGCGGAGCAATGTTGGAAGCGTTATTTGAAACGCTAGCACTTTCGTCTCTCCGAAACGGCTTGGGGTACCTCGCTGAGTTCGAAATTGCTTGCGGGCTGGTTGCTAGGCCGTTTTTGCGAACACAAATATGCAGTCAAAAGTCAGCTCAAGCTGACCAGATTGGGCCAACCGACTTTCAAAAACATACTTAAACTGACGATATCGCTCTTTCCCGAGTAGTCCGGATTGGCGTTTAGATGATGCATTGGTTGCACCGAGGTTTCGGATACTCCGTAATAAATCATCGACCGAATGGTAAATGAGTTGCCGACTTTCTCGCTTAATCGTGATTTCTTCAAAGTTCAGATCTTGGAGAAGTTGTTCGATGGATTGTGGGTTTTCGAATTTATGAATGCGATCCGAAGCGTCTCCGATCTCTTCCCAGGCTTTGCGGATTTCGACAAAGGTAGAGGGGCCAAAGGTTGACAGTAAGAGGTTTGCATTTGGTTTTGCGATCCGATTAATTTCTGCGAGTGCCTTCGCCGTGTTACACCACTGAATGGCGGCATTGGAAAAGATGATATTGGCGAATGCGTTTGGCAGCGGCGTGGATTCGAGATCGCAGCAGATGAAATTGGTTTGCGGCACCTTTTGACGTGCCACATCGATCATTCCATCAGCGATGTCGATTGCAGTCATTTCGTATTTGCCTGATTTAGCCAGTTGTTTTAGCGGCCAGCCAGTCCCGCATCCAAGATCGACGAGTGTTCCTGCCGCGTGTTCAGGAATTGCATTGATCAAGATTTTTGCCATTTCATTTTGCAGTTGCGCAGCGGTGTCGTAGGTCGTTGCAGCACGGCTGAATTGGCGGGCGATTTGATCTTTGGCAAGCTTCATGGGTCGGTTTTGGAAAATCGTATGAGAGCCTCAATGTACCCTTTAGGAGATTCTAGGAAAGGGATGTGCCCGGTTTCCATTTCGATCAACGAATGTAATGAATTCAAATTCTCGCTGAGGAACTGACTTGCTTCGATAGGAACGAGTGGGTCGGTTTTTCCAGCAATGATTTGGGTGTCTACAGTTAGGCGGGATAGCTGGCCTCGAAGGTCAGTTTGTGCAAGTATTGCGAGGCCGTTTTGAAGTACTGTCACCGATGGAATGTAGTGGGCAACTAATTGAGACGTTAAGTTTTTAGCCATTTGACGAGAAATTCTTTGCTCTGCTCGATCAGCTTTATAGAGTTGGAGGCGTAAGAACGATTGCAGAGCCTTGGCATAATCTCCCTGGAAACTGGTGGCGAGTTTATCAAACGCTTCTTTCTGAACGCCGAATTCCCAATCGGATCCTGCCACGAAGCGCGGGGTCGTGGAGATAAGTTGTAGCTTTCTGATTCGTTCTGGGTGTGTCAGCGCAGCATGAAGTGCGATAGTGCCACCCAATGACCAACCCACCCAGACGGCTTGAGCTGGTGCTTCCCTTAAAATTATGTCCGTTACCTCTGACAATGATATCGCCTGGTCAGTTGCATTCGAGTTGCCGTAGCCGGGCAGGTCGATGATGTGTAGCTCGAATTCGGATTCGAGTTCAGGAATGATTGCATTCCAGATTGCAGCGTTAACGCCCCATCCGTGAAGCAGCACGAGAGGGACTTTCATTGGAGTGTCTCCGTCAGTTTCCGCATGGCGTCAGAGCGGAGCGCGGTGATTAATTGATCAATGTCGTTTTGGTGGTGCTCGCATGAAATCGTAATTCGGAGTCGCGCCGTACCTTCAGGGACAGTCGGTGGCCGGATGGCAGTGATCCATAGTCCGTGTTGTCGAAGTAGCTCGGTTGCCTGAAGTGCCGTTTCCGAATCGCCAAGTAAGATTGGCTGAATCGCCGTTTTCGAATCAAGTGTTTTTAGGTTGAGTTCGTCGATGGCTTGTCGAAAGTACGTTATGTTTGCATTTAATTTGTCGCGACGTTCCGGTTCCGTTTGGATTATTTTAATCGCGGCTCGCGTTGCCGATGCGATCGAAGGGGGCAGGGCAGTCGTGTAGATATAAGATCTGGCGTGCTGGATGAGTGAGTCGATATAAACTGCGTCCCCTGCAATAAATGCACCGAAGCTGCCCGCTGCTTTTCCCAGGGTTCCCAGCATTAATACGCCGCCGCCGACGCCGATCCCATGTTGCTCGAGCGAGCCGGCTCCGGTTTTTCCGAGCACTCCAAAGCCATGAGCGTCATCGATGAGCAGAAGGGATTTAGTTTGGCGGCAGACTTCCGTAAGTTCGTGAAGCGGCGCCTGATCACCGTCCATGCTGAAGACTCCATCGGTGGTGAGGAGCTTTTTGTTGGCGTTGGATTTTAGAAGGATAGTTCGAGCATGGGCGAAATCGAGGTGGCGATATCTTTTTAAATTCACCTCGCAAAATCTTCCGGCATCAATCAGCGAGGCGTGGTTCAGACGGTCTTGAACAACTAAGTCCCCTTTTTCAAGAAAGGTCTGTGGAACTGCGAGGTTTGCCATGTATCCGGTGGAGAATGTAACTGCTTTCTCTGCCCCCACAAACGCTGCGAGTTCATTTTCCAACTCTTGGTGAATGTCCTGATGCCCGCAGATCAAATGGGATGCCGCGGCACCGGTGCCGCGTTCTCGAATCGTTTCGATCGCAGCATCGGCAAGCGCAGGATGGCTTGCGAGGCCCAGGTAGTCGTTACTGCAGAAGTTCAGATAAGTTTTGCCGTTGATTTTCAACTCGCGTCCAACAGCATCCTGCGTTGCCTGTCGTTTCCGCCAGACTTTGGCTGCCACTCGATTTTGGTGCTGTTGAATTAGTTGTTCACGCCAAGGCATATTCGAACTACCGAATCGAGGGTTGAGTAGAAATTATCTCACGGCTTTTCGAGTCTCCGTCTTAGCCGTGATGGCAACCGCAAGATCCTTCGTCTTGGTTTGGTTGGCAGGCGTCAGTTGCTTCACTGGGCACCTCGGAAATGGAACTATTAATGCCCAGCCTTTGGAATAGTTCGCGGTCATGATCGACGGTGGCATTGCCCGTGGTCAGTAATTGGTCGCCATAGAATAACGAATTAGCACCCGCCATAAAGCAAAGCGCCTGCATTTCATCATTCATTTCTTCGCGTCCAGCTGAAAGACGGACGTAAGAAGTTGGCATCAGAATTCTGGCTACAGCAATCGTTCTAATAAAGTCAAACGAGTCGATGTTTTCGAGGTCGGCTAACGGTGTCCCGGCGACTTTCACGAGGTTGTTTATTGGAACACTTTCAGGTGGCGGATCGAGATTGGCCAGCGTAGTCAATAGACCCACGCGGTCGTTTTGAGATTCGCCCATGCCAACGATCCCGCCACAGCAAACTTTCATGCCGGCCTGCCTGACGTTTTCGAGTGTCTCGAGGCGGTCGTCGTAGGTGCGTGTTGAAATAATTTCTCCGTAATATTCCGGAGAGGTATCAAGGTTGTGATTGTAGTAATCCAGTCCCGCTTCGTTTAGTTTCTCGGCGTGCTCTTCAGTGAGCATGCCCAGGGTAGCGCACGTTTCGAGTCCTAGTTCTTTGACTGCAGCAACGGCTTCGGCAACGGCAGCAATATCACCATCTTTGGGGCTTCGCCAGGCGGCACCCATGCAAAACCGACCGGCACCATTTGATTTGGCTTTTTTCGCAGCTTCAACAATTTGGTCAATCGGCATAAGTCGTTCGGTTTTGAGGCCCGTTTTATAGCGAGCGCTCTGCGGGCAGTAGGCACAGTCCTCCGGGCAGGCTCCCGTCTTAATGCTGAGCAGGCTGCTTAACTGAACATGGTTGGGGTCATGATGTTCACGGTGCACGGTTTGGGCTTGGAATACCAGGTCCATGAGCGGCAGGGCAAAGAGCTCTGCAACCTTCTCCCGGGTCCATTCTTGTTGCGAGTTTTCTGGGGCAGTTTTGGTGGTTTGTGTCATTGATGCTTCCGTTTAATTCAGCCTGAGGCCTACAGTATAACCCAACGTAGCTGATGCGCGGGATAGGAGTAAAGCTGTGAAATGGACGATATTTACCGCAAATTTGGGGGAGTGGTTCGCAACGCTCTGCGAGAGAGCCGACTGACTAGCGTGTTGCGAGCTCAATGCCTTCGGTTGCAATCTTCGCCAAATGATTGATTTGTTCCCGATCGATGACATAGGGTGGCATCAAATAGACCACGTTCCCGATCGGCCTGAGGAGGCATTCATTTTTCAGGCCGTGCTGATAGACTTTGAGGCCGCGTCGTTCTTGCCAAGGGTAGGGAATACGGTTTTTTTTATCACTTACCATTTCTGCTGCCAGTACCATGCCGGTTTGCCTGACTTCGGCGACATGCGGGTGGTCATTTAGATGGGCAAAAGCCTCCCCCATGAATTTCGCGGTCGTTTGGTTTTCTACGATCGTATTTTCTGATTCGAACATATCCAACGTTGCTAAGGCGACGCCACAGGCGAGCGGGTTTCCGGTGTAACTGTGCGAGTGCAGAAAAGCTCTCAGGGTTTCATAGTCATCGTAAAAAGCATCGTACACGGACTGGGTTGTTAACACCGCTGAGAGAGGGAGATAGCCAGCGGTCAGCCCCTTACCCACGCAAAGAAAATCGGGTGAAATTTCTGCCTGCTCGCAGCCAAACATCGTTCCGGTTCGGCCAAATCCAACCGCAATTTCATCCGCAATCAAATGAACGTCGAACTCATCACATAGTTTTCGAAGTTGTCGGAGGTAAACCGGGTGATACATGCGCATGTTGCCAGCACACTGAATCAGAGGTTCAATCACAACCGCAGCAATCGTCTCGTGGTGTTTTTCAAGTTCGCAACGCATCGAATCAAGTTTTCGAAGGGAGTATTGTTCCCACGATTCTTGCTCTTCTCGATAAAAGCAATCTGGAGATTCGACTGTTCGGCATGTCATCAACAAGGGTTCGTATGTTTCTTTGTAGAGTGCAACATCGCCAACCGCTAAAGCACCAAAAGTCTCGCCATGGTAGCTGTTGACTAAATTGACGAACTGAGTTTTTTTGGGCTTCCCCTGGTTTTTCCAATAATGGAAACTCATTTTTAGTGCGATTTCGACGGCTGAAGATCCGTTGTCACCGTAGAAAACACGATTGAGTTTGTCCGGCGTCATTGCCACTAGTCTTTCGGCAAGGCGAATTCCAGGTTCGTGACTAAAGCCTGCGAAGATGACGTGTTCGAGCTGGCTGGCTTGCTCTGATAAAGCTGCATTGATCGTTGGGTTAGCGTGGCCAAAAATATTTACCCACCAGGAACTAATGGCATCGATGTAGCGATTGCCATCAAAGTCGTGCAGCCAAACCCCGTTTCCATTTTTGATTGGAATTAAAGGGTAAGATTCATGGTCTTTCATTTGGGTGCAGGGGTGCCAAAGTACGGCAAGATCACGCTGCATCAATTCTTGATTGTTTTCTGGTTTCATGCGCTTATCTGGCTGATTCATACTTGGCTTTCGTAGCGACTCGGAATCCAATCACAACTGCGGTTTGAAGCTGTTTTTGAGACGTTCCCATCTTCCATAATCCTAATCCAAGAGGTGCGTTCCCGTAAATGATCAGCACGATCTCTCTCGAGATTGAACGATTACTTAAAGCGGTACACCCTGTTCGCGGCGAGGTAATCGCCGGCTTTGTGGGCGAGATAAACGTCCACGTCACTTGGGCTCGCCAGTAATGGAAATTGGATGTTGGTCTTTACTGTTCAAGCGGGAACGAAGCGATCTTGTAGTGCTTGAACCTGCATCTCTTGAGTTCGGAGGGCCAGAAGGCCCTGAACTGCAGCTTCGCATGCCTGAATGGTTGTGATACAAGGAATACCGTGTTGAACGGACGTTGCCCGGATGGTGCCTTCGTCGGTCCTTGCCCCTTTTCCACTCGGCGTATTGAAAATCAGATCAACGCCCTCGTTCTTCATGTGGTCAATCAAATTGGGGTGACCCTCGATGATCTTTTTGACATGTTGGACAGGGATGTCTGCTTCTTCAATGCGTTTGGCCGTGCCCGATGTCGCTAGGATCGTGTAGCCCATTTCATGGAGATTTTTCGCAATGTTCACTGCCCGGTCTTTGTGGCGCGAACTAACACTGACGAAAACACGGCCTGAATTCGGAATGGTGACGCCTGCGGCTAGTTGGCTTTTCGCAAAAGCAATTGGGAACGTGTCAGCAATTCCCATGACCTCACCCGTGGATCGCATTTCAGGTCCAAGAACAATGTCGACTCCGGCAAATTTTCGGAATGGAAATACGCTTTCCTTGACTGAAACGTGCGAAGGAAGTGGTTCCGAGGTGAGCCCGAGTTCGGCCAGTTTGGAACCGGCCATCACTTTAGCGGCGATGTTTGCGACCGGGACACCCGTCGCTTTGGCAACAAAGGGTACGGTGCGGCTGGCACGCGGATTTACTTCAAGCACATACACGTTTATCTGATCGTCTACTTTTTTCACGGCGAACTGAACATTCATCAAGCCGACGACATTGAGATGCTGAGCCATTGAAACAGTTGCTGCTCGAATTTCGTCTAAGGTATCGGCGCCGAGTGAATAGGGTGGAATTGAGCAAGCCGAGTCGCCTGAATGAACTCCAGCTTCTTCGATGTGTTCCATGATTCCGGCGACGACCACAGTTTCGCCATCGCTAATGCAGTCGACGTCGACCTCGATTGCGTCCTCAAGGAACTGGTCGATTAGCACAGGTTGTCCGGCGGAAACAATGAAGGCTTCTAATACAAATCTTTCGAATTGTGCTTTGTCATAACAGATCTCCATCGCTCGACCACCGAGCACAAAGCTTGGCCGAACGAGAACGGGATAGCCAACGTTCGCAACTTCCTGTCTCGCTTCATTCATGGTGCGAGCAATTCCATTGGCCGGTTGTTTCAGGTTCAGACGCGTCAACAGTTGTTGGAACTGTTCACGATCTTCCGCCGCGTCGATCGTGTCGACGCTCGTTCCAATGATCGGTACTCCCGCCGTCGAAAGTGCTCTGGCTAAATTAAGTGGTGTTTGTCCACCAAATTGAACAATCACACCATCGGGTTGCATTCGGTCGCAAATATTGAGGACGTCTTCGACAGTCAGCGGTTCAAAAAACAAAAGGTCGCTGGTGTCATAGTCAGTGGACACGGTTTCAGGGTTGGAATTGACCATGATCGACTCAATCCCCATTTCACGCAGCGCAAAGCTGGCATGGCAACAGCAATAATCGAACTCGATTCCTTGACCAATCCGGTTGGGGCCGCCTCCAAGGATCATGATCCTTGGTTTGTCAGTTTTGGGTGGTGTTTCGTCTTCCAGCTCGTAAGTCGAATAATAATAGGGAGTGTAAGCTTCGAATTCAGCGGCACACGTGTCAACGGACTTGTAGGTTGCGATCACTCCCAGGGATTTGCGGATTTCTCGAACCTCGAGTTCATTCGTGTCCCAAATGTGAGCCATTTGGCGATCTGAAAAGCCAAATTGTTTGGCCAGTTTCATTAATTCCGAACTCATCTCACTTAACTGTATCGAGCGCAGATGTTCTTCCATCTCGATGATGCCGACAAGATGCTCGAGAAACCAAACATCGATGTTGGTCAACTCGTGAACTTCGTCGACGGTGAATCCACTTTTGAATGCGTAACGCAGGTACCAAGGGCGTTCTGAGTTGGGAATGGAGAGTTTCGATCGAATGGTGTCTCGGTCGGGTTGTTCATCGGTGCCCCAAAGATCCTTGCTATCACAGCCGAATCCAAAGCTTCCAACTTCGAGGCCACGAAGTGCTTTTTGGAATGACTCCTTAAAGGTCCTTCCAATTGCCATCGTTTCACCGACACTTTTCATCTGAGTCATCAGAGTCGAATCGGCTTCCGGGAATTTTTCGAAAGTAAATCGAGGGATTTTTGTTACGACATAGTCGATGGTTGGTTCAAAGCAAGCTTTTGTTTCCCGGGTGATGTCGTTGGGGAGTTCCCAAAGTTTGTAGCCTACCGCCAACTTCGCGGCTATTTTTGCGATGGGGAATCCCGTCGCTTTTGATGCCAGTGCGCTTGATCGGCTAACCCGCGGATTCATCTCGATAACGATCATTCGTCCGGTATCGGGGTTAGTCGCAAATTGAATGTTGGAACCGCCTGTTTCCACTCCGATTTCTCGAATCACGGCGATACTTGCATCCCGCATGCGCTGGTACTCTTTATCGGAAAGAGTTTGTGCCGGGGCCACCGTGATCGAATCACCAGTGTGGACGCCCATTGGATCAAAGTTTTCGATCGAGCAAATGATGACAACGTTGTCATCGGTGTCTCGCATCACTTCCATCTCATATTCTTTCCAGCCGATGATGGATTCTTCGATCAAGACTTCATCGGTGGGAGATTGGTCGATTCCACGGCGGACGAGGAGATCAAACTCATCCTTGTTGTACGCAATGGCAGATCCACTTCCTCCCATCGTAAAACTAGGGCGAATCAAACAGGGCAGGCCAACTTTTTCCATGACGGTTCGGGCTTGTTCCACCGTAGTGACGGTTTCGCCGATACAGATATCAAGACCAATGTTGTTCATTGCCTGTTGAAAGCGATCCCGGTTTTCAGCCTTATCGATGACGTCGGCATCGGCGCCGATCATTTCGACGCCATACTTTTCCAGAATTCCGTGCTCGGAGAGATCCATCGCGAGGTTGAGCGCGGTTTGCCCACCGAGGGTTGGCAGCAACGCGTCCGGTTTTTCTTTCGCGATGATTTTTTCTACAATGCGCCATTCCAATGGCTCAATGTACGTCCGGTCAGCCGTGCCGGGATCGGTCATGATCGTGGCGGGATTGGAATTAACGAGGATCACCTCGTAGCCTTCTTCACGCAATGCTTTGCACGCCTGAGTGCCAGAATAGTCAAACTCACAGGCTTGGCCGATAACGATCGGTCCTGAGCCGATCAACATGATTTTTTTGATATCGTCGCGTCGTGCCACACTATTCCCTTGTTGTGGTTGATAGGCGAAAAATGCCTCGGTTTACAAAATTTCCCAAGCGTACCAATCGTCCACGTTTTATCAAGGTGCGGCACCCGAGAAACTGGTGAAAAAAATCGGGAGTCAGCGAACAGAATCCCAGATTTTTTAATTGAAAACCGCTGATTTGTTCGCTGAGAATTTAATTGCGGAAATTTTGCATAAAACCAAAAACACGCGAACTAGCGAAAGGGGCAAGCTGGAGTGGCGGCCTGAGGTGCGATACGCCCAGGTAGAGGCGGCCAATACCGCCCAAGAATTTCTCAGTTCCCGGATGAAAGATTACGATGATCTCTTGCGTGGTCGGGGGGGGAGATCGTAATCGGGGTTATAGAGTTTGATTGATTTCAGAAATTTAGCGGAAATAAATGCATCATAATTCTTCTCGATCATGATGCAATTTAACTGGTAAATCCTCGGGCCGACCGCGAATACTCTGGACGTGACAATAAATGGTTCTTTATTACGAGCGAATCGGTAAACGTACTGCAAGCCGGGGTTACCATCGAGGGATACGCCTAAAGGGTTTCGGGGCATACCAACTTCCTCGGGCGGCAGTAAATTTCCAAGTACATTGAAAACGCTACCGTTGACGACTCCCTGAAGTGCCTTGTTAGTTGCCTGCCGATTCGATGGTTCTTCGTGTAGGTCGTGGTAGGAAAAGGTGAAGGTGATCTCGCCCTCGAGTGCCGAGCAAACAAAGATCCGGACTTTGATCGGTGGCTTGCCTTCGAGTGGTGAAAAACTCCGTTCGACGTAGAGGGGTTTTTTCGGCAGCATAAAAGAAGCTCGAGCTCCGCTGGGGCGATGTGTTTCCCACTGGCTCAATTCCCCCTGAAATTCCTGAGCAGCCAAACTGGATATGCCATTGCAAATCGTTAACAATAAGCAACTGACAAAAATCTTTCCTAGTGAAGTTTTTTGGAAATCAAATTTCTTGCTTGTGATCATTGAGAAATGTTCGGCACGGGGTGAAACAGTTGAATCCATCAGTCGTCGCGCTGGGCCACACCTACTGAGTTTAGTCTAGGTCAGGCAGTTTGTACCGACTTAAAAGTCAGAATCAGCAAATCGATGAAATCAGTTGCCGCACTTGGCCTGAAGTTCCGCAATTCAGATCACGAGCCCGTGAAAATACTTCGCGGTTGATTGCTGTGTTGACCAACCCGCGTTTATTGAACGCCCGCAGAGCGATTCCGCTCTTCGATTGCATCGAGAAGATCAGCAAGAATCTGGCGGCTTTCCTTGGGTTCGTCGCTGCTGGCTTGGTAGCGATCGTACTGGAGCTGCACGTCTGCGATCGTAAGCATCGTCCCGGACCGTTTCACCGACTCGGCAAATGCCGCCGCCGCAGCTTCACGCTCCTCTAAAGGGAGTGCTGTTTGGCTGGCAAAATCAACCAGAATTCGCTGGGAGTCAGGTGTGCCGAGGCTTCCAAGTAATGTACTGGCGTCCGTGGCAAATCCGGGAACGTAAAGCAGTTTTGCTAATTGGCTTTGTTCTTGAGAACTGAGTCGATAGAAGTAATACCGATCCCGATCGCTGGAAATTTTCGCAAGCCATTGCATCGCAAAAGCTGCATGCCGCCGGCGGTCGAAATTCGTCAGTTTCCATGGTTTGATGCGATCATCGAGTCGCTCAACATGAGTTGCGATCAAATTGGGCTTCAAAGAAAAAGGGATTGCAGTGAATAGGGGATCATTTTGAAGTTGAATTGAGATTCGGCGTCCTCGGTCCGCATCGCGATAAAGAAGTGCGATTGGTAGCCGGCGGGTGCGCCAGTCAGCTCTCAATTGTTGAATGAGATTTCCATAGCTTGGATTGTCCAGCGTGTCGGTTACGACCAAGACTTCGAGGTCGGGATCGGAGGTTGCCGTTTTAAAGAATTCGCGACTGGAACCGGCAGCGCTGCCGTAAAGACCAAGCGAAAGCATGGCCGTTGCGTAAT
>JAPOIJ010000117.1 GCA_029979005.1 Planctomycetota bacterium | reverse complement strand
GCGCAAGTCATGCTCCCCTTGGGATCTTTTGATCCTGGATAATAAGTAAATCCCCCGGACCTTTCGATGTAACATTTTTTCCAGTAGCTAAGCGCATTTTCCCATGTAGCTTTGGGGACTTTAATGCCCGTTTTACTTGCTTCGTGAAGTGCCAATATTGCGAATTGACTGTTGGATGAATCGCCCTGCCCTTTTCGCAGTCCATAGCTCCACGCGCCTGCCACGTACCCTGAATCATCGGTTTGTTGCGCGACGAGCCAGTTCACATCGCTTTGAACGGTTTGTCGATATTTTTTTCCGCGGGGGTCGGCGGTAGTTAGCGCCATGATTCGGAGTGACACGACGTAGGTCGATTCTTGCGGAATGTCGACCAAATAATCCAGCGATTTGAGAATGCGGGGGGCGAAATTAGGATTATTCATCGCCTCGGCATTAAGTAAGGCCAGGGTGCACAGGGCAGTGGTGTCGCCAGTAAAAGTAAGCTTGCTCCATGAACCATCCTCTTTTTGCCGGCTCATCAGATATTGCACTGCTCGCGTAATCGAGCTATTAACCTTCGCAGCGTTGAGCGGCGTCTTATCAGCTTTTTGGCTTTTGGAAAAAAGTGAGCGTCCCGGACGTTCTTGAATTGCGGTAGGTTGCAGCAGGGGACGTTCCAGCACGGACTTAGTCTTGGTCAGCGGTGCGGAATCTGTGGGAAGTTCTTGGCTTTTAGATGAATTCGGGCTCAGAGCTGACCAACTGACCAGTATTGCCTGTAACAATATGATTTTTATCCGCAATGAGCGCATTTGCATTTCCATCGTTTGCCTAACTTGACTTTCCCTCGAATTCTATAAGTCCAGTTGAAACATGACAACGCGGGCTTTCACGTTGCTGTCAATTGCTAACCAACCTACAATCCAGTGGCAGGCCATCAAGTTCGCGTGAGATGATCGCAATTAACGAATTCAAGTGATTTCCTAGTTACGGGGCATGACCAATTGGATGGCTGGCGTGTTCCGAAATAATAGTCTGAAAAAAAAGATCAAGAGGACAGTGTGAGCGGAAAACAACGAAGTCTCGGAGATGTACTTCAGGAATTCAGTCAGCACCGCAAGGTGATGGAAACTGAGCTTCACAAAGTGATTGTTGGTCAGGAGGACGTGATCGAGCAAGTTTTCGCGGCGATTTTCACGAAAGGACATTGCTTACTCGAAGGTGTGCCAGGGCTGGCCAAGACATTGATGGTGAGCACCATTGCTAAAATTTTGGATGTAAATTTCAAAAGGATTCAATTCACGCCAGATCTTATGCCCTCGGATATTACGGGCACCAACGTGCTCGATGAGGACGAGGATGGGCGTCGTCAATTTAGATTTGTTGAGGGGCCAATCTTTACAAACATTCTCCTTGCCGACGAGATCAATCGAACACCTCCCAAAACTCAAGCGGCGCTGTTGCAGGCGATGCAGGAGCGAGAAATTACTATCGGTCGAACAACGTATAATTTGGCGCCCCCATTTTTTACGATTGCAACCCAAAACCCGATCGAGCAGGAGGGAACTTATCCGCTTCCTGAGGCTCAATTAGACCGGTTTATGTTCAATATCAAAGTAGGTTATCCGACTGCAGAGGACGAAGAGAAGATTCTTTCTGCTTCCAGTAGAAATGAAAAACAGGAAGTGCGAAAAGTTCTCTCAGCTAAAGCCATTGTTAATCTCCAGAAACTGGTTCACTCGGTGGCCGTCAGCGATTACATCATTAAGTATGTGTCAAGACTGGTACGCTCGACCCGTCCTAAGGATGAGTTGGCTCCCGAATTTGTGAAAGAATTAGTGGATTGGGGAGCGGGACCGCGTGCCGGGCAGTTTTTGATTTCGGGCGGTAAAGCGATGGCGGCGATGGAAGGACGTTTTTCAGTTGGGATTGAAGATATTAAAAAAGTTGCCATGCCGGTTTTACGGCATCGGGTTAGTACAAATTTTCAAGCTCAAGCCGAGGGGATGACGACCGAGGATGTAATTCAAAAGCTATTGGATGAAATTCCCGAACCAGACGTGCCTAAATTTGAGAAATAAGAATGCCAACGTTTTTGCCATCTTCGATTGAAACGAAGTCGTTGTTGGCAGGAATGGTCGCCTGCAATTTTTGTTGTGCAACTCATCCAATTTGCGATTTTTAATGTCAGTAGAAAAGTACCTTAAACCTTCTGTGATCAACCAGATCAAGCGTCTTGATTTGCGTGCGCAATTCGTGGTCAAAGGTTTTTTACATGGATTGCACGCGAGTCCCTTCCATGGGTTTAGCGTTGAATTTAGCGAACATCGCAAGTATACGGCAGGCGATGACCTGAAAGATATCGATTGGCAGGTTTACGCGAAAACGGATAAGTACTACATCAAAAAATTTGAGTCTGAGACAAATATTACGGGTTATCTGTTGATGGATTTGAGCCAATCGATGGGTTACACCTACGAACAGGAATTGAATAAATTCGATTACGCGATTTGCTTGGCGGCGGCTTTGGCGTATTTGATGATCTCGCAACAGGATCCCGTCGGTTTGGTGACCTTTAACGACAAGGTGCGTCAAAGTCTTCCCCCAAAATCGAGGCGAACGCAACTTGGGAATGTGCTTTCGCTGTTGTCAAATCTCGAACCAAGTGGAACGACAGATCTGCTCAATAGTCTTACACAGGTTTCCGCACTTCTGAGGAATCGCAGTCTGCTGATGGTTTTTTCGGACTTTCTTGTAGACGAAGAAGAAACCTTAAATGCGCTCTATCGTCTGAAGCATGGTGGGCACGATGTCATTCTGTTTCATATTCTTGATGAAGCTGAAGTGAATTTCCCTTTTCGAGGGATTTGCAAAATGCTTGATCCAGAATCGCAGGAAGAAATACAGGTAGATGCTGCGGCAACGAAAAAAGATTATCTAGCAAAGATACAGGCGTTTCGTGATGGACTGGAATTGAATTGCCGGAATAGCGGAATCGACTATGTTCCGCTTGATACGAGCATGCAATTTGACAAAGCACTCCTGGAGTATCTCCTTAGTCGTCGGGCAAGGGGGTAATGATGACGTGGGTCAATTTCGCGATGCTCGGTGTGGGCGGTTTATTGATTTCGGTTCCAATCGTGTTGCATTTCTTAATGCAACCCAAACCGGTCGAAATGGTCTTCCCTGCTATGCGTTTCTTAATTGCAGGGCGACAAACCAACCGATCCAAGATGCGTGTTCGGCACTTTTTGCTCTTGCTTTTGAGGTGTCTGTTAATTGCGCTGGTTGCCGTCGCTTTGGCGGGGCCATCGGTTGCATCCAACGAATTTGGAAACTGGTTGACGCTGGGGGGCATTGCGTTCAGCGGTTTAATTGTAGCTGGGGTTTTGGCATTCGCTGTTTTCGGTAAGTCATCCAAGCGTCTGCTGGTGGTGATTTTGATTGTCTTGTTGTTGGGGCATATAGCTTATGGTGGTTGGGCTGGATTGAGATTGTTAACTTCGGAGTCCGCGCAATTGCTAGGCGATGCCCAGGCTCCTGTAGCCGCATTAGTTGTTATCGATACCTCTCCTCGGATGGAGTATGTGAGTGAAAATAGTTCGGGGCTGGAGAAAGCCCAGGAAGCTGCGATATCTCTGATTCGGCAGTTTCCGCCCGATAGTCAGGTAAGTGTGTTAGCCACCGACAATGATCGCCCTTTTTTTTCCATAGACCTAGCTGCGGCAGAGCGAAGGATAGAGTCGCTTGCAACAGATTATTCGGGGGGATCGGTTCCAGGTGCCATGATTGCCGGATTGCGAATCCTAAAAAAAGCCCCCCAGGATCGTAAAGAAGTTTACGTGATTACGGACTTGACTCAGCAAAGTTGGGTTGGAGAAAATCCGAAGCTTTTAGTTAACCAATTGGGCAAGGACAGCGGAATCAGTACCTATGTTTTTGATGTTGGGGTGCTGGATGCGACAAATTTTTCTCTTGGTTCTTTGAAGCTGGCAAACGCCGAGATCTCGAGTCGGGGGAAGCTTTCAATTTCGACGGAGCTGACAAGATTCGGTCCAGCTGACCAACGGTCAGTGGAAATGGTTATCGAAAAACGCGAGCCACCGCTACCTATCGTAAGAGACGGCGTTAGCCGTTTTCCAACGGAGTCAATTGAGGCTCAGCGGGTTACTGCTGATGTTCGGGAAGATGCTTCCGTCCCCTTGAAGTTCAGCTTTAGTCAGCGGCTAGAGTTTGGCGTTTATCACGGTCGGATTGAGTTGGAGGGGCAGGACGGTTTGGCGGTTGATAATCAACGGTATTTTACTTTTCGGGTCGGAGAGACAAAGAATGCATTGATCGTACACCCAGATGATGTCAATCCTCGGGTAATGGAAAGCTTGCTGACTCCGCGTGATAAAGTCGAGGCTGGAACTGCCCGGTATGAATCGGTCACGATGGATCAAATTACGTTCAGTCAGTTGGAGGACTGGAGTGATTATGACGCGATTTATTTGCTGGATCCGGCTCCGTGGGAGGATGAGATATGGGAGCGGTTAGAAAGTTATGTTTTTAATGGTGGCGGGCTCGCTATTTTTCTAGGGCACAATGCAGCTGACGGCGGTGTTGCCGATTCTAGTTTTACTTCAACTGCAGCGGCTCGTGTTTTGTCAGGTCCGCTTGAACAGCAATGGTATAACGAGGAACCGGATCTCTTTTTGAGCCCCAAAGATTTGGTGCATCCAGTTTTTGATTCAATTCGTGACAATGAATCAACGGTGCTTTGGAATCGTTTTCCAGTGTTTATTCACTGGGGAATAGAGGCAGGGGTGGAGGATGGTTTTCCAACCCAAACCTTATTGCGTTACGGCAATCGGGAGCCGGCATTGATCGAGCGATCGATTGGATCCGGGCGGGTGATTGTGATGACGACTCCGATTACGGAATACGGGTTTGTAACTCAGCGTGAAAGCTGGAATTCGCTTCTCTCTGGAAACCCGGTGCCAGCTTTTTTGTTGTTGGATGGAATCGCATCCTATCTTGTCGAGGGAGATGCGGAGTCACTAAATGTTTTGGTAGCACAAACGGCGGTGTTGAATAACGATTTGCGGAAGTTTCCGGAGACTTATCAGGCTTTTGCACCTGATCCCGAGAAATCGCCAACCGTTTTAAATTCTGTAGACAACAAGATTAAGTATCGATTTATTGATGCACCTGGGCAGTATCGTTTAAAGGGGCAATTTGATCAGGGGATCGTTTTGCGAGGCTTTAGCGCGAATATCGATAATGCAGTGACCGATTTGACCCGTATTGAGATGGATGAACTCGATGCGTTTCTTGGAGCGGACCAATACCAATTAGCAACGAAGCAGGAAGAAATTCAAAGGCAGCAAGGGACGATGCGTCGCGGTAAAGAGTTTTATCCGTTAATTGTGGTCATGATGTTAGTCGTCTTGGCTGTCGAGTATTTAATGTCAAACCGATTCTATTCGAAATAGATTGTTCGAAATAGATTTTATACAAAGAGTTTTTGTGAAGTCATTTAAACCTGTTTTTTAAACGAACCTAAATTGGAATTAATTACTTTTCAACCAGTATTTCCCTGGGTCGCACTAGCGATTGTCTTCGCCGCTGCGCTCTTGATGTTGCTGATAGGGCCTTCTTTTATCGAGTTGAATCGCTCTCGAAGAATTACTTTGACTGGTTTACGACTGGGCGTGATTTTACTTGTATTTTTGGCGATGCTGCGGCCGGGGTGTGTTGAGAAAATCGAAAAGAATCAGGCTGCCATTTTGTTGTTTCTGCTAGATTCGTCGCGGAGTATGGAATTGCCTCACGTCGCCGATGACTCCAGTCGTTGGAAAGCGATGGTTGAGATGGTTCGTGAAAATGAAAGCCGCATCGCCAAGCTTGCTGAGAATAAAATTGAGACGAAGTTCTATACATTCGATAACCGCCAGCAGCTGCTGAATGTTGAAGGAGGAGTCGTCAATCTACCGGATAAACCGGAGGGGGCTGAGACGGATATTGGTTCCGCGCTTTATCGAACGAGTATCGATGCTCGTGATCAGCGTTTGTTGGCAGTGGTGATGGCCACTGATGGAAATCAAAATGCGCTGGAACCTGAGATTGAGATCTCACAGGCTGCCGAAGCATTGGAAGACATGGAAGTTCCTTTGCTCGCTGTGCAACTTGGGTTGGCTGGTGATTCAGGCCAGTTGGCTGACGTGGCGATTACCAATTTTCCTGAGCAATTGGTCGTGAATAAGAAGAATGACTTGATCGCGAAAGCTACCATGGTTACCCGCGGGTACGTGAACCAGAATGTGAAAGTCCAGCTTGTGGTTTCTGATGAAAATGGAGTTGAGCAGACGGTTGCGACAGAAGTCTTCCGTCCTTCCAGGCCATTTGAGGAAACAAATATTGAATTGAAGTATCGTCCAACGGAACCGGGGGAGTTTAGAATTAAGGTGCGGGCAGTACCGATGCCGGATGAAAAGGCGGTGAGAAATAATGAATTGGATGGATTTCTCACGGTGCGCGACCAGGGGATGCGTGTGTTGTTTGTCAACGGAGCGTTAGGCAATGAGCAACGATTTTTAAGGTATTCGCTACCCGCACTCGATTTTGTCGACATGGACTTTTTTCCTATCTATCCGAGTGAAAACGCGAGGCGTCAATGGCCATTGAAAACGCTTGAGTCTGAATTTCGAGATCCGAAAAAATATGATGTATTTATACTTTGCAATGTTGATTCGACGGCGTTGAGTCCGGCGAGTTGGGACGCATTGGCAGAGGCTGTTGGTGCCGGTAAAGGACTATTGATGTTGGGAGGAACCCACAGTTTTGGGGCTGGGCAATATTTTAAAACTGCGCTTGCTGACTTGTTACCGATAAAAATGGATCCGCGCGAGCGACAGGAATTTGATCAGGATATTCGCCGTGAGCTACACATTAATTCGCCGTTTAAGTTAAAGCCGGTGCGGAACGATTTTTTGACCCGTATTTCCGATGTGGAAAGTTATAAGAAAGCCTGGGAGGAACTTCCGCCGCTGGTTGGTGCGAATCGAATTTCAGTGAAAGAAACGGCCACGGTTTATCTTGTTAGTGATGACGATGCGAACCGGCCGATCATGGCAAGTGCGACAGTAGGCGGACGGGTGTTGGTATTTGCCGGAGATTCTACCTGGCGCTGGAGGCGACTTGGTTTCGAGGCAGAGTACAACCGATTCTGGAGACAGGTTGTATTGTGGCTCGCGTTTTGGGACGCCCGCAGCGATGAGGCAGTTTCCATTGAGCTGCCTAAGCGACGTTTTAATGCGAAATCGCTTGTGAAGTTCGGAGTCGTTGTAAAGTCGATCGCCGGGGAAGTTGTGGAAGACGTTGACTTTGATGCTAAACTAATCCTGCCATCCGGCGAGGAAAAATTGATTTCGATTACCAAATCTGGAGATAGTTTTCAGTCGGTTCTGGAACCTGAGATGGTGGCCGAAGCGGGACTGTATCAGGTTAGAGTTGCAGCAAACAGGAATGGTAATCCGGTTGGAGAGTCTGCCCGTGAATTTGTGGTGATGGATCGCGATAAGGAGAAGGCCAATCCAGTTGCCAATCCCGAGCAAATGAAACGCTTGGCAGATCAAACTCGAGAGTTTGGAGGGCGAGCGATTCCGCCCGAGCAACTGAGTGAAATTCTCGATGAATATATCGACAATCCGCCGATGACAAAAATTGAAATTCCGAATCGGCGGAGGCTGGGTGAATCAATGCCCGATGCAACAATTTTTATTGTTGTATTCGTTGGGTTGCTCGGAACAGAATGGTGGTTAAGGAAAAAATGGGGCTTGGTTTAAGTCACTGTTTTCAAATAATTTAGCCAGGAATTAAAGTCGCTTGGCGAATGGGTAACGGCGATGTTTTTTTCAAGACAATTAGAAAGTGAATTATGAGTGAAAATCCTTTTGAGGCACAAACCACAATGCAGGGTGGCCAGATTCCCCCGGTCGGCGTTAAATCTGCACCGAGTGGTGTGCAGTTTAATCTAACCGTTTGCCTGATCCTTTCGATTTTGGGACTGCTTGGAGCGTGTTTCGGAGGTTTAGGCCTAGCCATGGCCGAGGTTCAGTACCAGGCGATGCAGAATCTGGATTCTCCAGAAGCTGTCGAGGTACCTTTGGTAACAAGTGATGACAGTGGCTTTTCGATCGAAATGGGTGAATCTAGCGAACAAGGAGCTACAGCTAACGGGGGGCAGGTTTCTTTCGAGACACAGCTTCAAGAAGTCGGACGAAATCCTATTTCACGAATTAGCAATGTGATCTCCTTGTTACTAGGTCTTGTAACTTCAATAGTGTTGATGCTGGCTAGTATCAGTGGAATGCGTCGTAAGTCGGGTGCTCCTAAAGCAATGAGTCTTGCACTTGCACTCGCCATATTTTACAAGCTTCTGACGGTTGTTTTGACGATTTTGACTTGCTACATCACTTTCGGGGAAATGAATGATTTGATTCCGCCGGAGGCTGCTGACCCAGCAGTGGTTGCTCAGCAAATTGCATCGTGGCTAATCATCGGGGGGGCAGTAATCGGCATCGGACTCTCAGCACTAATGGCTGGATACTACTTTTACGTCCGAAGTGTATTCAAGCGGACTGATGTGCTTGCTTACTTCGATTCAAAATAATCTGAGTTCTTCTAAACTCTTTTCTTCACGAATAAATGATTCATGCCGGAGTTGCTGTTAGCTCAGATTTTGAAATTCCATTGTTCTTGCTGATATTTTGTTTGCATTAAATGGGTCGTCAGTTCTCGTGGCCACGATTCAGCGCGTGTCCCTGAGGACCATTGAGAGGCGATTGCCTCACTTAGTTTTTCGGTCGTTGTTGGAAGTTGGGTCAGAAACTCGAGGTGGCTGCGCCCCTCGCGATAGTCCGGTTCTCGAATCGGCTTTCCGAGGCATTGGTCGATCAGGTTTAGATCGAAATTGCACAACAATGTCCCGTGGTAGATAAGCCAGTTCCTTTTGCATCGCAAAGCGTTTCCTGAAAATTTTCGACCATGGAAGGTAAGATCCGATGTTCCTTTCATTTCCACCGGGAGCCCTAATTGTTGGATTGCGGCCTTCATCTTTCCAATGACAAATTCGTGGGCGCGGTCGAGCATTCTTAATTCAGGTCTGCGTCGGTAGTCAAGTAGAACGGCGTACATCAAACAACCGGGGCCGGTCACGATTGTCTGGCCGCCACTGCACCGTCTGATAATTTCAATTTGATTTGCAGTGCAAAATTTTCGGTTCGTTTCAATTTCGACGGGAGAACTGCGTCCAAGCACTACCATCGTTTGATTGGGTTCCCATAGTCGCAAGAGCTCGGGGGTATCTTCGTTTGCTTCCGCGTCATCAAGCAAGGCTTCATCCATTGCAATGTTGCCGGCTGCTGTAGGGTGAGTGTACTGGAGCAGTTGCATGAAAGAAGCGCCGAAAAAAATTGATTCGCTTGATGGAAGAATCGTTGCTTGAGTTGGTATGGAATTCGTAGCGCAGGCTTCGAGGTTGATTAACGTTGACTCATTTGCCAGACGCCCTGATCCCGCCGCGAACGATAGGTTGCTGAAAAACCAGCTTCTGATACTGTCGCCGAATAGTAGAAGTTTCCGACCAGCGGTAGTTTTTTATTTCCTTCGAGAATCATGTAGTCTGATTCCTCTTGAACAATGGTCAGAATTGGGCGGTAGCGAAACGGAATGACCTTTGCAAAAGAGCCGGTGAATTTTGCCTGGACATGAGTTTCGTCTATGCGACAAAATTGAGCATTCAATTTCCCATGGTGTCCTGATTTACAGCTTTTCCAACTTCCTTTCCATTGCCCGGCAAGTTCGAAATCTTGCCCCCGGCTCAAGTTGGTAAGGCAAAGTAAAATCAGCGGCACAATGAGTGCCAAGATAGGTGCTCGATTCATTATTTTACTCTGTGGGGTTGTTTAGTATTTCAAGTAACAACGGTTGCCAGTTGCGATTGGGAACGTGCCATACCCTAAAATCACAAAGGCGTTCATTTGGGGCACGATAATGACCCCTAGGATTTCTCATGACCTGATTGGAATTCGGGGTTTGGCTTGGTTCAACTAGGATCGTAACGTTTTTTTCGCTTACAATAAACGGTGTTTCCGGCGCATCTGAATACATCCCGGTCTCCTTTGTTGCGGATATTTATTTTTCTTTGGAAAACCGACCATGTCACGCTTATTGTTTTTTCAATTCGGTCTGCTTTTGAGTGCGGTTTTGCTCAATCCTTGCCAATTAATAGGTCAAGAAGAAATCACGGCAGAACAGTTGGCATTTTTTGAGAAGAAAATCCGCCCGGTATTGGTTTCTCATTGTTATCAGTGTCACTCGAAAAATTCGAAATCGCTTAAAGGCGGTTTGGCGCTCGACACGCTTGAGGGGATTCGGGAAGGCGGAGATAGCGGTCATGCCGTCGTGCCAGGGGATGTTGATGGTAGTGTTTTGATGGAAGCGATTCGCTATGAATCGATGGAAATGCCACCTAAGCAAAAGCTGTCACAGGCTGTGATCAATGATTTTCAAAAATGGATTGAGATGGGAGCGCCTGATCCCCGTAAAGGTGCAGGTTTAATCAAGCGAGAAATTGATTTTCATGACGCTAAAAAACACTGGTCGTTTCAGGCTATTCAAAGAACAGAGCCACCATCGGTCGAGGACGAGGCTTGGCCTAAAAATTCCATTGATCAGTTCATCCTTGCAAAATTAGAGTCGAAGGGGCTGAAACCGGTTGGCGATGCGTCTCGGCAAGTACTGGTTCGACGGTTGTATTACGATCTTATCGGCTTGCCGCCCTCCTCAGAACAGTTGCAGGCCGCGCTGGAAGATGACAGTTCCGACGCAGTTGAAAATTTAGTCGACCGTCTTTTGGATTCCCCGCAGTTTGGTGAGCGTTGGGGAAGACATTGGCTTGATGTCGTCAGATATGCGGAGTCCAACGGGCGTGAACGGAATATTGTTTATCCAACTGCGTGGCGTTATCGCGACTATGTGATTGATGCCTTTAATAACGACACTCCGTTTAATCGATTTATCCAAGAGCAACTCGCCGGTGATTTACTTCCGGATGCCGGCGACAATGAAGCGATTGCAACGGGGTTCCTGGCGATTGGTCCCAAGCTACTCAACGAAGGGAACCGCGAGGCGTTCGTGATGGATCTGGTCGATGATCAGATTGATGTGACGACGCGCGCTTTTATGGGCTTAACCGTTAGTTGTGCCCGCTGCCACGATCATAAGTTTGATCCTATTCCAACTGCTGAGTACTATTCGATGGCGGGGATTTTTCGAAGCACCCGCACGTTGTATGGGACGAAGAAACAGCAGGGAAATCGGCAAGGAAGTTCATTGGTGGCTTTGGAAATTCCCGAAGCCGAGAAATCAGCTGCAGCAAAACAAAAAAAACAGTCCGAATCACTCAAAGACGAGCTGCGAACAATTCAAAAATCGATCGTGAAGTTACAGGCGAAGACGAGAGAACTCGCCAATCGAAAAACGAATGACAAGCAGTATAAACCCGATGCGAAACAATCTGCGGCGCTGAGAAAATCACTTAGTAATGCGAGAAAGAAATCGAGTTCCCTTCAGAAGCAAATCAAAAATCTCGGGGAAAATGATATTGAATTCATGGCGATGGGGGTTCAAGAGGGAAAAGTCGCAGACTCACCGATCTACATTCGCGGTGAGGTTACAGGGCGAAAAGGAACGGCCTCACGTGGCTTCTTAACGATTCTCGAATCGGATTTAGAGCAGCGATTAATTGAGAATGCTCAAAGTGGAAGAAAAGAGCTTGCCGATTGGATTATTGCTCCGGAAAATCCAATGACTGCGCGGGTGGCGGTAAACCGAGTTTGGCATCATTTATTCGGTAACGGAATCGTTCGGACTGTCGATAATTTCGGTGCGACAGGAGAATCTCCGACTCATCCTGAGTTGCTCGATTTTCTGGCCATCGGTTTCCAGGAGCAAGGATGGTCGATCAAGCGTTTGATTCGGCGGCTCGTGCTTTCGAGAACCTACCAATTAGCGGCAGATTATTCTCAGGCTAACTACGAAATAGACCCAGATAACTTTTTATTATGGCGACACAAATCCCAACGACTGGATGCTGAGGCATTGAGGGATGCAATGTTGTTGGCCAGTGGTGATTTAGATCTCAGTCCGGCTCAAGGGTCTCCTGTTTCAAAGTTGCGAGGTGAATTTGGACGCGGGAATTCAACGGCTGTCGCGAAGGCAGCGAGCCAACATCGAAGTATCTATCTTCCAATTGTTAGAAATGCTGTGCCGGAGGTTTTAAAATTATTTGATTTTGCCGAACCGAGTATTCTTGTAGGAGAACGGCCCGTTACAACAGTTCCGACACAGGCGCTGTATTTTTTGAACAGTGAATTGGTGACTTCACAATGTGACCGACTCGCCCAGCGATTGTTGGCAAAAGCATCGATGGACGATGCGAAACGGATAAATTTGGCGTACCAATCCGTGCTTTCACGCGATGCGACGGATTCGGAAGTTAAACGTGCCAGGAAATATATCGAAAAACTTGCTGATGATATTTCGGCGGGAGATGAAGATCGTCGGCAGTTGATGGCGTGGTCTGGCTTTTGCCAGATCTTGTTCGGTTCGGCAGAGTTCAGGTACGTGGACTGATCAGAAATTTATTGTTGAGATGAAATCGGTCTTTTGACTGACTGATTTTGTGCTCAAACGCTCAATGAGTTTGAGATGGGAATTAGAAATGACATTCGAATTTTCGAGAAGAAATGCACTAAAGACACTGTCTTGCGGTTTTGGCTACATGGCTTTGGCTGGATTGACGACAGAGGCGGCGGAGGATTCTCAGAATCCCCTGACTCCGAAGCCCCCCCATTATCCAGCGACGGCAAAGAGAGTGATCTTTTTGTGCATGCGAGGCGGCCCGTCTCACGTGGATACTTTTGATTACAAACCTCAGTTATCAAAAGACTCAGGTAAGAAGGCGCCGAATCAGAAAAGTAGAAAGTTGATGGGGTCGCCATGGAGTTTTCAACAGTATGGCGAGAGTGGGTTGCCAATTTCAGACTTATTCCCGCACCTTGGAAAGCATGCGGATGACCTTTGTTTGATTAATGGGATGGCTGGTGAGGTGCCGAATCACCCTCAGGCTTATCTCAAACTTCATACTGGTAGCTTCCGGTTTGTAAGACCATCAGTTGGGTCCTGGGCGCTCTACGGTTTGGGGACCGAGAATCAGGACTTACCTGGGTTTATAACGCTTAATCCTGAAACGCGTGTCGGTGGCGCCCAGAATTACGGCAGCTCGTTTCTACCTGCCTATTATCAGGGGACTGCTATTGGGCAAATCAACCAGTCCCTTGCAAATGCACGCTTCGGAAATATTAAGAACGCTCGTTTCAGCGAATCGCTTCAGCGGCAGCAGCTCGATTTGCTTCAGGAAATGAATCAGGAGTTGCTCAAAAAGAAGGAAGTAAGCCCGGAACTCGAGGGGGTGATTGAATCTTACGAACTGGCTTTTCGTATGCAAAACGCCGTTCCAACATTGATGGATGTTTCCAATGAGTCAAAAGAGACGCTGGAAATGTATGGTATTGGCGTCAGAGAGACAGATAATTTTGGCCGACAGTGCTTGCTGGCTCGCCGGTTTGCCGAATCTGGTGTCCGGTTTATTGAGTTGTGCCATGGGAACTGGGATCAACACGGAAATTTAAAGGGAAAATTAGAATCGAATTGCCGAGCGACCGACCAGCCCATTGCAGCATTACTTTCGGATTTAAAACAGCGAGGGATGCTGAAGGATACCTTGGTGGTTTGGGGAGGTGAGTTTGGTAGAACGCCTCACGTTAAGAAGAAAGACGGTCGCGATCACAATGCCACCGGATTTACTACCTGGATGGCCGGGGGAGGCGTTAAAGGTGGCCAGCGAGTGGGAGCGACTGACGAGTATGGAATCGCTGCCGTAGAAAATAAAATGAATTTTCACGACCTCCACGCAACGATGTTGCATACCCTTGGGCTAGACCACACAAAACTTACCTATCGCTATGCCGGGCGCGATTTCAGATTGACGGATGTTTATGGACGTGTGGTAAACGAAATTCTTGCGTAGTGAGCTAATTGCTATACAAATCGGGGTGCTTAAAAGTTGCTAAAGCCAGGGCCATCGCATGTTCATAAAGAGAATGCCGAGTAATCACACCTCCTGTCAGTGAAGCAACTGCCCCGCCCTGTTGCTTGGAGTTGTGCTCTTTGAAGACTTGGTCGTTCGCATGTCCCAGTTCAACTCCCGAATCGACCAGTTGTTTTACGCTCGGCGGAAGTGGGAACGCACCGCTTCGTCCAAGCGTTGAGATTCCGAAGCGATCGATTACTACGATCCATGCACTCGCGAAAAGGGTTTCGTTGATCGTTTCAATTCCACCTTCAATGCCAACGAAAAAATCTGCAGAAGGGGACTGTTCCTTGAGCGCATGGGCTCGATTGGTTGCCCCTAGAAGTGTCTCCTGTGAACTCATTGGTTGATCACTGACGCCCGACGCAACGTCAAAGCCCTCAGCGGAAAAGCTCTTGTCTGGAAACATGGCTTGAAACCCAGCGATCGCAGAGGCAATTTTGACTGGATTTTTCGAACCGACTGCGATGTGCAAATTATTTGTCATGAAATTCTAGGGGAATTGGCAGAGCTGGATTGAGTTTCGGCGTGGTCGGCTTTGCGCCAATGAAACGCGTTGGGGATGTGCGTGACAGGAGTGGTTGCCGTCGGCAGCCATGATAACCTTGTTCGAAGGTCTTGTTGATGACCGCGCATGAAAAAACCCGTTGAAGAATCCTGGCTGAGATCCAACAACGGGTTTTAACTATCAACTAGTAGATTGCTGATTGAACAGCTTACCTCTTGGAATTGTTATTGATTTGAGCCTTCAAATTGCTTTGAAGAGAACATTTCGTTCCAACGATTCTCATAAGATCATGCCCACGGATATTTCTCATTTTGTCACCAAAATGAGGTTTCTAATTATCCTTAGAAAGGAGGTGATCCAGCCGCAGGTTCCCCTACGGCTACCTTGTTACGACTTAGTCCCAATCATCGAGTTGACCTTCGGCGCTAGCCTCCTTGCGGTTAGCATCGCGACTTCGGGCCCCCCCAACTTTCGTGGCTTGACGGGCGGTGTGTACAAGGCTCAGGAACACATTCACCGCGGTATGCTGACCCGCGATTACTAGCGATTCCGGCTTCATGCAGGCGAATTTCAGCCTGCAATCCGAACTGGGCGACGGTTTTTGGGATTTGCTTGCTCTCGCGAGTTCGCATCCCTTTATCCGCCGCATTGTAGGACGTGTGCAGCCCTAGACATAAAGGCCATGAGGACTTGACGTCATCCCCACCTTCCTCCGGTTTAACACCGGCAGTCTCTCCAGAGTCCCCGACATTACTCGCTGGCAACTGAAGATAAGGGTTTCGCT
>JAPOIJ010000079.1 GCA_029979005.1 Planctomycetota bacterium | reverse complement strand
TCGAAGATCAACTGAGCTAAATCTTCAATCGAATAAATATCGTGATGGGGTGGAGGGCTGATTAACGTAACCCCTGGAGTAGAACGTCGCGTATCGGCGATCGTTTGATTAACTTTGTGACCGGGGAGTTCGCCACCTTCGCCCGGTTTAGCGCCCTGTGCCATTTTGATTTGAATCTCATCGGCGTTGCTGAGATAGTAGGCGGTTACGCCGAATCTACCCGAAGCCACCTGTTTAATTGCCGAGCGGCGCAGATCTCCGTTTGTGTCCGCCTCAAACCGGTCATAATTTTCACCACCTTCACCCGTATTGCTCTTTCCCTCCAACCGATTCATGGCAATTGCTAAAGTCTCATGCGCTTCGCCCGAGATTGAGCCGTAACTCATTGCTCCCGTGCAGAACCGTTTTACGATTTCTTTCGCGGATTCAACTTGCTGAATCGGAATTGAGGTTCTCGAACGAAATTTCAGTAGACCGCGAAGATGGCATTCTCGAGCAGTCTGTTGGTTAATAGCAGTTGAAAACCGTTTGTACGCGTCAGGGTCTCCCGCCCGGGCAGCCTGCTGAATGTTTGCGATGTTTAACGGCGTCCACGCATGTTTCTCTCCGTCCTGCCGCCAGTGAACGGAGCCCTGAGTCTTCAGTTCAAGAACCGGCAGTTCTGAATTTGGTTTTTGAGTTGGGTATCCTAGCTCGTGTCGACGCAATGCCTCTTTCGATAGTACGTCAAAGCCTACTCCCTCGATTCGACTTGCAGTGCCGGGAAATGATTTTTTAATCACATCCGAGTTTAGTCCAATCGCCTCAAAGATCCTTGCACCTTTGTAGCTGGCAAGCGTCGAGATGCCCATTTTAGCAAGAACCTTCAGCATTCCCTTATTCACGCCAGTCCGGTAGGCGGCAATGCACTGCTCCGGGGTTAATTCAGAATCAGGGGAAGAGGAATGATGATCAATGATGGCTTCAAGTGCAAGGTAGGGATGGATTGCATCTGCTCCGAAACCGGTTAAGAGACAATGATGATGGACTTCTCGTGCCTCACCAGTTTCGACGGCGATTCCAATCCGTGTGCGAAGTTGTTTGTCCACCAAATAATGATGCACAGTACTCGTAGCAAGCAAGGCACTTAACGGCACTCGTTTCGGGCCAATAGCTCGATCGGAAAGAATTAGCATCGCACAGCCATCAGAAATGGCGGACTCAGCTTCTTTGCAGATTCGTTTTAACGCCAATGAGAATCCATCGGCACCGTCCTCTTTATCAAAGGTAATATCGATGGCTCGGCTTTTCCAGCCACGGTGATCGAGGTTTTTGATGCCTGCCATCTGTTGAAAATCAAGGATCGGATTATCCAGAAGTAGGCGGTTGCACTGTTTTTCGGTTGTTTCGAGCAAATTACCTTCGGGTCCGATATAACACTCGACCGACATCACAATCTCTTCACGGATGGAATCAATTGGCGGATTGGTAACCTGTGCAAAAAGTTGAGCGAAATAGTCATATAACAAACGTGGCTTGTCACTCAAACACGCCAAGGCTGCATCGTTGCCCATTGAAAGGATCGGATCCTTTTTTACTTTCACCAATGGAAGCAACATATATTTCATGGTTTCAGTGGTGTAACCGAATGCTTTCATTTGAGAAAGCCGCTCTGATCTCGAAAGCGGTGGGACTGTCTCCGATTTTTCCAACTGATCAAAAGTAATCCTTTGATTCTTCATCCATTGTGCATAAGGACGGCGGTTAGAAATTTCTGTTTTTAATTCATCATCGGCGACGATTCGTTTGTTTTCAAAGTCGACCAGGAACATCTTCCCGGGCTCTAGACGGCCCTTTTTAATTATTTTGGCAGGATCAATTTCCAGGACGCCAACTTCGCTTGCCATGACCACGCGATTGTCATCAGTGACGTAATAGCGGCTCGGCCGGAGACCATTTCGATCTAGGACGGCGCCGATCATACGTCCGTCGGTAAATGAAATGGAGCTAGGCCCATCCCAGGGCTCTTGAAGACAGGAGTGGTATTCGTAGAACGCCCGTTTATCTTCAGGCATGGTTTGATGGTTTCGCCAAGCTTCCGGAATCATCATCATGACGACTTCGGGCAGGTCTCGCCCGGCCATCATTAGCAATTCCATTGCATTGTCAAATTCTCCAGAATCGCTACATCCTTGCTCCGTTACAGGCATTACCGTTTTCAGCGGCGCATTAAAAACATCGCTGGCCATCAGTCCCTGGCGGGCAGCGATCCAATTCCTATTTCCACGTAACGTATTAATCTCACCATTGTGAGCCATCCATCGTAATGGCTGGGCACGAGACCAGTTCGGCAATGTGTTGGTTGAAAACCGGGAGTGCACCATTGCAAGATGGCTTTCGTAATCGTCATCTTGCAGATCGACGAAAAATTGAGGCAATTGAGCCGTAGATAACATTCCCTTGTAAACGATAATTCTTGACGACAGCGAACAAACATAGAACAAATCTGATGAATACATGCCGCTTGAACGTACCGATTTTGTTGTCGATTTCCGAATTTGATAAAGGCGGCGTTCAAAGTCTGCTTGGCTTATGCCGGATTGTGCACCAATGAAAACCTGGAGAATCTTGGGCATGCTTCGAATAGCCGTGGGGCCTATTCCTGATCCTTCCACATCAATGGGAACTTCGCGCCATGCGATCAATTTCTGACCAAAACGATTGGTGTTCTGTGCGAAAATCAGTTTGCACTTTTCCCGTTCTTCTTCATCATTTGGAAGAAAGACATTTCCGACACCAATGAATGGAAAATCAGTAGAAAAGCCGATTTGCTTTGCAAGCCGTTCGACCAATTTGGAGGGAATACCAGTTAGGATGCCTGCACCATCCCCCGTTTCTGGTTCGCAACCGCATGCGCCGCGGTGCTCCATCCTCGATAGAATTCCACACGCATCTACAACAATCTGTCTTGATTCAACTCCATCAATTTGAGCTACAAACCCAACGCCACAGCTGTCATGTTCGTATTCAGGGCTATAAAGCGTATTCTCCGCGGCAAACGGTTTCTGTGTGGTCAAAATACTATCCTTATCGATACGGATCCGTTCCTCGATTTCCGGGCCGCTGGTGAATTCAGCACCGGAAAAACTGAGGTTTAGTGATAAACACTTCGGAAAAAATAAGCAAACGACCAAATCAACAACGGGACTGCATTTACCATTAAGACCTCGTAACGGTTATTGGGCAGGAAAAAATTTGTCTTTTTAATTTAAACCGTAAGCTACCCGATCGTTTTGAGACGGGTTTCGATCGTGTCATTGCCGCGGTCCATTCAACTGAAATATGCGAATATGGCGTACAGTTACGCGTCTAATTCGAAAGCTTGAGCAAGACGAGTTTTGATGAATTGCTGCGATCAGGATAGGAAATTTCACAAATATCGGATTTCAGACGTCTGGAAACGTACATTTTTGCGTGTGTAAATATGTAGGCAATTGGAAATTTAAGTTTGAAGAGATTGTTATGAATACCTCTGTTTCGCGTCGGTTGAAAGTAGCCATTGGCATTCGAATTATGATTGGAGCCGCTGTAATGACGACAGTTGGTGAATGTCTTGCTCAGGGAAATTCCGAAATCCCAAGCGGAATTGCGTGGCATGGCGTTCTCACCGATGGGCTCGCGGACGCAAAAGCGACGAATCGTCCAATCATGTTATTATCGGCCGCACCACAATGTGCCGGAGTGCCTGGCATGTGGTGACCTGGAAAGCAAAATATGGACAGGAGTTTCTTGTCTAACGAAAAAGTAATTGAAGCATCTCGAAATTTTGTTTGTATACGACTTGCAACTTATGAGGACGAAGCTGAAGCAGAGTTTTTGCGGACGGTCTACGTAGGTAGAACCGGTGATCTTGAGAACACCGTGTTTGTCCTAATGTCTCCCGACACAAAAGAGAACCTATGTCGACCGGGGCGTAGTCCCGATTTCGCGTTTCGATCGCCAAACAGTCTTGCTGCTGAGATGAATAAAATTGCGGAACGATACGAGGTCTCGGACACAAGCGCGAATCCGATTCTTCCTCAGCTTAAGGACGTCCGCTTAGGTTTAAATGTCAGTTCATGCGACGGTTTGCCTTCAGTTGTGTGCGTGGCTGATGAAAATAATCCCGCGGATTTAATGCAAAATGCACTCGCTCCGATGGCGTATTCAGATGAATTAGCAGGAAAGTTCGTCTATTCAACGACAACTGAACCTTCGATGCTGAATTCAGTCGCCAATTATTCAGGCCAACCGGGAATCCTATTAATTGAGCCAGGCGAGTACGGCTTGGATGGAAAGCTCGTTCAGTACTTCAGCCCATCGACAAAAACAAGCGTGATAGAAAAGGCACTAATTAATTACGCTAACTCGGCGGGCAAGATCACTAAAGAGCACTCTTCCCACGTGAGAACGGGAAGGAGAGAAGGAGTGACATGGAAAACGGAAATTCCCGTTGAAGATCGGAACTCGTTACAGGCACAACAACGATCGAGTCGTCCTTCAGGCCGCGGCAGTCCGCGAGGCAGAAGGCCTGGCGGCAACTAGAACCGCGTCCGAAATAACTCAACCTAGGGTGGCCTAATAACGGCCACCTTTTTTTTATTTTGGGAAGATGAACCGGGAAGAAACGGAGCTATTTCTCTTGTTCCTCGAGCTCGCAGTTATTAAGGATTGAGATTTTCTGCCATATTTTACGAGACAAACCGGTTGTGAGGGTTTCCAGCTCTGATGCCGCTGCCAATGCGACTCCATCTTCAAACTCTTGAGCATATACGGCAGCTACTTTTCCAGTTAAGGAAAGCATTTCACTGCAATAGTCCAAGTAGCGCCTGAGCTCAAAAAGAGTTAGCCCTAACTCCGGTGATTCGCCCGTCTTTGGGTATTGAGTCTTTTGTGAAATGCGATGAGGATCTTTCGTTAATTGGTGCATGTCGATTACGTGGGCAATCGAACGCAACTCATGCAGTGCTTTTAAAGCCCTTGCCCGTTTATACCTCACTTCGACCGACAATAGGAAAAAGATTGCGGCGCCGATAAGAACAATATCGTTCAGGCCCGCCTCCATCAGCGTCACAACTGACTCCAAGTCCAATTGTTTGTCGAGATCAGATTGAAAATAAAAGAATGGAACGATTGAGCAAACAAAAATGATAATGCAAAATGCCCACGTCACGTAGCGAATCCAAATCACCGGTTTTCCAATCCACTCGGCTCGATCTTCCATGTTTTTTGCGATGACTGACAGTTGACCGCATACTCGATTTAAGCCGGAGTCAGGGAATCGCTCTTTGATTCGTTGATTCAATTTTCCAATTGTTTCAACAATCAGTCTGGGTTGCAGTGTTTCGAGAGACATTAGTTCTAAACATTAAGTAAGTTATTCGGGTTCATCAAATTGACGATTAGGCTATAGGCACTCCGTCCCACATGAGTTGGCGGTCAGTATTGCTTTAATGTGATTCTCGAGAACTGAAATTGCTGCGCTGTTTTGGCCGCCACAAGGAACAACAATATCTGCATACTTTTTTCCGGGTTCAAGAAATTCATGAAACATTGGACGGACTGTCTTATGATATTGCTCTAGAACAGAGTCAAGCGTTCTGCCCCGCTCGTTGATATCTCTAACGAGGCGTCGAGACAAGCAAACATCTAAATCGACATCCACGAAGATCTTGAGATCCAGCAGTTGGCGCACCTCGGGGTGGTGGAGAATCAAAATCCCCTCAAGCAAAATGACCTTAGCCGGTTCAAAAAAAGTCACATCCTTACTTCGATTATGCTGCGAATAGTCGTATTTCGGAATCTTGACGCTTTCGCCAGCGGACAACTGAGATAAGTGCTGAAAAAGAAGATCGTGCTCGAACGCATCTGGGTGGTCGTAATTAACGAGTTCACGTTCCGCGAATGAAAGGCCATCGCGACAGCGATAATAGCAGTCCTCGTTAATTATTTTTACCTGCTCTTTGCCGACTTCGTTATTTATCGAATCACGAAGCTGGGAAGCCAATAGACTTTTTCCGGATCCAGAACCACCCGCGATTCCGATAAATATTGGTTTTTCTAATACTTCCATTTTGCCTTGAAAATTAACGTGACAATGGGGAAATGAATTGATGTAAATCTTACACGCCAGCGGGGTGAAGAATTAGTCTTGTCGAAGGTTTTTATGTCCGCTAATCTCCCAGCCCATGCTTCTTTTCTGAGGAATCGCCGTGAAAGTTACCACCTTTCTTCTCCATCTGTTTTGTGTCTTTTTAACGACTGGCGCATGTTTTGGCCAGACTTCGGTTGAGATTGAAAATCCTGAGATAATTATTGAGGAGGAACCGAGTATTTGGAGCGGTTCTTTCACTGCCGGGCTCAACGGCAAATCAGGAAACAGTCAAAGTGTGGACATGAATGTTGAGATGAATTGGGTCCGGGAAACAGATTTCAGCAAAACCGACCTAATTGCCAACTACTTTTACAGCACCAACCAACTGGCGACCGTTACGGATCGCTTTTTTGGACAAGCACGGCAGGAACGCAAAATACGAGAGGGTCGCTTGAGTGCGTTTGCTCAAACGGCTGTCAATTGGGATCGATTTAAGAATTATGATTACAGAATTGCATTGCACTCTGGTCTGTCTTATGAAGTTTTTAAGGAAGAGGATCGTTCTTTAACCACTCGTCTAGGTGCTGGTGCTTCAAAAGAAGTAGGAGCGGTAATCGATGATTGGATTCCTGAACTCCAGTTAGGTGCCGACTGGGAGCGGGACATCACCGATACCGTCAAAACCTACTGCAACATCGATTACTATCCCAGTTTTAAGAATTTTGACGAATTCCGTCTCAATACAAACGTTGGCCTTGAGTTCCTGATCGACTGGGAAAAAGATATTAACTTTAGAATTTTCGCCTTTAACCGCTACGACAACACTCCACCGGCTGGCAATGTATCCAGCGATTTAGATTATGGATTTGCGCTGTCGTTCGATTTCTAGACGGGCCCGTCGCTAATGTAATTTAAAGCAACGTCTAGTTCTTTGGTTTTCCATTGATGCAATACAGCTTTGAAATACTACGAAGAATAAGTCGATTTCCGGCTACTGCCGGAGACGCCTTGAACCCATCTCCTAATTCGGTTTCCTCGACCAAATCAAATTCTCCAGTGGGTAGGATAGCGTAGATTTGCCCTTTCTCGCTAAACGCAAAGATATGCTCACCATCGAATATGGGCGAGGAAGCGAATGTAGTGCGTATTCGTTCTTGCCACATGATTTTTCCGTCTGCCGCCCGAACGCAACTCGCAATCCCCTTGTCGTTAAACATAAATAGATTCCCATTGACCAAAATCGGAGAAGGGCGGCGGGTGACATTTTTGCTGATGGTCCAGTCAATATTCGTCTTTGTGATATCACCACTACCCTTTGGGTTGACGGCATCCATGCGCCCCATTCCGTTGGTCAATATGACGAGTCCATCCTCGGTAAGCAGAGGCCTTGCTGAGGCGTTCATGCCGTCGTGATAGACCGTCCACATTGGATTGCCGTTGATTGGATCATACGCCACGGTTGCACTTGCGGACGGGTAAATCAATATTGGTTTGCCAGCGATTTCAAATACGCTTGCCGTGCCATATGCTTTTTTCCAATCGCCGTTATCCGTCCCGTACTCAAGATTGCGATCCGTCTTCCAGACAGTTTCACCAGTATTTTTATTTAACGCGACCACGTACTGCTTGTCCGCCCCGTCATAGGCAACAATTAAGTTATCACCATAAAGAATTGGGGACGATCCTGGTCCGCGAAAATGATCGCACTCAAAATCCTCACGACTCCAGATGGTCTTTCCAGTGCTCGTGTCCAAACAGGTCGTGCCATAACTGCCAAAGTGGAGATATACTCGCCCAGCCTCAACTACCGGAGTGCAACTTGCGTAACTATTGGTGGCGTGTTTAAAGCGAGGGTTTTCATTTTGGTAAATTAATTTGTCGTGAATTACTTCACCGGTATCGAGATCAACGCAAATGCCGAACATCTGTTTTCCGTCTTCGGTGGCAGACGTTAGCCAGATTTGTTGCCCCCAAATAACTGGGGAAGACCAACCTCGGCCGTGAATTGGTGTTTCCCACGCAATATTTGACTTATCCCCTAAAGCGGTTGGCAAGGAAATCGCGGTCGCGATGCCATCACCATTAGGGCCGCGAAATTCTGGCCAATTTTCCTGACCATGCAGAGAATTAACCAACGCAACCAAATAGATAACCGGAAATAAATGTTTGACAAACTGCACGTTAACGTCCTTTGCGACTATCACTATTCCGCCCTGGCAAATCTGTGCAACTCGATTATCGAAAAGGCCGATTCGAGAGATTGGGCAGAGAAATATCCGGGTTATCGCAATGCTTTTGCGTAGAAAATCAACGCACTGCGCCCATTTAGCATCAGAGATAATAGATCAAATCTAAAGACGGATTCAACCAAAAAGTGGCAGCACGGCGGAGCAATTTAAATAAAATGCCAAACAACTTTGGCTTGGTGCTTACCGTTCTCTAAAGCGTAAAGGTCAAACCTAGCACGACCGAGTTTTGCACAACCTCCGGATCGCTCAGACTTAAAAGCCCGACGAGTGGCGCGAATCCAGTGCTGCGAACGTACTCGAGACTAATTCGAGCATTCCGGGAGGGCTCAACACGGTATCCAATCACCAATTGTCGATTGAATTCAAAATCTGATCCGGGCGGACCCTGAATACCCTCGCTCCATGAAACAGACCAACGAGCTGGCATGGAAATAAAGTAGGAGTCTAATGCCGCTTCCGCGCTGTATGCGATCACTTCATGATTCGTGGCAGGCCAGTCGTTGACGGTTCGAACGTATTCAAAACCGAGGTGCATTCGGTTAATGCGCAATCTAGCGTTGACGTCCCACGCTCCATTCGGATCGCCAAAAAGTGTAGGATCATTGTGTTCCGGAACGCTCGCGTCATAGATCGTACCGTAAATGAAACCGCCGCCTAGTTTCAATTCACCATCTCGCCTTGCAAGGGGCATCCTTAAGAGGAGATTCGCGGCAAAATTATTTACATCGCCGGACGCTTTTGAATCGACCACCCGGACGCCCCGACCACCACTGAGACCCGCGAATGTGGCGCTTACAATGCCGTTGTCAAACCCGATACCGCCGCCTTCTCCTAACGCACCAAAATAGTGCCATGGAATTGACTGAGAAAATGGGCTTAACGTTCCCATATCTCCAAAGCCAACATTCTTCTTTCCCAAATAACCGTACCACGAGGATCGCGAAAAATCACCGAAGACCACATAAGCTTGTCGAACCTGGTAACTACCCTGTTTCGGATTATTAAAAGAAAAAACATCCGAAAAAAGCGTCTCAAAATAGCCGTGCAGCCTCGGGCCAAAATTTACACTCGTCGCCAAATTGGCTTGCAACATTCTGAAATCAGAAGCAAAATCCCCTTCAAAATCTGTCGGAAATCGCCCGAGATAAGGGAATTTATCGGCCTCATTGGTTCGTCCATAGATGGCCGATGCTCGAAATTGAGCGCCGAGCGTCATGTTGGTCTGCCCAGAACTATTGAGTGAATGCTCAAGTAGCAATATCTCCTTGTTCGACTGACGATTTTGCAAATCAAGCATTTCCCGAGAATAGTCGGGCGCCAACTGAATGAAGTTCCCGTCAATAATGTCTGAAAACTGAGTGCCATCCTCGATGACCACTTCTCCTTCGACACCTTCAGGGTACTCAATTTCGACAGAAGGATTAGAGGATTCGAAAACGAACTCGTCTTGCCCCGATGCCGCAGGCGAATCGAAAGCCATTAAAATCGCAGCCAAGCAAACCCAAGGGCTCAATATTCGATAGCTGGAGGTCGTTGGAATCAAATGACTAATTAAAAACATTCAGAGTAACCTTGAAGAACTCAGGGGAACGTCAGGAAGCGAATCTTTAATTAGATATTGTTTTTCTTTAAGTCAACTCAGATATTTTTTGGCAGCAGCTTTCAGTGCTGCTAGCTGTTTTTGGTTCCGATTTTTAATACGTCGCGGCAGTACTTAAGACTATTTAAGAGTTCCTGCATTTGAAATTCGGGATCATTTGCCTTCCCGGCAGCGATCGGCTCACCTCGTCGTGCAAGTCGCAAAAACGCCTCATAGTCAACCGCTTTGACATCCCGATAGGCGTTCCAGAATTCATCCTTTTTGAAGTCAAAAGGCTTGTTAAATCCAGATATTATTTCTAACTGGAATGGAACTCCTGGACAAAGCTCTGCAAAAAGATCGGCGTAGCGTTCCCAGTCAACTAAACCATCGCCAACAGCATTCCAGGCAACTCTCGCACCCGTATCGGTTAGCCAGGCAGTTGAATCGCGAATACCTGAGCTAACTGCATAAGGTCCAAGAATTTTTAAATTTTCAATTGGATCCTCAAGAGTCCAAGTGGCATTTCCACTGTCGACTGTTGCTCCAACATATTCAGGACCAGCGGCTTCGATTAATCCGACCAATTCGCGAGCCTGCATATCGCCAGCGTGATTCTCCACGGCAATTTTTACGTTCGCGTCCATTGCCGCGGTTTTAACTTTCTTTAAAACCTCTACGGTGCGATCGATGTGTTTTTGAATTCCACCCTCAGTCCTGCGATCTTTCTCGCCACCTAAATAGCATCGAAAAACTGGAGAGCCAATTTCGGACGCAATTCTGATTCCAAGACGAAGATGTTCCTCTGGAGAGCCCCATTTGTCATTCCATCGCCCCGCCGACGGGCATATGCCGCCGGTACCGGCATGGACGACTACTCCCAAATCCGAAGCCTTGCTTGCCAGTTCACGAAGGTAATTTGCTTGGTGATTCTCGTAAACGTCTAAATCCGAAAGCAGCAATGAGTCGACTTTCTGTGTTCCGGCAAAATCTAATAACTGTGAGGCGTTCCACTTCAACGCCCTAATCGAAAAATTATCAAAACCGAGGGGGATTTTACGTTTTGGGGCGGTACGAACGGATTCACCTTGCGCTTGCACCGCTGTATTTGATGCCAAAGTGATTAGGGTTGCGCCGCTGCCCGCAAGGAATTGACGTCGAGGCAAGTCCGCCACATTGAAGTTATGTTTCGTTGACATCGCCGTATTCTCCTTTTTGCGTTCAAGTCTGGAATCTTCGTTTTTTGGGTTTATCAAGAACTCGGCAAGACAATGAATCGGAAAGACTATGATTCCGCTTTGTTGCGTTCAATTGCTTCCACAATCATTCTTTTCGCTACGTCTACCTGTTCCACGCTGGTAATTTCCACCCATTTATCTGCTTCTAAATCTTTATAGTGTTGAAAAAAGTGCTCGATTTGCTGAATGGTGATTTCAGGCAGATCGGAATAGCTTTTGATGTTTTCGTACCGTCGCGTCAGCTTGCTAGTCGGGACGGCAATGATTTTCTCGTCCGGTCCTGCGTCATCTTTCATCACGAGGACACCAACAGGTCGGCAACTCATCACTGCCCCCGGAACAATTGCTCTAGTATTACAGACGAGGACGTCAATCGGGTCGCCATCAAGTGAAAGCGTGTGGGGGATAAATCCATAGTTCCCTGGATAAACCATGGGGGTGTAGAGAAATCGATCAACAAACATCGTCCCGGATGCTTTATCGAGCTCGTACTTGATCGGCTGACCACCTACGGGAACTTCGACGATTACATTAATGTCTTCCGGAGGATTAGTGCCAATTGGAATAGAGTCTATTCGCATCGATAGGTTTCCGATTTTAAAAAGTTAGCAGCCGCAAATCGTTTTCAAGGAAACTAACGACTCCGACGTAGTGAAACTCTAATCTTAATCGTTGCCAATTCAGACACCAGAGGTAGCACGGTTGACAAGTCGGCGCATAAAAAAAGAGACGGCCTACCGGCCATCCCCTTAATAAATCGATAAAGTTGCCGAGTCTTACTTAGCGACTTCTTCCTTGTCCTTGAGGACGATCGCAGTAAGCCCGTCTGCAAGCTTTTTAACAGCTTCTTGTACGTTTTCTTCGCCAAGTCTTAAAACCTTGACGGTTTCCCAACCCTTTCCTTCTTTCCCGGAAAGTGTTTCACGGAATTCTTCATAAATCTCACCCACCAGTTCGTGTTCTTCTTCATTTTAACCGGTGATTTTGGGTTTCCTGCGCCAATTCAATTGGCATTGCCCTTTGTAAACCTGGATTACACTGCAGTGATTTCCGGCGGACGCATAAAATGTTGCGTAGTCAGATTTACCACGGGTAACACTAGTGTAGGTACAGGTTAAATCGGTGTTATCGACGATAAACTGCTCTAGTTCGACGTAGGCGTTGTAAGCCCTTGCACTCGGACAAAGTCTTTCAGTTTCACGATCCCATTGTTCCCGTGTAATTTCTGTCGCAGCCATCGGACACCTTTTTTAACTCAAACACGTCAGTAAACCAGAACCTTTATCTTAACGGATATTGGCAACCAGTTCACCATTGATTCGCAAAAACACCCTGACTTTCGGTTTGTTAGTCTAAAAAACCCTCCTCTGAGCTCAAAAACCGACTTAGCAATAAGAAAATTGGGATTAATCGGGTGAAGGCCCAACCGTTCATCCGTATTTTGCCACCTCCGGCATCCGGTTCTACATTTTTATCTTCGCGTAGATAAACTAGAATCTGCTAAGAATGATCCAATTGCTGATAAACAGACGACAAGCTACCTATGAATTTAAGAGCCCATCCAGAGCGAGTTTTCCTTCTCAAGTATCTAGCCATTGGTTTGATCTGCTGCGCTTTTGCACTCTACGCTGCGTACGATGGATTTATCGCCTATCCTGCCGAGCTTCCAAGAGCCACTGCTTGGGAAGAACTAAAAACTGAGATTGAAGCCGACCCCTCGCTTGAACGAGCGGATCTGGTTGCTCAGTGGAAAATTATTTCCAAAGAGAACGGGTGGAGTGCAAAACAAGTTCAGAAAGATGGCACTGTTGCCGCCATTCAAAATAAAATCTACTGGCAATACGCATTCATTGTCATCGGACTATCCATTGGCGTCCCCTGTGTGGTTTGGTATTTCAACAATCGGAATGCGTGGATTGAATCAACCGAAAACGGTTTGCGATCCAACGACGGCGTTGAAGTTTCGCTCAATCAAATCTTCAAATTTGATAAAAAAAAGTGGGAGAAGAAAGGAATCGGCGTAATCCATTTCAAAGATCAACACGGCGATGAAGGAACGTTCATTGTCGATGACTTAAAATTCGACCGAAAGATTACAGATGAGATCGTTCGGTGGATTGAATCCAAAATTCCTCATGAAATGATTGTCAATGGCGAGCCAGAGAATTTGGAATTCGCATCGGATTCAACTGAGAGTGGAATGGGTTAGCTCAACAACCCTGTTTGTCTTCCCTGTTTTAACCATTAAAATGCGGTTAATGAAATTTAAGGGCTGCGCATAATTTTTATACCGGTGAAAAAAATTAGATTTTGGAATCGTTCATTTTGTACAAATCAAAATATTCTCAAAACCGAAAACGTTTCTTTTTTCCGAGGCCATTCATAATCCTCGGAAAAAAGTGCTTTTCTCAATTGTTGATCGTACTCGCCTTCTTGCTGATCTCATTCCAGCCATGGCTGGCGTTAGGGCAGGGGAGTCGCCAACCGGTTTCGTTTATACGCGACGTTCGTCCAATCCTTTCCGACAAATGTTTTCAGTGTCATGGCCCGGATTCAGAAACTCGAGAAGCCGAACTTCGGTTTGATCAAGAGGATTCTGCGCTACAGGTAATCGACAAAAAGGAACCGCGACAAAGCGCGTTCCTTGAACGAATTTTGCATCTTGATCCTGACGTTCAGATGCCGCCCCCAGAAACAAATAAACCTCTTACCGCAGCGGAAATTGAAACGCTTACTTTGTGGATTCAGCAAGGTGCAGATTGGTCTGAGTATTGGGCCTACGTAAAACCCCGGGCTCAGCCCGCGCGAAACCGACCCGACGGTAGCAATTGGATAGACGATCTTGTTGCTGTCAACCTTCGGCGTGGAGGCTTGTCCCCTGCGCCACCTGCCGATCCAAGAACGCTTTTGAGGCGGGTTTATTTCGATCTTACAGGACTTCCTCCTAGTCCTGTTAATATTGAGTCGTTTTTGGCTGACAAACGGCCGGATGCGTTTGAGCGAGTTGTCGAGAAACTCCTTGCTTCACCTCGGTTTGGGGAAAGGATGGCCATCTATTGGCTCGATCTCGTCAGATATGCAGACACAGTAGGCTATCATGGCGATCAAACTCACAACATCTCACCCTACCGAGATTGGGTTATCAATGCATTTAACGCAAATCTTTCCTTCGATCAGTTTACGCGAGAGCAAATCGCAGGTGATCTAATCGATAATCCAAGCGAAAGTCAGTTAATAGCCTCCGGTTACAATCGTTTACTTCAAACTACCCATGAAGGCGGGTTGCAACCACGTGAGTATTCGGCAATTTATGCTGCCGATCGGGTTCGAAATGTTTCGCTCGTCTGGATGGGGGCAACGGTGGGGTGTGCACAATGTCACGACCATAAGTACGACCCGTATACCATTCAAGACTTTTATGCACTTTCTGCTTTCTTCGCAGATATAGATGATGAGGCGCATTTCAAAGTCGGAACCAATTCGCTGCCGACGAAACGACCTCCAGAGATCCTCATTCTACCGAAAGGAGATCGCATTGAGCTGGATTCACTTACCAACGAATTAGCCAAGGTCAATCGGAAGCTTGCCTCGCTGAAAACGGAGCTCTCCAAAAAAACAAAGCTTTTAGGTAGTAAAAAGGAAGAGAATCAACCACAAAGTGATCTACCACCGCAACCGCTCGACCAACAAAATTTGGATCTCGAAAGTCAAATCCGCCAGTTGAATAGTGAGATCCAGTCGTATCAGTCCGTCAAAACGAATCTTGATAAATCGAAATCATCTATCGAAAAGCGTGGTCGGTGGACAATGATTTCAAAATCGCTCGATAACCCGCGTGTTACCAAAGTGCTTGCCCGAGGCGATTGGATGGACGATACCGGTGAAGTAGTTAGCCCAGCTGTGCCGAGCTTTCTGGGTGAAATTAAAAAGGAGACCAGAGCGAATCGCATGGATTTAGCTAACTGGCTGACTGATGTTGAAACGGGAAACGGTGCTTTGACGGCGAGGGTATTTGCAAATCGATTCTGGTATCTCATGATGGGCAGCGGCGTATCGAGGTCATTAGATGACTTTGGTGGACAGGGGTTTCCACCCAATAATGGAGACCTTCTCGATGCGCTTGCATGGGAATTTATCGAAAGTGGCTGGGACGTGAAACAATTGGTTCGCCAAATTGTCACGAGTAAAACCTACCAGCAGTCATCGATTCCGTCCGCAGAAGCCGCTGAAATCGATCCTTACAACGAATACTTTTCTCATCAGTCGAGATACCGATTGCCAGCGGAGTTGATTCGCGACAGTGCGTTATCTGTGGGCGGCCTCCTGAATTTGAACACGCTTGGTGGAAAGAGTATTAAGCCAGCTCAGCCTGAGAAATATTATCAGCATCTGAACTTTCCTCAACGGAGGTATCAACCAACGACCAATGAAGATCAATGGCGCAGAAGTGTGTACATCCATTGGCAACGCATGTTTCTTCACCCAACATTAAAGGCTTTCGATGCACCCTCCCGAGAGGAATGCACCGCAGAACGTCCAAGCTCCAATACTCCATCCGCCGCATTAGTATTGATGAACGATCCAATTTTCATTGAAGCGGCACGAATGTTGGCGTCGCGGACTTTGGAATCCAGCAAGAATAATGAATTTACACATCGACTCGAACGTCTTTATCAACTCGCGCTCGCTCGGCCCCCCGAGTCAGAAGAAATTGAATTACTCAAAGCGTTGTTTCAATCAAACTACCAAACTTTTAGCGAAAACCCTGAAGAAACGAAAGCGTTTCTCGGTATTGGCCAGGCAAAAGCCATCACCAATACGGACGATGCGACCCTCGCAACATGGACGGCCATCGCGAGAGCAGTCATGAACACGAATGAATTCATTACTCGCAATTGATCTGAGACGCCCTCCCCGAACATCACCTGGAAAATCAATGGCAATGAACCACCCAAGCGAATTAGTCAATCAGCTCAATCGCCGCACCTTTCTACAGCGAGGTGGAGTTGGGTTTGGGGCGGCGGCGCTCGGTACGCTTCTTGGACATTGGAATCAAAGCAGAGCCTACACGCGGTTCAACGATTCTGCTGCCGCGTTACCTCACCACCCACCAAAAATTAAACGGGTTATCTTCTTGTGTATGGCTGGCGGCCCTTCGCATCTAGAGACCTTTGACTATAAACCCGAGCTTGAACGACTCGACGGTAAACCGATGCCTGAGTCATTTACAAAAGGGCAGCCGATTGCCCAATTGCAAGGACAGACGCTCAAATGCTTGAGGCCGCTAACTAAATTTAATAAATACGGCGAAAGTGGATTAGAGTTCAGCAACTTTTTGCCTTACCAATCGAAGTTGGCCGATGATATCTGCGTTGTTAAATCACTCGTCACCGAACAGATCAACCACGATCCTGCCCATACGTTTATGAATACGGGTACCGCAATCAGTGGTAGGCCTTCGATGGGCTCCTGGATTAATTACGGTTTAGGGAATGAAAGTGAGAATCTTCCTGGCTTTGTAGTCATGTCGAGTGTCGGAGGCAGGAACCCCCAGCCCATTGCCTCGCGTCAGTGGTCTGCAGGCTTTCTGCCTAGTCGTCATCAAGGCGTCGAGTTTAATTCGGCGGGAAATCCAGTTCATTACGTTCAGAATCCACGTGGAATTAGCGAGCGTCAGCAAAGTGATTTAGTTCGTTCTATTAGTGCACTCGATTCAATACGAAATCAGAAAATCAAGAATCCGGAAATCGACACCCGAATTGCCGCGTATGAATTAGCCTTTCGAATGCAAACCTCAGTTCCTGAGTTGACCGATTTAAGCGATGAGCCGCAGCATGTTTTGGATATGTACGGTGCAACTCCGGGTGACGGAAGCTTCGGGGCGAACTGTTTGCTGGCCAGACGGCTTGCGGAACGTGGGGTTCGATTTATTCAACTCTATCATCGCGGCTGGGATCATCATGGTGGGCTCGAAAAATATATGAAAGTATGTTGCGACCATACTGACCGCGCTACTTGGGCTTTAATGGCAGATTTGAAACAGCGGGGTATGCTGGAAGACACACTCGTCGTTTGGGGTGGTGAGTTTGGCAGAACGCCAATGTTTCAAGGGAAAGGTGGCGCCGGCCGAGATCATCACATCAAAGGTTTTTCGATGTGGCTGGCCGGGGGAGGCGTCAAAAAAGGATTTTCCTACGGCGAAACCGACAGCCTAGGATATCACGCCGTCAAAGATATCGTGCACGTTAGGGATTTGCATGCCACTATCCTGCACCTATTCGGAATCGATCACGCCAAATTTACAGTGCCGTTTCAGGGGCTCGATATGAAGCTGACCGGCGTCAAGCCTGCTCGCGTCGCCCATGGAATATTGACTTAGTTAGACGTGGCCGGACAGGTTTGTTTGTATCTCTGATTCGGGCACGATGATCTATTTTAAAAAACCGTCCAAAGTCCCGGTGCTGTCAGCGAATTGATCAATTTCTAAGCCCATCATGTTTCCAAGGCTAAGCCAGAGATTGGCAAGGCGGGTACCATCGGCCGCTTTAATGTGAGTTCCTGAGGTGTGTGCGCCATTGCCTTGACCGGCGATGACGATTGGCAGCTGTTCGTAGGAATGTTGCGCGCCATTACCCAGGCCGGAACCAAGAACAAATGTACATTTATCCAGCAGAGTTGCTTCGCCATCTTGAATTGATTTCAGCTTGTTAACTAGATACGCATACTGTTCAACATGGAAACGGTCGATCTTCGCAACCCGATCATCCTCCGTTGTGTCATGAGTCATCACGTGGTGACTTACCGGTTTTTCAAAAACTCCTTCATAAAACTGCGGAGTCTCCCAACGCTCGGGGCCAACCATCATGGTTGCGATGCGTGTTTGATCTGTTTGAAACGCAAGAACCATCAGGTCGCCCATCATCCGAATGTATTCGCCGCGATTTTTGGGCAATTGATTCGGAACCTGATAATCAATCTTGCTGAGGGAACTCTTTGATGCTTTCTGCTTGGCAATCCGGTTTTCAACGGACCTTATGGAATTGAGATACTCATCCATTTTCCTTCGGTCACTTTTTCCAAGCGTCTTATTTAATCTCCTGGCGTCTTCCAGCACAGTATCGAGGATGCTCTTTTTAATCGAAGCGGCTTCTCCGAACAGTCTCGCGAAAACCTTCCGAGGGTCATTTTGTGACTTCGCGTCATAGCCGGGTCCGTACCAAGATATAGAATCAAAGATTTTTGGCTCCACATTGTCAATGAAGCTATTGCAGCTTAACTCGATGGACGGAAAAGGCGTAGCTTTCCCCGCCTCCCGAGCGATGACCTGGTCTAACGTGACATCAATAGCATTTACGCCATCGACGCGCTCATTCGGTTTGGCGCTGGTTAGCCAACACGAACCTGCTTGCGAATGGGGTTCACCTGTGAGATAGGTCCGATTTAGGCCGCTGATCACCGTCACATCGTTTCGAAGAGCCTCCAGTGGCTTCAGGCTTTCGCCAAATTCGAACTTGCTCCCCGCAGACTTCGGAAACCACTTGGAACCGATAACTCCATTCGGTATATACATAAATGCCAAACGGTTCGTACTCGCAGATACCGAACTATTAAGTTCTTTTGCTGAATGGCCCATCGCTTCTAGCCAAGGCAACGCAATTGCGGCGCCGATGCCACGCAAAACAGTTCTACGATTAATACGTCTCATTCAATTTCAACAATTTCTTCCAGGTGTTTTCGGAACAGTTCGCTTAACACGACTTCAGTGATTACGGCACGAAACCTAAAATCCTGTTCGGCTACGGATGCCGCAATTCGACGAATTTCTGGTTGGTCGCCAAAATTCAATTGCCGGCCCAATGCATACTTCATTGTATGCTCAACAAAGGCGCGAACAAATCTAGATTTATCACGGAGTACAACGTTTTTGAATCGTTCAGCGCCAACAAACGCGTCACCTCTTAATTCGCCGGATGAATCAACCTTTTTTCCATTCGGATAAGTATTGCGCCATTTCCCAACGGCATCAAACATTTCAAAGGCAAAGCCAGGAGGATCGATAACATTGTGGCACGTCGCACAAGCTTCATTTTCACGGTGTTTGGCCAACTTCTCACGAACAGTTAAATCAGTCGCCAGATCACCTGACGACGCTTCCAGCGGAGGAACATTGGCTGGGGCAGGGGGGGGCGGTGAATTATAGATCACATCCAGAATCCACGCCCCACGATATACAGGACTGGTTCTCGTTGTGGTCGACGTAGAAATCAGCATAGCGCCCGAAGACAAAACACCGCCCCGGTGTCCATTCGGCCATTTGATGCGAAAAAAATCTTCAAAACGTTCTGCCGGTGGAGAGTAACCCAAAACCTGTTCGGGATCGACCGAATACCAATCCATCAGTTGGCGGTTTAAATAAGCATACTCCGAAGCAATGAATTCAGTAATCCTTCGATTTTCCACCATGACCGATTCAAAGAACAGCAACTGCTCAATCATCATTGAAATTGCGGGAGGAGGGCGTTGATTGCTTTGAAAATAATAGCCCGGAAAGAGCGTTTTGTCGGGAAGGACCGAAGCAACATCCTGAACTTTTAACCATTGCATGCCGAATTCTGTCGCAAGCGATTTGCACTTCGGGTCATCGAGCATTCGATTTACCTGATAACGCAATTGCTTATCGGATAACAGTCGCCGCTCCCTCGCTGCCTGAAATAACTCATCGTCCGGCATTGAGCCCCATAAAAAAAAGGACAATCGATTTGCCATTTTAAAATTTTGTTCTAACTCTAGGTCACACACCTTTTCTGAAAACTCAGTAGAGTCCGTGGGTGATGGCAAAAATTCATGCCGGAACAAAAAATTGGGGGAAATCAGAACAGCAGAAACCGTCGTGATCATTGAATCAGTATATGATTTGCTCGCTTCAAATTCACTTTGAAACAACTTGGAATAAACCGCAATTTCTGCGTCCGAAACGCGTCGGCGAAAGGCGCGCGGAATAAAAGCTTCCAGTTGTGCCTTCGCTCGCTGAATTGAACCCTCCCTGCTTTCTCCGTTATTAGTACCAAACAGCGACTGCCAAAGATGTGACAATTGGGCAAACTCGACATTGTTCAGAAGCGAATTCGATATTTCAAGATAACTCTCCATCAGCAAGGGGGAGAGGCTTAACGCAGACTGATCGTTTGCAAATCCATGTTCAACCGGCGGATCAACCGGTAGGGTAGAAACGCCGGGTAGATCAGAGTAACGTTCACGAGAATTCCAAAAACAACTCACCGCCAGAACATGGCGAGGCATTTTCCCCGTTGATGGCTTGAAATAATCATCAGTTTGAATGATTTTCGAATTATTGTTGAAACAAGAGCGAGGCATCCGAAAAAGATCACGGATTGTATTTTCATACTCCGCTCGGTTCAGCCGTCTAATCTGGCCATTCCCTTGATAGAAACGGGATTGCTTCGCCACAGTACTCATCAACCAATCGCTCAATGTTTTAATTTCGTCAGCTGTCGGCCGAGAATTGCCCTCTGGAGGCATCCGACCACTCTCAATTTGGCGGAGGACATTTCCCCAAACAGGCAATGCTCCATTGACGTCTTCCGTTTTCCGATAGGCGGAAAGATCGATACCGCCTTCTCCGTCGGGGCCGTCATGGCAATCGAGACAATAATTCTCAAGGAAAGGTAGGCCGACCTGATCAAATTCATCAGGTATTTTTCTCTGCTTTTGTTCGGCACCGAGCGACTGAGCCGGGGTGACTAACGGCAAGGTCGCCATAGCGGGGGAGAAACGACCGATGGCCAAAATCATCCCAACGGCAAGCGCGGCGAAACCCACAAAACGACGCAGCGTTAGAAAGGTTGCAAATTTAAAATTCCTATTCAAAAGCATGGCTCTTTGAGGTTTGTTTGGCTTCACTGGTCAGCGTTCAGCATCGATTGCCCGGAATCCAATCCGCCAACAGCCGAAACTACTTTAACGGGAACTTTTTTTTCGGATTGACTGAAGGACGAACTTAATTAATTCCTGTGACGTTGCGACAGTCTCAGCATCAATTCGTTTCAATTCACTTTCAACGTCATCGCCGGTTCGAGCGTGTTCGAGAATCTCTGATCGCCGCCTCTGTAATTTTAAGAACTTGTAGTCCTGAGCCAATATCAGTTCTACGGCATCGATTTTTTCTTGCTCAGTCAAGGATTGGCTGATTGGTTTCAATATCTTACGAGCCCGCAAGTCCGGTTGAGCCGCTAAAATGATCAGCGTCAAATTTTTATGGAGATCGGCGTCTTTGAATTTAGGCAATTCAGCTTCGTCGTAATCATTTAAAAAATAAGTAGGAGGCACATCCGCAAAATCCTGCGAATTCTCGACGTTTTGGGGGGGCGGTGATACCTTTGGCTGATCACTTTGTTCTTCTGGGCGAACTTCGGCTTGAGATTTAGGTTTGATTTGGATCGGTGCAATAAACTCTTCAGCTGCTAGCGGATCGGCCAGCTTTACGGCCTCAGTGGGAGTCTCACTTGGGGCGCCAGGTTGTTTTTGGCAACCGATTAGTTGGAAAATGTAAAACCCATAGCAGGCAATCCAAATGAAACGAACGTGCCAACGATTCAAGTTGAAGCCATTCGTGATTTGCCGCGCCGAATTGGTATGATTTACAAAC
>JAPOIJ010000076.1 GCA_029979005.1 Planctomycetota bacterium | reverse complement strand
GACTGAAGGTTTTGCGCATTTGCCTGTGCCTGGGCTCGCAAGTAAAAGGACTCTTTCTCTTGTTGCTTTTCATTCTCTTCTGCTGATTTGTAACGTTGCCAACCTCGCTCTAACGTCATTCGATCCGCCGCGGAAAAAAGAAAGAAAGGGATGCCATAACGATCCCCGTTTTCCAGTTCCAGCATGACCCCTTCACACTTGTTCTCAACCTCCCCATTGGGTTGTTTCGCAAGCCATGTATTCATCGCATCAACATTTTCAAATTTTTGTTTGGCAAAGTGAGCCACAATTTGGGGGATGAGTTCCTGGTAGACCGGAGGAAGGTTTTCGATGTCTCGGTCATTCACATAAGTATCCCCGCGCAGGTACCTCTTGACTTTAAGGTCGCGCTGACCGTATTCGACGACTTTCCCGTTGATCTTCAGACCACTATCCAGCTTCCAAGTTTGAACTTCATCCAGTTCTCCCCCTTTGTGTTCTGCTGCTTCACTGGATTTTAAAAACGCACGGTCAGCGTCGGATAGATCTTTGATTGCGACAGAAACAAGGTCTTTATTTTCTTTTTGGAGAACGACGTGTTCGCTGTCGTAGGCGATTAAATCGGCTTTGAAGGTGTAATGGCCGTTCGCGTCAGTCCATTCGCGAAGTTCTGTAAAACCGTAGCTCGAAGCCGTGCAGGCAAATGTTAGGACTAAACCGATCAGTAATTTGTAAAAACGCATTTGCTCTACCTTTAAGGAATGTTTTTTCTTCCCTTAAATTATTCCAAGAGATGGGGAGGAGGTAAAGGCAGGAACCAGCAAGTTTTGCGAACTGACGTTTGGTCATTGAGTCCTTTGTGCGGCAGCTAAACGAGGCGGTGCTGTGCAGGTAAGCCAGTAAAGAGTTAAGATCAAATGAAGCAGATAATAAATTACCTGAACTTCCAGCAACCTCTAACCGTAAAGCACCCGTGTCAAATTCAGAAACAGTTCGAATAATCAGTTACAACATCCACAAGGGGATTGGAGGAGTCGATCGTCGTTATCGTCCTGAACGCATAATTGAAACCCTCAAACAGTACTCAGCCGACATCATTTTTTTACAGGAAGTTGACGATCAGGTTCCTCGTTCTCGCATGGATGTCCAGGTCGATCTATTCTCTGAGGCGTTGGAAATGAAGTACTCTGCGTATCAGCGAAATGTTTATCTGAAACAGGGGTATTACGGGAATGCAATTTTGAGTCGTTTCCCATTATTGGATGTTGAAGATGTCGATCTCACGATTCCATTAAAGAAGCGCAGGCAAGGCTTGCTTGCCCATTGTCGGGTGAAATTTAATGGTCATCAAAGGACGATGTTGTTGGTAAATGTTCATTTGGGGTTAGCGGGTTTTGAGCGGAAAATGCAATTGCGAAAACTGTTGGAGCATAAGACGGTTCATCGCGCCCATAAAGAGACACCGGTGGTTATCGGTGGAGATTTAAATGATGTTTGGGAGAATCTTGGTAAGCAATTAATGACACCGGCTGGTTTTTCGGTTGCTGCGAAAGCGATTCGAACTTTTCCTGCAGCTTTTCCCGCACGCGCACTTGATAATTTGTTTTATCGTGGCGATTTGGCTGTCAGCCATGCGTTCGCCTCAAAGTCTAAACTTGCGGGACAGGCCTCCGACCATCGTCCTCTGGTCGTTGATTTTGAATTAGGTGTTACAAAAGCTGTTTAAGTCACTGGCAATAAATTCAGGTGCAGTTGACCAAGTAATTCCCGAGAATCGATTCACTAGAAATATTGGGGCGAGAATGATGAAATCGTATTGATAAAAAAAGTGCAGTAAGCCCTACGTGAACTCACTGCACTTGATTTTGTGATCTGGCCTGACACGATAGTATTTGGACTAATTTGTCGGAGGTGCTGGAAGATCAAAAGTGGTTTTCACGTTCGATAGCTCGTGAATGTAATGACACAGCAGACCATAAGTTGATTGAAATTCGGGGTAGCGTGCGAGTTTTTCTAATTTAGGATCCTTGCAAACGTACTCAAATTTCGACCTGCATGCGATCAAGGATTCAACTGAGGGATGTCCATTGGCTTGAAAAACCTGGGCGGGCAAGCCGAGGTACCGTTGCCAGCTTGAGTCCAGTACTCCGTACAATTCAGGAGCAATCTTGGCAAGTTGGTCACGCAATTGATCCACCTCTTTTTGGGAATACTGCTGAGCTAAGATCGGCTGAGGCTGGTTGGTAGTCGATGCTTGTAATGTAGGAACCTGATTGTTGTTTGGAGTGGTTGCCGTCGAGTTTCCGGCATATTTCATTACCTCAAGCCCTAGTTTTTGGGCGCTAGGCGGAATAATAACTGGTCCACCGGGCGTGGTTGGCTTGTAGTAGTTGGCGTTGCTGATGGAGTCCATTCGAACCACAGATCCATCAAAAGATACACCAAGAAACAGGCCACGACTTCTTGAGTAAGAGTAAATTTGCGCCCCGAGTCGAGTGTCCGTCGCCGCGGTGGCTTGCCTCCCAACTGGGCCAGCAGCGATTCCTGCATCTGCTCCGAGAGTAAGCCTCCCCGATAACAGCCCGTTGACGCTTTTCCGTGTCTTAAAAACCAAAACGACATCCGTCGATTGAACACCGGCCTGCCAACCAATGTTACCGCCGGTGAGACTGGCGAAAACGGGTGCATGCCATCCTCCCTTGTCGTCTCGAATCATGATGACCCCGTTTCCATGCCGTGCACCTACGACGAAACTGGCTTTGACAACACTGGGAAATATCGCAACCGCCTGTGCATCGTGCAACATGCTCCGAGGTATTCCTTCGGCAGGAATCGACATGATCTCCTTCAGAACAACAATCGATTCATTCACCGTTTGTTCTTCTTTATATTGCCCGGAAACCAAAGAGCATTGGCTCAATAAAATGCCGATACAGATAGCCTGAGCTAAGATAGTTGTTCGTTTCATGTTGTTGTTCCTTGTCTGGCGAGCCTGTCTAAATCGAATTTTAGATCGACTAACGGCGGGGTCGAGAAGTTACCAGCCTAAGCGACTCGGCAAAATTAGGTCAAGACGAATCGCAACCGCGTTTTTAGGGGCGTTTTCGCAAAAGGCATAGCGTGTCTACATCAAGCAAGCCGTTAAAGCGGCGGTTGCGATTTGAGTTTGCTCAGATTGGGAACCTGTGGTTTTGGCGGGTGGCAGTTTGCTAGTTTTGGGTAGACTCTGGCTCATCGATCCGCGTCATTGTCCACTGTTGAGTTTGACCGTTATCGAAGTGGATTAAAGCGCCAGCTTCGTTTTCCGTCAAGTTGTAAAGACCGGTTTCCATAATTGGCCATTGTTTCCCAATTGGTCCCCAAGCAGCACGTTGGCTTTCTTTGTCGACGGTTCCTTCAACTTCGAAAGAGTCTCCAGAGAGAGTGTTTTGAAAGGTGCCTCCGATTAATCCTTCTTTGCTAATCGCGAGTTGAACGTAAAGAGTCGCATTTTCAATGGAGCCTTCGCTTTCAGTGAGTGCGAAAACGCCCAGGGGTAGCCATTCTACCTTGTTGGGATCAACCTCCGGTGCACTTTCAGCAATCGTCTGTGCCTGCTGCGAGTATTCTTCAGGGGTGCCAACAGGGGTGCCCTGGTAGTACACCTGGTCTCCTTCGTAGTAGATGTTAGTGCCGTAGTCATAGTAAACCGGCTGCCGATTGATTCCATTGAGCCACCAACTGGTAATCGCGCCTGCGGTGGCGAAGGCCCACCAGTTGTTGTTGTATCGATTCCAATGATAACGGTAGTTTGGAAATCGTCCCCAGTAACCGGGGCCATAAGCAGGAAGATAAACCGGACGGGGCGGACGGTAACCGGGCGGGCGGTAACCTATGGGGCGTGATCCGGGGGGGCGGTAGCCGGGGGGACGATTTCCCGGTTTGATTTTTGCGGGGTAGTGAACGGGACGAACCTTGTTTACCGGTGGTACCTTAATCGCAGGTTTCGGCGTCGGTCGCGTCTCCGGTCGAGGAGTAGGGCGAGGTGTTGGTCGAACGGTCGGTTTGTCGACCGGGTTAGTAGGCAAGGTCGATGGCCGATCCTTTAAAAAGTTTCCTGCAGCACCCCCCTGAGGACGTTGGGATGGTTTTGTCGTCGGCTTCCGGAAATCCATGAATTGATCGATTTGCGAAGGCGTAGGCCGCGTTTTATTTTTGCCAGTTGCCGGACGGGGATTGGTCGGCAATTTAATATTAGGTTGCTTTTTATTGGAAAAATTGGACGAAGGTCGAGTGATTGGTTTTTTGGTCGGTTTAACTTTGGAAATTGATTTATTGGACGATGGACGGTGCATCGACGGTGAGTGGCTGGCCGACGGGCGTGCCATCGCTTTTTTAGACGGCATTGCACGGCTTTTACTTTTGATGTGTTTCGCTGATCCTCGTTGAGCCAGCGCTTCACTGGCGACCAGACTTAAACCGAAGAACAGGAAGGTGACTAGCCGGGTATGCGTTGTGGATAAATTCATCGCTAAAGCTCTTGCGAATAATGGAAAGAAAAGAAGAGAGGTGGTTACTTTCGCCGTGAGCGAATGCTTTCAATATTTGGCATCAGTTGACCGTCGATTACGCGGTTTATTTTTTTCCAACTGTGTTCACCATTTTCATGTAAATCAAAGACACCACTGAATGAACCGGAGCCACCGTCAGCGAAACTCGCGACAGACTGAACGGTCCATTGGTTTTCTCCGGGATGCCATGTTCCTCTGATTAATCCGCCGTCTGAATCAAAAAGCCAACTGCGGATCAATTTAGCATTCGTATCCCAGCCAATCATTTGAAGGCCGGAGGCGATGGTTTTATTAGATGCGTCTGTCACAGTGAATTTTCTGCTGATGAAGTTTTGGTTGACAGTCCATTGACACGTGTATTCGATCCGATGCCCTGGAGCCGTCGCTGTCCATTGACCAATCAACCATTCCAGTCTTTTTAGTTTAGCGTAGCTAGAATTAACTGTCTCAGGTTCAGTCTCGCTGACACGATCAATCAGCCATTTATCCTTTTGCTTAACAAAGACGACGTCGTAGTCTGATTGACTGGTTTGTCCGTCTTTGGTGAAAACTGTTGCCCTGCCCTGCTCGAGCGCGACATTGGGAGAAATAAATTTGATTGAATCAGTTTCAAGTGAAATGTTTATCGAAGGGGAACCGGCAAAGAGAACTTCAAATTGCTGACGCATTGCGGCGCGCCCTGTTGTGGTACCACTTATAGGGCTGGCGTAAACACCTTCCGCAGACCAATGCGAAACTAATGTCTCGATGTTTTTTGTATTAAAAGCAGACTCATACGAAGAAATTACCGCTTCTATAGAACGCCTATCCTGCTCGCCGAGGCCCGTGGGTTGAGCCGCTGGTTTTTGAGGGGGTGTTTCCTGAGAGACAATGGGATGAACCAGTCCGAGGGTTAGAAATCCGGCAAAAAGGAACAACAAAGATTGGTGCATGGCGTTCTCGCGCTTAATTGATTGGCTCGATTTTACCTAGTTTTATCGAGCTCCGATCGGTTGCCACGAATTGTAGTGCATGATCAGGAAAGCTGGAATGACCTGAAGTTCATAGGTGCCGGCACCGTATGTAAACACTCGTTTTGTCACTCACGCGAGAGCCGAACAAACATGCCAGCGGAAAATGTGTTTCGCTAGCACTGGTCAGCATGTTGTATTCTGGCATTTGGAAGCGATAAGGGATGGAGTAAATTTTCTGCAGAAGTACTGGTTTTCATTCTCATTCCACTATGAAAATCGAGTCGTGTTCATGGACGAACCCGACGCAATTCAGCAGAGATTTGGCGTACGAAAGTCATTCGAATGATTCGATCATACTTTTTCCGACGCGCTGTCATTTTGGCATTCACAGCATTGACGGCGTCGAGCACCTATTGGTGCACAGTATCCTTCGGGCAGACGCCGGTAGATTTAGTTGTCCAAAAGGCAGTGGCTGACAAGCCGGTGGTGTCCGATGAATTTTGGCCCACTCGCGACGACATTCTCAGACGACTCGAACGCAATGAATCTGAACTGAGCCGATCCGAGGTGCAGCTCCGCGCGACCGAATTGGGGCAAGATACAGCATGGCTGATCGAGTCGATAAAAACCCAAATCGCGCAGCGTCAGTTTCTTAAAACCGTGTATCAACAACATCTGTCCTTGCTGGATGCGATTGCTGCGAGTGACGTTACCAATGACGAATTGGAAAAAGAGCTTGAGAGTTTCAACGATCGCCAGATTGCCGTCAGCGAAATGCTTTCTTTCGGGGAGGTGGAACGACTCAAAGCGGTGTTTGATAACGAAGGTAATCGAATCGCCACGATACAGGCGGAAATCGATTCAATCAAAGGGATGAAAGAAAGCGCCCGAATGCGATTGGAGGCTTTTGAACGCACGCTTCGCCAGGCAAACGAAGCGAGTGAAGATGAAGTGGAGTCAATCGAGTCAACGAAGCAAAAGAGGAAACGGGATACACTTGCGCTGTCGATCGAGATTAGTAAATCATCCATCGGGAAGATGGTCTTGGAACTTCAGATTCTCTCAGACCAACTGCGTGTCCACCGAAGTCGAGTGGAGCAGTTGAGTAAGATTTTGGAAGCTTCTCCACAAAGAACGATCATTTCAGAAGCTGATTTGAAACAGCAAGTAGCACAATTAGCGGGGCGCGAGAAGGAACTTCGTGGTGGGTTAGTCGCGCTGCAGGATTTGTTGAATGAATTGCAGGTCAAGTTTGACGAGACGCTAAAACACGAAGCTTTGGACTCGAAAGCGCGTCTTCAGGTTTTTTCAATTCATGAAATGCTCCAAGAGAATTACCGTCTGCGGGCTTCCTATTTGAATGCTTCCATTTCGGAAATTTTTGTTCTTCAATATTTGTGGCGGGTTCGATTTGAAATTGCCAACGATCTACTCAATGAAGAGTTGGTGGAGGACGCTGTTTTGCGGGTTGAACAGCTCGACAGTCGTTTGGCAAATTCCAAATCGTTGGTCGAATTACATTTGGACCAGGTAAGAGGGCTTAGTTCGGCTCCCCGATTAGCATTGGTTGCTGATGCAGAAACGGCGCAATTACTTTCAAGTTGGCGCGATTTAAGCCGCGACGCAGTAAGTGAGTTTTTTAAAGACGGGAATCAGCGACTGTTGCAAATTGAAATTGCCGAACAGTTGTCGCAACGCGTAACTGAGGAACTCGAACGAGAAGGTTTGACTGCAGCCGAAACCTGGAGCTGGAGTTTATTGTCGACGACAGCTATGCAGTGGTGGAACTTTGAATTTTTCAGCGTGGATGATCGCTCTATTACGGCGGGGAAGATCCTCTCCGGCGTTTTAATGTTGTTCATCGGCCTGTTTGTTAGTCGTCACACCAGTCATGTCATCGGTCCCCGTCTGTTGCGGCGTTTCGGCGTTCACGAAGGCGGAATGCCTGCGTTGCAGACGATCCTCTTTTATCTGCTGTGTGTTGGTTTCTGTTTTTTGACGCTCGAGTGGCTGAATATACCGTTCACTGTTTTCGCTTTCTTAGGTGGAGCGGCGGCGATTGCGATCGGTTTTGGCAGTCAAACGCTTCTCAATAACTTTATCTCTGGGTTGATTATTTTAGGAGAACGGCCGGTACGTGTGGGGGACCTGATCGAAATCGACGATGTGCGAGGGAACATTACTCATATTGGAGCGAGGAGTACTAAATTACAGACGGGCGAGAATCTTGAGATTATTGTTCCCAATTCAAAGTTTATGGAACAACGACTGATTAATTGGACTTTGTCAAGCAATGAAATACGAACCGTAATCACGATCGGTGTTGCCTATGGTTCGCCGACCGATAAGGTCATTTCTCTTTTGCAAACAGCGCTAAAAGAATGCCCTGCGGTTAATTCAACCCCTGAGCCCATTGTTCTATTTTCTGATTTTGGTGCCGATGCCCTGCAGTTTGAGTTGCATTTTTGGGTCCATATGCAGCGTTTGATGGAAGGGAAAAAGGCCGAAAGCGATGTGCGAAGAAAAATCGATGAGGTTCTTCGGGCGCATGATATTTGCGTGGCATTCCCGCAAAGAGATGTTCATCTCGACGTGAAAGATCCGATCCAAATCAGTTTGGCAGAGTTTCAATCACCGCGGGTTACAGCTTACACGCACCCGGGCGCCAGCGGGATTCGAAGGGCGGCTTAGTTAAACAATGCTTGGCTAGTCTCTGTTCGCCTCGATGCGATCTAATCGATCGTCTCGATTGATCGTCTTAATTGATTCGTCGATATCTGTTTCTAGGGGGAGTCGCTTGGCCGTGGTTCGCAATCGATTGATGGCGCGGAATATGTGCGGCTTGGCGAGCAGTTTTCGGACAAAAGATTGTTTGCCGGGGAAATCGAGAAGCAACAAACCGACAACGATCGATAGGATACCCTGCCCTGGTGTCAGCAGCATGACAGTACCTACGACCAGAAAGACAGTTCCTAGTATGTTGCGGCCAAGTTTTGCGAGCAGATGTTTCCAAGTGTTTGGCGGAGATTCAACGGGAGTTGGATTGGAGAGATAGTCGGCGGGTAGTCTGAGCAATACGATAGAAACGCCGAATGCACTAAATAAAAATGCGATCACCGAAAACGTTACCAACCAAGGCACGAAATTCCCCCAGGGGATATTTTGAAGCTGCGGAAGATACTTTTCGAGCATTGAGGTTTGCCGATAACAGGGATTTCAAAACAGACGGTAGATCTGTTTGAATCAGAAATGAGCATCCCGATGATAGCTTGTTGCGGGTTTGCGCCAATGTGAAACCTGTATTTGCAATAACCGTTAAACTAATTGGTCGTGGTCGGTGGGAGTCAATCAATATTGAGCCGACCAATCTGAAAATGGCGGAACGGGGCGGCCTGCAGTAATGCGGGATGGGACTTAGTTAGAGAGTGAGGTTGGCTCGAACGCCATTGCAAGTTTATAACGATCATAGTGAATTAAGGCATTCTCGGAGTCGGGCGTTCGCTTGTAACAATTGTGCCCGACGAAAGCAGCTTTAAGTAAGCTTTAACGGTTAAAACACCAATAATTTCCGACTTTTTCGCTTGAAAATCGCCCCCTTCCGTTTTATGATTGCGCCGTCAAATTTTCCCCGGAACAAGAACAATGAAGAACACAAAAATTCAAATTTTCACCTTGCTGGCATTCTGTGTCACCCTTCTTTCTGTGACCTCAGCGAATGCTCAGTTTGAGAACGCCGCGAAATTCGTGCCCGAAAACGCTAACTGTCTCGTGATGGTTCAGGCTGAGAATATTCTCAACAGTGCAATTGGCCGTCGCGAGAAATGGGCGACCGACCGATCTGCTGCTTTCCGATCGGGTGCCTCTTTCTTCCCGCCGACCACTAAGCGAATTCTGATGGGATCGCAGATTGATTACGAATTTTTGGATTCGGTTTATCACGTTGGCGTGTTTGAGAAAAAAGGTAGTGAGATCAATCTGGTTGAGGTATCTAAAAGAGTCAATGGAAACATTTCCACGATCAGTGGAAAAGAAGCGCTCGAGTTGCCAAACAACTCGTACCTAATCAAAGTTGACAATACGACTCTTGTGACAATGACTCCCTCGAATCGCCAGATGACGTCACGTTGGTTGGCAAAAACAAGCAATGGAAGAATGAGAGTTTCTCCATATCTTGCAGAAGCAGTAAAGTTTGCCGACCAGAACGCTCAAGTCATCGTTGCTTTTGATCTTGAAGGCGTTCTTGAGCCATCTGAAGTTGAGAAGCGTTTGGTTGAAAGTGGTGCCGTTTTGGAAGTTGCCGCCCCGGCAATCACTAAAACACTTTCCACTTTGCGAGGCGTGACTTTGGGTGTGACCGTAAACGATAAAATTTCGGGGGCGATCAAAATTGACTTTTCGTCTGATCCTTCGAACGTCACACCGGTCGCCAAGTCGATTCTTATTGCTGCGTTAAAGAAGAATGGTTTAATGATCGACGATATTGCTTCTTGGAACGTAAGCTCAAGTGGCAATCAGATTCGTCTATCGGGGCCAATGACCAGCGAAGGATTCCGACAGATTGGTAGTCTTGTTCATCAGCCGCTTGAAGATGACATGCACGGAGCCAGTGGCGGCGTTACTTCGAATGCTGAACCGACAAAGCAAAACATGGCGACTCGCACAAAACAGTATCTTGGCGACATCGATCATATTCTTGAGATTCAGCGCAAGAAGAAGGAAGAACAATTAGATACCTATGCAAAGTGGTTCGATCGTTACGCACGCCAGATTGATGGAATCTCGATTCTTGGAGTTGATCCGATTGCGATCGATTTTGGAACATATGTTGGTAATGCATTTCGAGACATCTCGGGTGACCTTAACACAAGCAACCTCTCGAAAAATGAGTCGGTTGCCTCGCAAGGGTTTTCTGGCCCGGGCGGTGGTCGATGGAATTATGGCTATGGTTATGGTTACGGATACGGAACCATCAACGGACGAAACTATACTCGTGATAGCCGACGAGCCGCGGGTGCAATTGGTACTGAGAAGGGGATGAACCAAAAGAGTGCGACGCTTCGACAGATTGATGCTAAAGAGAGCGAAGTCAAGAAAGCGTTGACTGAGAAGTACCAAATTAACTTCTAAACACTTTGTTGAGACCAAAGAGAAACACCTGTTTGCTTCGGCAGCAGGTGTTTTTTTTTCGCCATTGCGAATCGGCTATTCGTCCGAAGACCTACTTCAATGCCTTGAACGCGCGTAATGCTCTCTCCCGCCCTGCCTTGTAGTCGACAATGAAGTTTGGATAGTCGATTCCGAGTGTAGAAATCGATTGGCTTAGTTTTACAGGGTCGTGCAGTGATTTGGCGGGGACTTGTTTCAGTTCGGGGCACATTTTTTTAATAAACAATCCATCCGGATCAAATCGTTTGCTTTGACTAAAGGGGTTGAAGATTCGGAAATACGGAACGCTGTCAGTACCGGTCGAAGCTGACCACTGCCAACCTCCGTTGTTGGCGGAAAGATCACCGTCAACCAAGCGGCTCATGAAATATCTTTCTCCCCAACGCCAATCGATGAGTAAGTTCTTGGTTAGGAACATTGCCGTTACCATGCGAAGGCGGTTGTGCATCCATCCTGTCTGGTTTAGTTGTCTCATACCGGCATCAACAATCGGATATCCTGTCATGCCGGATTTCCAGGCACCAAAGTCCGCTTCGTCGGTTCGCCAGGGAATTTGATTTGTTTTTGGCTTGAAGGGTTGGTGCTTGGACACGCGTGGGCATGCAACCATGACGTGATTATAGAAATCTCTCCAAGTCAATTCGGAAATCCATGTTTTTGCTCCCTCGTTTTCCCCCCCGCTGGTTTCGAGGATTTGATCGGCTTTTGAAAAGCATTGGCGGGCTGAAATGGCTCCGATGTTTAGGTAAGGTGAAAGCAGGCTGGTTCCCCGAATTGAGGGAATATCCCGTTCCACGTTGTAGGACGAAATGATATTCGAGAATGCCTCTAGTCTTCGCTGAGCTTCCTCTTCACCGGGAGGCCACAAATCTGAGCGGGCGTTTGAGAAGTCAAACCCCACAATCGATTCCGGAACGGGATCGCGGTCGATTGGAATGACCGGTTGCGGTAAGGGACGCGGAGAGATCTGGAGTGTTTCGCGGGAGGTGTTATCCCAAACCCGGCGGTAAGGAGTAAAGACCGAGTAAAACTTTCCTTCTTTTGTGGATATTGCTTTAGGAGGCACGATGGTGCGGTCATGGAATCTTCGTAAGGCAACGCCGGCCTGATCGCAGGCAACCGAGACCCGGTTGTCTCGGTTGGACTCGTTGACTTCATATTCGCGATTAATGAACACGGTGTCGCAACCTGTTTCACACGCCAACTTTGAAACGCAAGAAGGAACGGATTGAAAGTCATCGCAGGTTTTAACTAATAACGGGATGTTGAGCTTGGCGAGTTGTTCGGAAAGGTCACGAACATTTTCGATTAAAAATCTTACTTTCTCGTTCGCGTCATCATGTTCTTGCCACTGTTTCGCAGTGATCAAAAACAAACCAACGACCCCATCGTCTGCGTGTCGAGTTGCCTCGAAAAGCGCGGTGTTATCGTCGATCCGCAAATCGCGCCGAAACCAAATCAAAGACCTCATTCGTCATCCAAACCTATAAAATAATCGCGGTTAAATCCTGCGGAATCCCCGCGAACGAGAGGTTGAAGTAACGGCAAATCCACCATAACGTGCTAATTATCGACTATTTCAGGGTGTTTGAAATTGGAATTCGATGTCGACTCCGGCAACATCAAGAGCGCGCCAGTTAAAAAACTTGCCGCTCCAATAGCCGTCATTCCCATTGAGAAAAATTGGAGTTTCAGATTGATGGATTCGGGAGTTGAAAAAGCAGTTGCCGCCGCTGCCATAAACGCCAGGCAGCCGATTAAGTTGGAAAATACGATGCGCCAGGAAAGATCCCTGAAATGCCAACTCCAGTGGCTGTGACAGGTCTCTGCAAATGCCAAATATCCGGAGGCGAGGAAAAGGATGGAGCCAACAAAATCGGGAAGCCATATTCGCAAATCTTGTTGGAGCCATGTTAAATCAGATGACATCGCGTTATAGGTGTTAACATTAAATAAAAGGGTTCCGAGAAATTGAAGAGCACTGCTGATCCAGCCGATATCGCTTGGACGCCATCCCAAATAGTTCCGTGGTCTTGTGATCGAAGTCTGCCATAGCGAGTCTGGGTTAGCGGATTGATATAATTGTAAGTAGGCCGCGATGGTGAAGAAGATTGAGCCACAAAAGAACATTCGATTCGTGTTGGATAGATCAAGGACCGTCGTCAGTCCACTCATCAAAGCGAGGCTGCAAATACATGCGGTCAAAAATAAGAGCGAACCAATCGCAAAAATGAGACCAATCCACCAATTTAGTTTTCGGGGTAGCCAAATCGATTGACGGAGTGCGTGCGAGGGAAGTTGGGTTGTATCGTTTCGTGAATAATTCAGTTTTTTTCTGTGATGACGTGAACTCCAAATCCACGTCGACGCATCACCCCTTTCGAAAATCCGGCGGGTTACAAATGGCCATGGCCCGGATTCATCAATGCACAGGGGAGTTTCGTTATTGGTATTAGAGTTCAAGTCTTTCGAAGGGGCGTAGTCTTGGAAGTGGTTTATTTTTACAGATTGAGATAGGCATGGGCGAACTTAGCACTCTTTAAATCGCCCAATCGAGAATCAGTGATGAAACCCGGACGCCTCTTCAGACGAAAGGGGAGTTTGTATTGGATGTTTTTCAAAATAATCCAACGCGCGTTGGAAGTCATCCATCAAGATTGATGCAAGGTCGAGGCTGACCCCGTGACGGACGAGGATGCGCTGTACTGGAATGTGCTCGCAATTGACCGGCAGCGAATAGGCTGGAACCTGCCAGCCACGCGTCCTGAGGCGGTCGGCGAGGTCGTACAGTGTGTAACCGGGCGAAACACCCTCTTTCATTTTCCAGCATACGGCAGGGATTCCGGAATCCATTTGACCGTCATAGATGATTTCAAATGGGCCAATCTCACCAATCTTTTTTGCTAAGTACTGTGCGGTCTTATAACAGGCGGTGTGGATTTTTCGATAACCCTCTTTACCAAGTCTAAGGAAGTTATAGTACTGGCAGACTACCGGGCCACCAGGCCTTGAAAAATTGAGTGCGATATCGCGCATATTGCCACCGAGATAATTTACCCAAAAAATTTCTTCGGGCGGAAGATCTGATTCGTCTCGCCAGATAACCCAGCCAACACCGAGCGGCGAGAGTCCAAATTTATGTCCCGATGTATTGATCGACTTCACGCGGGGAATGCGGAAATCCCAAACAAGTTCGGGAGCGCAGAAAGGCGCCAGAAAGCCTCCGCTGGCTGCGTCAACGTGCATTCGAATGTCGAGTCCGGTATCTTTCTGTAGTTGATCTAATGCTGCTGCGACCTCCTCAATCGGCTCATACCCACAAGTGAATGTCACGCCGAGAGTGGGGACGACTCCAATGGTATTCTCATCACATCTTTTGATCACCTCTTCGGGGGTCATCAGCATTCGGTCTTCATCCATTGGGATCTCTCTCAGTTCAATATCCCAATATCTTGCAAATTTATGCCAGCACACTTGAACGGGGCCGGTGATGATGTTCGGTTTGTCAATCGGTTTGCCGGCAGCTTTACGTTTTGCCTCCCAGTGCCGCTTCATTGCCATTCCGCCGAGCATGGCAGCTTCACTGGAACCAGTCGTCGAGCAGCCAATGGTGTTTGCTGCGGAGGGAGAATTCCAAAGATCTGCGAGCATGTGGACGCATCTTCCCTCGATCTCGGCGGTTTGCGGGTACTCGTCTTTGTCAATCATGTTTTTATCCATACACTCGTCCATCAGTTTATGGATTTCTGGCTCCGCCCACGTTTGACAAAAAGTAGCAAGATTTTGACGCGAGTTTCCATCAAGCATTAATTCGTCGTGAATGACTGAGTAGACGTGCCCCGAATCTTCTTCCGATTGAGGGAATTTGTATTTGGGCAGAAGGCCAGAGAGGTCTGATGAAGCGTAAAGTTCATCATTAATTGTGTTTCGGATGGAATCTTTGTTATGCAGAGGCATTATTTGTTCCTGAGTTGGGTGCAAACTGTTTGCCAAAGGTTTCAGATGAGAAAAATTTCGAGCGTTAGCAGTAGTTTTACGATGACTCCCTTTGGCAACCCTAGATTAACAAGTTGGGGGAGATTTTTCTTGAGTGAACGCATCAAATTAATATTTTCTTTGACGTTTAATCAATCCATTGATCTGAACCGTTAGAGTTGGAGTTAGCCTGGCTGGAGTTAGTTTAGCGTTTGGGTTTCGCATTTCGGTTTAGCGTTTGCTCTGCATCCCTTAATTTTTGACAGGTGTATTGGTTCGTGCTTTAATCATCATCGTTACCGGAGTAGTGGCGGTGAAATTAAACACGGTTACTTTGGCGTTCGTCGATGTTTTTTGAGCAAGTGGGGTTCACTCATGATTCTTAGATCAGGGCAAAGGTGCTTACTCTTTGGGGTGGTTTTATGTTTACCGTTGAGTTTCTGTGGAAAGCCGGCACTTGGTCAGGCCGGGCAAGATGCTGGTAAAGAATCTCAGCCTAAGCTGAGGATGGGGTATGCACATACCGAGGATGCTGCTCGACTTGAGTTGGAGACGTTGAAGGCAGAGGTGACCGATCAGCAAGCCTGGGAGGCGAGGGCAGCGAAAGTTCGCGACGGCATTCTCAGAGGTGCAAAACTAACGAAGTTGCCGAAACGTACAGCTTTAAATCCAATTTACAGTTCTCTCCGAACTTACGACGGCTACACCGCCGAAAATGTAGCAATTGAAAGCTCTCCGGGGTTCTACGTAACAGGTACGGTTTACCGCCCCACGAATTGTTCTGGCAAACTGGCCGGTATTCTGTCGGCCCATGGTCATGCTGGTCGGTTTGATCCTAATCGGCAAAAGAGATGTGCTGTGTTTGCAAAAATGGGAGCCGTTGTATTTCACTATGACATGATGGGCTATGGTGATTCCAAGGTGGCGGGATGGGATCATCGGAAGACTCCTGAAGTGTTGCGGTTGCAAACATGGAATAGCATTCGGGCATTGGACTTTGTGGAATCGATGAAAGACGTCGATCCCAAGCGACTTGCAGTGACGGGATGTTCCGGGGGAGCCACCCAGACATTTTTACTGACTGCAGTGGATGATCGGATAGCGGTTTCCGTTCCGGTCTGTCAGGTCTCTGCCCATTTTTTTGGAGGGTGCGTATGTGAAAGTGGAATGCCAATTCACTGGAGCAAAGAGCATAAAACAACGAATCCGGAAATTGCCGCCCTCGCTGCGCCGCGTCCTTTACTGCTGGTGTCCAATGGAGACGATTGGACTAAGAATACGCCACGGATTGAGTTTCCGTTTATTCGCCATATTTACAGCCTATATGGAGAGAATGCAGTCGTTGAGAATGCACACTTTCCCAATGAAAAACACGACTATGGCCCCTCCAAGCGAATGGCAGTTTATCCATTCATGGCGAAGCATTTAGCATTAGATTTAAATCGGGTGACGAAAGATGGAGAGGTCGATGAGAGTTTTATAACTGTTGAGACACAGGAGCAAATGATGTCCTTTCATGGGAAGTATCCTGCCGATGCCGTCGCCCCAAATTCTCCGCTACCACCAGCGGAGTGAAGTTTGACTGGGTGAGTCCTAGTGGGGAATATCCGGCTTAGTGACGGCAAAAGTGCCCTGATATTTAGATTCTTAATCGTTGTTAATTAAAAAAATAAACGTTGAGAATTCGTTTGGGAATTCGTTGGGCAAAATGAGGTTGCGCTGTCTTGAGGGCTAACATGGGGAGTGTAAAGCTGTTCTCAGGCGACGGTTTTCGTTAAAGTGTGTCCACGTCAGGTTGGTTTGGTTTTTAGTCGGTGTCGATTTGGGGAGATGGATGATGAGAAACTTTTTAAAGAGGCACGGTGCGCTGGTTACCGCCACCGCAGGGGTGATCGCTTGTTTTAGCTTTCACGCGTTCCTGAGTAATCAGAATACAAAAAATGAGTTTACCGCATTGGTTGATTTGAGTTCTCATAACTTAAAACCAGTTCGGTTTTTGATGAAACCAGTCACCGTTACCGGTGAAGTTGAATCGCTGACCGATGAAGGCGACATTTTTGAAGCTCCCGTTCGCTTAAAAGTCGGGGAGCAGTTTCTAAATAAAGCTGCCCGTCAAATGTATCCTTCACCTGCCATGTTTGATATCGATCGCGATGGTCAACTAGAATTGGTTGTGGGGGATATCAGTGGAAGACTTAACGTTTATGAAAATCTTAGTGACGAAAAATCAGACCCTGTCTGGAGTTCACATATTCCAGTAAAGTTGAGTGACGGGGCTAATGTTAAAGTATCGAATTGGTGATGCGTCGGCATGAGTTCACAGTTGGTGGACTTTAATGGCGACGGAAATCAAGATGTGTTAGTGGGTAGCTTTAGTGGATCACCTCATTGGATCGAAGGGAGTGAGAAGGGGTTTTTGCCGTCCGTGGCGCTTAAGGATCGCGGCGCAGAGGATATCCTGATTTCGGCATTTTGGAATACGGTCGATAAAAAGTGGGATCAATCCGATCGCTCTGGCACGGAAGGACACTGCACTTCCGTCGCGGCGGTTGATTGGGAAGGAGATGGCGATCTGGATCTTGTCCTCGGCGGCTATTACAAAGGCGGTCTGTTTTTGAGGATCAATGAAGGGACTGCAACTGAGCCAAAATTCGCTCCGAAGAATACAGTGATTCAAGCGGGGGGCGAGCCGATGGTGATCGAAGGCGGTTTGTCGACTCCGCGCGTTGTGGATTGGAACGGTGACGGAAAATTTGATTTGCTCTGCGGTGGGTCAAAAGGAGGAGTCTTCTATTTTAAAAATGTTGGCGATAAAGCTGAACCGAAGTTTGCCTCTGCAGAGGTGTTGATTGAGCCAATTAATGACTCTTCTTACGTAAAACGGGTTCCCACACGCGACGGGCAACCGACACAGCCAGGCTCGTCATTTCACATCGACGCGGTTGACTATGATCAGGATGGAGACCTCGATCTCCTCGTTGGAGGGCGATGTTCATGGGAAAAAGAGAACGTGCCTGTACTGACCGAAGAGCAAAAGGCAAGGCTTGCAGAACTCACCAAGGAGATGGAAGCAATGATGCCGAAGTTGAGGGAAATGTCGGAAAAGATAGGCGAGTCGGGTGAGAAGCCAATGGAGAATGAAGATTATGAGAAAATGATACGCTCGTATTCTAAACTCAGTCGCGAAGCCTCGCGGTTGAGAGTCTCGCCATTCGAGTCAGGTGATTTTGTCTGGCTTTATCGACGAAAGTAATTTCGATTTCAGGCCAGTTGAGTTGAGTCTCCGCAGCAATACAGGTCGTGAACTTTAATTACTAGTTCTACACTGTCTGCGATCCAGGGGTTTCCAAATTCGCCGACCGGAATACAGATGGAATAGTCCTCCGAGGCTTTCTCATATTTAACGACCCATTCCTCGAACCACTGTTGGTGACGCGGGGTTTGAAATGGGAATCGCGTCGGGGGGGCTGACATCCGAATGCGCCAGGGCTTTGGGGTTAGCCGAGCACGAAAGCAGGACTGACGTTCACACAGTTGAATATAAAGTTTATCGCTGCCAAGTCGTTCGAGAAGTTGGTTGGCTTCATTCGAACCGGGCTCGAACTCAGTGTGCGTTATCGCCGCCCGGTAGCCGGCTTTGGTTTTGTAGAGACGTAAACCAAAATCTGGATTCTCTTCGCATAGGTTGTGAATTTGCTCGAGGAGGTCGGGATCAACGGCAGGGATGTTTGGGGAATCGTCTGGTTTGCTGCCAAACATTGTTTTCAGGCCCCCCCAGAAACCCAGTGAGGGTTCGGGGCGGTCAATGTCTGCAAAAAGAACATTGCCTGTATTTAGAACAAGGGAACCGTAGTTGTTGCGCGTGATGATGGCAACCACTTGTTCATTGAGAGACAGCTCTTCAATCAGCTGCTCGGGAAGAGCATCTAACCCATAACCGTAGGCTTCTTGAGCGGAAGGCCGTTGGGCAAGTTCCGATATTTTCATATCGGCTCGCTGTAAAGCCAATTGTTCCGCGTCCGCTTGGCTTTCGTTTGAATATCCCCAAGCTCGAACAGGGAAATTGTTTGGGCCTAGTCGGGTAGAATTAGCTTTGGCCCAATATCGGTAGTATCGCATTGACGGCTCCTGTAATTCACGAAGATGCCGCCATTGGATAGCGCATTGTTATTCAACTCAACACCAATCCCAATCACTTCGCTTGGGTGTTAGGATCTTAAACCAGATCAATTATCAGGACAAAATGCCTTTGATTACGTGTGCTTCCTCTTCTACTCCGGTTAATCGTTGGTCTAAACCCTGAAATTTAAACGTTAACTTTTTGTGGTCGATGCCAAGTTGATGCAGGATGGTAGCATTCAAATCACGAATGTGTGTTGGATTTTCTGTAATATTGTAACTGTGATCGTCTGTTGCTCCGTATTCACAGCCGCGTTTGATTCCGGCACCGGCCATCCACATCGAGAAGCATCGACCATGGTGATCCCGACCGTGATTATCTTTGGTTAATTTGCCTTGCGAATAAATGGTTCTTCCAAATTCGCCACCCCACACGACTAATGTATCGTCGAGCATGCCCTGTTGTTCTAAATCACGAATCAGCGCTGCAGCTGGTCGATCAATATCCTGACATTGCTGTCTCAATTTTGAGGGCAGCGCGCCGTGTTGATCCCAGCCGCGATGAAAGAGTTGGACATAACGAACACCCTTGGCGACCATGCGGCGGGCAAGGAGACAGTTTCTTGCAAAGGAACCTGGTTTCTCAACATCCGGACCGTAAAGATCTTTGACGTGTTGAGACTCTTGCGAAATATCCATTAAGCCGGGCACCTCGGTTTGCATTCGAAATGCCATCTCAAATTGTGAAATGCGCGCTTGAGTTTCGGGATCCGAAAATTTATCAAATGTACCCTGATTTAGTTCGTTCAAGCTGTCCAGCATTCGTCGCCGTCCTGCCCTGTCAATTCCGGGTGGGTTGTTGAGGTAAAGTACAGGTTCACCGTTGCTTCGCAGTTTTACCCCCTGGTGTTTTGACGGGAGGAATCCTGATCCCCAAAGGCGGTCGTACAAGGCTTGCAATTGTCCCCTGCCTCGGGAGATCATCACAATGTACGCCGGCATATTGTCGTTTTCACTTCCAAGACCGTAGCTCAGCCAAGAGCCAAGTGTCGGTTTTCCTTGCTGTTGAACTCCGGTGTTAATGTAGGTGATCGCAGGGTCGTGGTTCACCGCTTCGGTATACATCGATTTGACAATTGAAATTTTGTCTACAATGGAAGCAGTATTGGGAAGGAGATCTTTGTTCACCCAGGTTTGGTGTTCGCCGTATTTTTCAAACTGAAACATGGGGGCAACGCAGGGGAATGACTTTTGGCCACTGGTCATTCCAGTCAGTCGCTGGCCCTGTCGAATAGAGTCCGGTAGTTCCTCTCCATGAAATTTTCGCATTGCCGGCTTGTAGTCAAAGGTATCAATATGGCTCGGTCCACCAGCCATAAAGAGATAAATTATCCTTTTTGCTTTCGGGGCGAAGTTTGGAAATTGCGGCAATCCGGGGTGCGATCGATTCTGTTCATTAGCGTTGAGACTGCCGACTAAACTCGGGTTAATCAGCGTGCTGAGCGCCATTGCGCCTACGCCATTTCCAGAGCGCAGTAAAAATTGGCGACGAGATTCCGTTTCAAAATTCATTGCTTTACTCGGTTAGTTTCGTGTCAGGGTTTCATCTAGATTGAGAATCATTTGGCAAACGATACTCCAGGCGGCTAGGTCGGGTTCGGTCATTGATTCTGATTTAGGGGATTCGCCAACAGCCAATAACTGTTTTGCGTTTTCCGGTGATTCAAGGAATCGTTGACGTTGATCTTCGAGTAGTTTTTCAATGACTGCGTGTTCGCGTGGACTTGCCTTGCGCGAGGTGCATAGTTGGTATGCCCGATCAATTCTGCTAGAGGTATCAGTTGATTCGTTAAGAACTCGCTCAGCCAATTTTCGTGCGGCTTCGACAAACTGAGGGTCGTTGAGAGTCACCAGTGCCTGGAGTGGCGTGTTGGTGCGAGCGCGTTGGACCACGCATTTCTCGCGTGAGGGTGAGTCGAAAATCATCATGTTGGGCATTGGGGCGCTTCTTTTCCAATAGGTATACATTGATTTGCGATACAGCTTTTCCCCTTTGTCCTGCTGGTATCGAAGGCCACCGTTAAGGCTGACTTCGTTCCAAATATTCGGCGGTTGGTAGGGTTTAACACTGGCGCCACCGGTTTCGTCGTTGAGTAAGCCACTCACAAACAGTGCTTGATCACGAATAAACTCTCCCTGGAGGCGGAAGCGCGGGCTGTAGGATAGAAGTAGGTTCTCCGGATCGTGTTGCTGTTGCAGGGATGAACGTCGTGAGCTTTGTCGATAAGTTTGCGACATGACCATGCGTTTCAAAAGATGTTTGACGTTCCAGCCGGATTCAACAAACTCGACGGCCAGCCAGTCAAGAAGTTTGGGGTGCGTGGGGGGCATTCCTTGAGCGCCAAAATCTTCGGGCGTTCTTACGAGGCCTTGCCCGAATAGCATCATCCAGTATCGATTAACAGCGACTCTGGCTGTCAATGGATGTTCCGGTTGGGTAAGCCACTGGGCAAGTCCGAGGCGATTAGCCGGAGCCGTTTCGGGAAGTGGCGGCAACGCTGCTGGAACGCCCACGTCGACTGGTTGGTCTTTTTTGGGGGAGTCGTATTGGCCGCGGTCCAAAATGTAGGTCGTTCTCATTTTGTCAGCAGGGTTATCTTGCATCACCATCGAAGTCAGTGGTTTTGCATTCAACGCCTTTTGCTTTGATTCAGCATCCGCTACTTGCGCGGCGATTGTCATCGACTCTTGGTCAATTGTCGAAAAGAAATGTTGTTTGAGTGCGTTTAATTGCACTTCCTGACGTTCCTCGGGTGGGATCGAGAGAATGTACTCGATTGGATTCCCCGGAAACGCGTTGATTTCTTTGACGGAAAGAGCCCGGTTATAGATTCGGATGTCATCAACGCCGCCTCGCCAGTTTGCACCCTGTGATCGACTTCCAATTTTAAAGTCTGCGGCAGTTTCGGTCGTACCCTTTAGTGTGTTCGTTTCAACGGTGTTGGCTGACAACGTCCCGTCTATATGGATTTTAACTCCCTGAGGTTTTTGCGAACCGTCGTAGGTAATAACAATGTGTTGCCAGGTATTAATTTTTAACTGGTCTGCGGATACCACTTTGAGTGCATTGGAGGGCCAAGTGTTGATGATGTGGGTTCCGATGCTTCGTCCTTGAACCCATAAATCGTAACCGCGGAAGGCTTGTGGAACATCCATGCGTGAAAAAACAGCCCCCGAAGATTTACCATCCGTCTTAATCCAGGCCGCGAAAGAGAATGGCTGGTCACTTCGG
>JAPOIJ010000050.1 GCA_029979005.1 Planctomycetota bacterium | reverse complement strand
TCTCCCCGGAATAGGTCCTGCGATGGCTGAAAAAATTGTTGCGCAATTGCGTCGCAAAATGGCTAAGTTCGCGCTGTTGGTTCAGCAGGATCCGACGCAACAAGCGGGGGATATTGAACGAAGTATTGTGGATGAGACATTCCAGGTACTGTTGGCTCTCGGGCACAGCGAATCCGACGCTCGAAAATTGCTCGAAGAACCGCTTGCCGGGAAGCAGAAATTCAAAGATGTCGAATCATTACTTCAGGCAGTCTACGAACAGTCTAATCGTTGATGTGGGCTCGCTGCGGTTATGGTGCATTCGGTTTATTAACCAGCATGCAAGTTGGCTGATTCAATCGACACCGATTAATTCTGCTGGAGTTGACGGGTGCCCAAACAAAAAAGCCATCGAAGAAATTCGATGGCTTTTGAGGTCTTGTTCGGTAAAGCTGGTTTAGAGCTTTCGGCTTAAAACACGTCCGTAAGGAAGTGGTGGCCGAAGTGGTACCGCCGAGGTGACGGGTAGTAGTTGTGCCACTGCTTATTGTAAACCGGTACTCGCATTTCTGCGGGGTAACGATGGTACAGGCTGTCAGCGCTACGGAAGTACTCATTTCCCCAGTAATTCTGTGGGTAAGTAACATACGGGTAGTGATAGAACCGGTCCATGTTACGTGAACCTTGTTGGCCCCAACTGGCACCGTAAGCGGGTTGTTGAGCTTGTGCGGTTGACTGACCGATTACTGCGAATGCACATACGCAAATTGCAACGGCGAATAGACGACGGATCATGGAGTTCTTCCTCCTCAAAGGCATTGTCAACGAACAATGCAAATGGACGGGTGTTGGCTAACTGAGGTTTTACGGTAAATGTGTTGTCTTGTTGAATCGAAAACGGCTAGTCAATCGAATCAAGAGTCGGTCTCCCAATGGGTAAACCCGTTGTGAAACTGATACCAGCTAAAAAAGCTGCATTAACCGTTTGTTCGACATTATCAATACACAAATGCCAGCAAGAAATGATTAGCCCGTAAAGTTTACCTAGGTTGGTGCTGCCATTCCTCAAAGTCCTCACTTTGGCGTGTAAATTGCCGGATGACGCTTCCAGATTGGCGGTTTGCTGACCGGTTGAATGTCACAATGACGGGCAATCTTCAGATTTCTTTTGTTCCTTCCCCCGCTTTTCCCGGGAAAACGTCTTTAGGATCGCCGGTAAGAAAACTAGATCTCCAAAGAGAGCAGAAGCAACCGTGATTGCACCCATCGAAGCAAAAATCCGATGCTCCCTCGCTTCACTGAGCATGACCGTCATAAAGCCGCAGACAAGCACCAGCGTGGTCATGATCAATGCCGTTCCAACCGAGGTGAACGCCTTTCGGATTGCTTCCGATTCATCCCCGGTTTCCTTCTTTTCCTCAACGTAACGTGTTAGGAAATGAATCGTGTCGTCCACTGCAATGCCAAGACAGCATGTAAACGCGCAAACGGTGACGATTTCGAGTGCTTGACCTGTGAGTGCCAAATAAGTACCGGCAACACAGAGTGGAAACAGGTTAGGGAGAATCGAGATGATCCCAATTCTCAGTGACCGGTAGACACAGGCGAGGATGAAAAAAATGATGATCGCTGCCGTTCCAAGGCTGGTTACTAAATCAACGACGATTTGATAAATATTCTCCCATCGCCAAATTGGTGGTCCGCCTAGCCTCATTGAAAAGCCCGGATGATCGGCAATGATCGCTTTGGTTCCATCTTGAATCCGTTGAAACACAGGGCCGTAGGTCGCAATGCCTAGATCTTGCACCCGGAATTTGACCTGAGCTACTCGGTTTTCAGGAGTGTAGTAGCTTCGTTTTAACGAAGGAGGTAATAAATCGAGCATAGAGATCCGAGTAGCGGCAGGCCCCGATCCCGGCAAGGCTTCGAGAAGATTGTAAATTGAAGTAGGGTGTCCAATTAGTTGTTCTTGCTTTAAAAGATCATCAATGTCCTGAAGAATTTGAAAAAGTTCAACGTTTTTCGCTTGTTCATCGTCCCCGACCTGCCATTCAATCGTGATGGAGGCTTGGCTTAGCCCGCCCATGGCAACGTCCATTTTTTGGTTGGCGATTGCAGGTTCGGTGTACTTGGGCAGTAGATCCCCCAGTCGATCGTCTGGCCGCAGAGTGAGAGAAATTGAAAATAGAACGAGCGATAATACAATTCCGATCGCGCTCATTCGCCTTGGGTATCGTAAAACTAAGTCAACGATTCCACCGATTCGACTGATATTACGATCGACATAGCCTTTCCCGTAGCCAATGTGAATTCTCTGGCCAAGCCATGTGGAGCAGGCAAGTGGAATTGCCAGGACAACGGAAAGAAAAGCCAGCCCTACCCCAAAAACACAACAGTATCCAAAATCGCGAACCAATTCATGATTGGCTAATGCGAGAGAGCCAAAACCGACTGCAGTTGTTAGTGAGGTTAAAAAGCAGGCAAGTCCAACTTTTCGCACGCCCTCGCGTGCTGCATCCAATCCTTTTAAACCCATCGCTCGCTCATGGCGTATTTGAACCATGAGATGCACACCATCTGTAAAAGCAACGAGGGCTACCAAAATTGGCAGGACGACGTCAATGAAGGGGTTCATCTGCAAGTTGAGATAGCGCACAAAACCCAGCGTCCAAAAGACTCCCAAGAATGGCGCTGCAGCAACGATGCCAACGGCGACAATTCCGCGAAACAGCACCATACTCATGAGTATGATCATCCCATACGCAATCGACTGATACTTCAGTTGGTTGTCCTGTTGAGAGCTTTGCGCCGTTAAGCGAAACGGAACCCGTCCCGTGACAAAAAAGTCCATTTTAACATCGGGATAGCTTGCCAGTTCTTGCTCGGCCGCCTCACGGATACCAGAGGTGAAAATGCTCTCGTCATCGACGAAAAAGTAATTAAAGCGAACCATGAGGAGTAGGGTGTTGCCATCGTCCGAAAGAAACTGTCCGTTAATTAAGGGATGTTCCCTTGCGTTTTGTTTCGACTTTTCGAATCGCTCGGGAGCTGCTTCTTTGTTGGGGAGTAATGGCTCGCTGAGTCCAAAAATGTTGAGGCTGGGAATCTTGTCCATCCAGAGAATGCTATCGACATAATCCTGTGACTCGAGATGCTCAACGACTGAGCGAATGGCTTCCGCTCCCTCGCTTGTAAAGAATTGCTCGGATTCCACCACGATCACGACATCGAAACCGGAAGTCGGAATGGTCTCGACATCCGGCGGCCTTTCTAAATCGCCATCCTCGTCGGATTCGTCGAGGATGTTCGTTTGCGCTTCAAGTGAGTGCCCCGTGGTAATCCCGAGCGCCCGGGTAATTCTCTCTGGCGCGATGTAGCCACCAATCGCAATCAGGCTGAGCGCAACGACTAGCAGTGAAGACAGCCATCGCCGGTCGACAATCCATGAAGTTGCTAAACTAAATCTCGTAGACAAAGCAAAACGCTCTTTTATTTGCTGACGGTGGATGGGGAATCGCTAGTCTTACGAAGAGGACGATTTTGACTATCGGTTTTTGTCTTCTTGAGGTGCTTGAGCACTTGGCGGCGGATTTCGTCCGTTGAAAGCTCGCCGTTTCTATCGAGGTCAAGCGTGCGAAACCCGTTTTCACGAACGACGCGAGGAAGTTCTAGGCGAGATACGACCCCATTATTGTCGGTATCATATTTTCTAAGATACTCGTCGACACCCTTTTGAATTTGTCGCAATAGCTCGGAAGAATCACTACGGTCTGGGGTAGTCTTAGCCGCTGGAGGGTTTCGCGGAATCGTAACGAAAGCGAATGCGACGGCCATCTCCTCGTCGGTTTGATCGCCCCACATAACCAATTCAGTCGGATCAGGATTCGCTGGGTTTGAACTAGAGTTGTCGAACGTAACGTCAAAATCGAGAGTTTCGATCTCTTGGAGCGGGATCGGGTTTTTGAGCTCGTAAATATGTTGCCAGTTAAAATCGTAATTAGGGACTTTTAGTAAAGTTGAATCACGCTTGATTGAAATGGTTTCTGAGAATGTTGCGTCGAGAGTGAATGACTTTCCACGAAAGTGCATGTGGGGCGAGAATCCGAGAAGCTCTCCCGTTTGGGGGAGTCGCTCAAATGTCCCGGAGACGTTGGCGTTTGCGTCGCCCGCCCTAATCACAAAACTCTGATTCATGGCAATGAGGGTCAAGAGTTGGTGTTCGATTTGGGTCTCATCACCCAGGACTAGACCAATCCGCGTCATGTCCTCGGTAGCTTGGCCGTTGGTTGTGTAGTGTTGTTGGAATACCAGTTTCGAGCCGGCGGGAATTAGTCTACCCTGCCGAGGATCGTAACTCGGCGGTTTTTGTCCCGGCACGTAGGCCGCCAGCCAACCGCCTAGCCTCATGTCGGCGCCATCAGGAGGCCGGACAAAACAAATCGAGTGATGAACGACACCGCGATCGCCTGGAATGATCTCAGCCGCAGTAACCCACGTATCTTTTTTGAATCCCGGATCAGCCACAAAGTATTGATAATCGATGACTCCGTTACTGGGGATTTTTAAAGCGTCGGTGGACATGTTGACGATCAAGTCGGGTTCACGAGGTAGTCTCCATTCACTGATGCTCCCATAATCTTTTGCCTTGGGGAGGTCTGCAGGATTACCCTCTGGAGATCCGGCCGCCACCCAATCGCGAATCATTTGCTTTTCATCGCTCGTCATCCGCCTTTCGTTTTTGAATTCTCCGTGTGCGGGATCAGCGTGCCACGGTGGCATTCGCTGATCGTCAATCACTTCCACGATCATGTCTGACCAGCCGACGACTTCATCAAAGCTCGATAGCTCCATCGGCGCGAGTTCGCCTTGGCGGTGGCACTCCATGCAGTGGTTCTGCAGTATGCGCGAAATTTGATTTGAGTAGTTGATATCGGATTGGATCTCTTTTTTCTTGATCCGACCGATTAAGCAACCATCAACCTCGGTTTCAGGAACTGAAATTGGGTGGTTCGACAGGTGCTCGGTTATTGCGATCAGCAGGTCGTCTCGGTTCGGCTTCGGTTTCGCTATCCCCGGTTGGTATTGATCATCGATTCGCCCACGGTAGAGGGTATCCAGATTCCCGTTAACTAGAAAAACTTCGGGTGTTCGTTCGGCGTTGAATTGGTCAGCGACTCTATTCCCGATATCTTTGACGATTGGAATCGAAACCCTAAATCGTTCACGGAACTTTTTAAGGTCTGCGATTGAATCCTGTTGATTGCTCGATACTGCGATAAAATCAACGTCTGAAAATTTTTCGGCCAGCCGGTCCAGCCTGCCAGAATAAAGTTTTGCGAGTGGACACTCGGTTCCAATGAAGCAGACAACCGTTAGATGAGATTCCAGATTTTTCTCTAGCGAGATCGGATTACCATCCAGATCATTGAGCCGGAAACTGAGTTCATCACAGTGGCTTCCCAGCGGGATAACGGAAGCGGCCAGAAAAGAGATCACACTTACAAGGCGGAGAACATACATGGGAAGTTGAGAGCATCAAGTTTGAGAGGGAAAGGAGCCGACTGCATCGGCGGAATACCCGAGAAGTTATTAGCATTTTCACCAAAACATTCAAAAACTTAGAATCCAGTTGTGCGGATGTTACAGGTGGAAACAAGTTTGGTCTTCACGACCGAATGGCCTCAGTTGTCTTGCTGCGGCATTTTACCCGCAGCGATCTCGTCTTCAAATTCATCCATCATCGGCCAGTCAACGGCGCATGTCCCAAAATCAGCCATGTGGCAATACTCTCCGACACGTTTGATCGCCGCATCGAGGAGCGAATTGTCCTTTTCGAAAATTGGCCCATGGCTCGGTAGAAGCCATTTAACATCACTTTCGCGAATTCTCTGGAGTGACTTTTGAAATGCAATTAGATCACTCCCGTGATGAGCATCGATCGCCCCGATGCACCCATCTCGATAAATGTTGTCGCCGCTGAAGAGATAGTCACCCATTCGAAAAGAAAGCTGGCTGTCGGTGTGACCAGGTGTCAGCCAAACTTCTAACTCCAAGTTGCCTACCTTAATGATATCGCCTTCGTTGATTAGATGCTCCACTTCGACCGGCGGCATCGCCATGTCGATCCCTTGTGCCTCAATCAGTGCGAACGTTTTGATTCGATCACCGCTTTGCAACGATGAGGCTGCCAACGGATGGGCCGAAACCGAGGTGCGCAGAATTTGTTTTGCTTTGGCAAGTCCCTGAATGTGATCCACATCGGCGTGGGTTGCGATTAAGCTTTGGCATCCCGAAAATGGGAGGTCGATTTCACGAATCATGTTGATGATTTCGTCGACAGTATCTTCATAGCCGATATCGATAATCACCCATTGCCCACCGTCGAATACGACATAAACATTGCAGCCAAGCACCTGCCCAAGCTGATGGTTGACTTCGATGATGTGTGGAAAGACAGGTTTACGTTCGAGCATGAAGAGCATTCCGAGGATAGTAAACAGCCCATCGCGTCGGGGCCGTTGCTGGGCTCTAATTTTACGGTTTTTTTAAATTAGATTCAACAAGCAGTATCGGACGCTTCAGCGTTACTCATCGACGGCTAGTGCTTGACGGAGTCCCGTTCGAAAGTTTTCGTAAAGAAAAATGTTACCGAATTGAGCAATTAGTTTTTTGTTTGAGACTCGTTTGTTACTTCCCGACCGCGCATTTCTATTGAGCGTTTCGGTTTCTTCCCATGGAATTTCGGAAAGTCCGAGTTGCTCGGCAATGAACCGATAGTAATCTTTTCGTTTTGGAGGATTTCCGTCACTTACGTTAAACGTCTCCTGCGCAACTGCCTGTTCGGCCACTTTTTCAATAATCCTGGCGCCGTCGTCAACATGAACCAAATTCAAGTAACCGTCGGAAGATATTTTCTTCCATTGTTGTGATTGAATCAGTGTTTTGGTTGGGACGCGCTGTGGCCCGTAAATACCAGCGAATCTAAGAACGCAGGATTTGGTTGCAAACCGGCAGTCTCGAAGGACTTCCTCAGCGGCAAGGCATGCCTTGCCTCCGTCTCTTAGAGGATTGGTGGGTGAATTCTCGTCGATCCAAGCTCCATCGAAATTACCGTAAACGCCAGTTGAACTGACATAAATCAGTTGCGATGGGGGGGCCTTGATTCCAGAAAGGACGTTTTTTAGCCCGTTGACGTAAACGTCATGAACACTGTCGTATTTTTTTCGATCCATTCCAACGGAGAATAGGATTGTGTCGGCTTTCGGGAGTTCTTTAACCGTGTGAGATTCGGTAATGTCGGCAATCACGGGGATTATGCCTTCCTTTTCGAATTTTTCTGCGTTGATTTTGGAACGTGTAACAGCGTACACGTCGTCCCCTTTAGACTTCCACAAACGGGCAACGCGAAGCCCTAAATAGCCGCACCCCAAAACAAGACGATTCACGATTTTTCCTTCCAGTTATTCCGAATGTCGGGTTGAACCTATCGAAAAAAAACGGTTTTACGCAGGCAGAACGGCGGAAACCTGCGTATTTTATTGAGGAACGTTTTTCCACGGTCGCGCCGCACGCGGATTTGAATGGTACAATGTTAAATGCTTCCTGTTGAGCGGCATGGCAAAAGTTGACCAAGTTTTGTTTTTTTATGACAACCTTCGGCTAGCCACGGAGTTTATTCACTCGTAAACCGCTCGACCGGAGTTAAGAAAAAAATTTTCAGGATGAGTTTGAAATGTTTGATTTTAATCGATTTGTTGCCTGTCTCATCGTGTGCTGCACCGGATTGGTGGTCTGTCCAGCGGACTTTACGCACGGTCAAGAGAGTGAAGTTCAGGCGAGCGCTAAGTCTGAAAAGGCAAACGATGATTTTTTATTTTCTGGCGAGGTTCCCAAGACGATTGAAGAACTTAGACAGATGGAAAGTCGATTTGCCGAGATTTCAGAAAAGGTAAGGGCCGCTACTGTCAACATTCAAATGGCTCAATCGCAGGGGTCGGGCGTCATCGTTTCGAGTGACGGCTATATTTTAACTGCCGCTCACGTCATCGGGGATCCAAATCAGACTGCGAAAATTACTTTCCTGAATGATTTAGACGAAGAAGGCAAACCGAAGGTCGTGTTTGCCAAAGCCAAGACGCTTGGCATCGATCGTAAAATCGATTCAGGGATGCTAAAGATTTTGGAAGAGGAAGGAAAAGAAAATGATTTCCCTTACCTCGATATCGCCATCTCAGCTGATCTCAACGAAGGCCAGTGGGTCATGGCAGTCGGGCATCCTGGTGGTTTAGATAAAGAAAGAGGAATGGTGACGCGGATTGGACGCATCCTTTCCAGCGGTGAACGTGTTATCCGGACGGATTGCACTCTCGTTGGAGGTGACTCGGGCGGACCGTTAATCGATATGAATGGTGACCTTATTGGGATCCACAGTCGAATTGGCTCTGATTTAGTTGATAACTTGCATGTCCCTGCAGATGTCTATTCCGAGACGTGGGATTCGTTGGCGAAATCTTTGATCCTCAGTGGGACTCCAAGTTTAGGGATTAGTGTTGTAGATGATTCCAACATCATTGAAGAAGTCATTGAAGGACGTGCCGCCTCGGAAGCGGGACTGAAGGTTGGGGATGTTATTCTGGAAATAGAATCGATTGATATCACTGACAAAGCTTCGTTAGGGAAGGCGATCAGAGACCTGGACCTGAAACCGAATGCGAAGATCGAGATTGTCGTTTTAAGAGAATCCGAAGAGAAAGAGATTGAACTGAAAGTTGGTGAGAAAGGAAAAGGTTAGGGCGTGCGTCGCGATTGAAATTCTCGCCGTTAGCCTCAACCCAAAATGTTCTTTGTTGCCCATACCTAAAAAGAATCCAAATATGAAAACGCACATTCAACTAACCGCCGCTGCAGTACTATTGTTTTTTTACTTGGTGGCAGCGGTAGGTGCTCAGGAATCGACCGAGAGACAGAATAAAGAAAATTCTAACGACGGCAAAACAGAGGCCGTCCAACCTTCGGATAAGCCAGAGGCCGGGAAATCGGAAAGCTCAGATTCGGATCAAGATGAGAAAGGCGATACTGATTCAGGTTTGGCTGACAAGATGCCTGAGGGCAAATCTGATAACAACTCCGGCGAGAAGTCAGAGTCAAAAAAGTCGGAGGATCAGAAAAAGGGGGCGGAGGATTCTGAGACAAAGAGTCTGGCCGAAAAAGCACGGACATCCTTTCGCGAGCGGTTTAATTCGAAAAAGTCAGAGTCCGTAAGCAAGTTTTCCAAGCAGTCCGATCAATTTCTCTCGATTTTCGATCCGATTTTAGGGTCAGTAAACGCGTCCACCTTGCAGGTAGTTTCTGGTACGAGACAAGTTGCTTTGGGGACTGTGGTTGACGCGGATGGTTTTGTGCTTACCAAAGCAAGTGAATTGAAGGGAAAACTGGGGGTTGAAATGCCCGACGGTAAAGTTTTGGAAGCAAAAGTAGTTGGCATTGATAAGCCAACGGATCTCGCACTATTAAAGATTGAAGCCACGGGTTTGCCAGTCGGACAATGGAGCGCTGATCCAACTCCCGAAACCGGTCGATGGCTGGCTACGCCTAAGGCGGGTGAAAACGGGAAAGCGACGATTGGGGTGGTCAGCGTCAACGCGCGGGAAATTCCACCCTCCAAACCTTTTATTGGAATCATGATGGAGGACGCTCCGGACGACAAAGGCGTGCGGATCACAAGTGTAATCGAGCGTTCGCCTGCTGATTTTGCGGATGTGTCGGTAGATGACGTTATTTTTAAACTTGACGATATAGAGATCAAAAATGCTCGTGACGTTCGCGAGGCGATTGGCCAGTATGACGTGAATGACCGTGTCACGCTGGGCGTTCTTCGTGATGACAAAGAAATAGAGTTACGTTTGAACCTGGGGGAACGCGATAAGATTTCTCCGGAGAGTAAGCGTAGTAATATGCAAAATAGTATGGGAAGCGTGTTGAGTCGACGACGTAAGAAATTCCCATTGGCGTTTCAACACGACTCCATGCTGAATTCCAAAACATGTGGCGGACCGATTGTTGATCTCTCGGGAAAAATCGTTGGGATCAATATTGCGAGAGCGGGGCGTGTATCCAGTTTGGCGATTCCCGTCAGTGAAATACGGGATGTGATTGAAGATCTCAAAACCGGCGAGAAGGCACCAGAGAAAGTCAATGCTGCTGAGATCGCAAGTATCTCACGTGAGCTTGCCGAGATGGATGAAAAGCACTCGGATTTGCCAAACAAAAAATCTGTGCTTGAGCAAAAGTACAATCAAGAACGTGCCAGGGTCGAAGAGTTAAACAAGTCAATTTCTGATCTGAAGAAACGCTTGAAAGTCATTGAAGAAAAGAAGGCTGTTTTCGGAAACGACCTCAAAGAACTGAAGAAGGAAATGTCGACGATTGAAAAAACGCGTCAACGTCTTGAAGCGGATCTTGAAAAATTGCGAATTGGAAGTCGGTGATCGCGGAAGGCCATCCTGCTTGAAAATTGCTCGTCCCTGTTCCAAATTAATCTTGGCTGGTTGTTTTATTCCGTTACCTGTGATTTGTTGTTGAGCGGTTTCCCATATGGCAATCTCCTGGAATCGCTGGTCCCGAAAACTACATCGGTGGGGAGCAGTGTTGACGTGTTTGCCGCTTCTGTTGGTCATCGGTTCAGGATTGCTCCTTCAAATAAAAAAGCAGTCCTCTTGGGTGCAACCGGCAACGGTTAAAGGTGTTGGAAAGGTTCCCGAATTAGAGTGGGAGCAGTTACTTCAGTCGGTCATTGCAGTGCCCGAATCTGAAGTCTTGGGTTGGGAGGATATTGACCGGGTCGATGTCCGTCCCGGTAAAGGAATTGCCAAGGTTCAATGTCAAAACCGTTGGGAAGTCCAGGTAGATCTACAGACATCCGAAGTGAGGGCGGTCAATTATCGCCGTTCCGATCTGATCGAGAGTCTTCACGATGGATCTTTCTTTAGCGATGCGGCGAAATTGTGGGTTTTCTTTCCTAATGGACTTGTTTTACTCGGGTTGTGGTTCACCGGCGTCTACCTATGGTGGTTGCCGATCGGAGTGAAACGGAGGAAGAAGAAGCGGCTGGCGAATCAGGAAGCCAAAACAGGTGCTGGAGTCCAGTGATGGATGGAAGTCAGGTGATCCCGTTGGGTCACCTGATTTCAAACGACTGCAATTTTTTTAATGCAATTCGGTGCTTGGCCTTTTGATCCGTCTTTTCATAGTAGGTAGCGATGTTCGCAAGGCATTGGGACGCATCTTCATAGCTTTGAAGTTTAAGAAATTCGTCGTATACGTAATTCAGCAAGCCAATCCCCTGCTCTTCTCGGCCACGCATTAAATAGGCTAAACCATAATCCGCTTGAGCTCGCAGTCGTTCATGTGCTGGCCACTGGCTGGAGGTCTTGATGGCTGACTGCAGTAGGTTCATTCCCTGGGCGAGACTGCCGTTCTGCAATTTAAGCGTCGCTAGAATTGCTTTGGCTCGATCTCCCAAAAGCGATGATTGAGATCCAAGCCGCAGTAGAATCGCTGATGCGGGGCCCTGCTGGCCTCCGTCAATCATGGCGAGTGCCTGTTGCATTTGTAATTCTTCTCGAAGCGAAACTCCATTGACGAGTGCTTCTGATTTCTTAAACGCTAGGATTGAGTTTTGAGATTCATGACGCTTTAAGCTTTGGATTCCAATGGTTGCCCAAACGACCGCTTCGTCGATCGAGGATTCACTAAATCCAAATTCAAGGTTTTCATTTCGAAGCGAATGTTCTAGCCGCCCGATAACATCAGCAGGCCATTCAGTCGAAACGGGCCTCAGAAACGCCGCTTTGCTCCAGAAATCCGGATCTTTAAGGTCGCCTTCAACTGCGTGTTGGCTTTGGAGTTCGATGGCTGTGAGCCAGCTCTTTTGCCATTGTTCTAATTGGTCTGCGTGGCGAAAAGCCTCGCCGAGTAAAAGCCCGGTGTGGGCGGCTTGAATTGGTTGGGATTGTTTCTGAAGATCACGAGCTCGACTTAAGGCCTCAATGCTGTTGTCATAGTCCTCATTCATCAAGTATGCGATTCCTTCGAGTCGCAAAGCCTCCGCTTCAGCGATTAACGAATTGCTCTTTGCCGCAATCTTGGACAACTGAATTGAAAATGCTGAATCTGTATCATTGACTTGTAAAAACGCAAGGAATCGATTTCTGTTTTCGAGGTAGTTTCCTGCTTTTCCCTGATTGTATTGTTGTTTTACAAAAGATTGCCACGCGTCCTGTTTTCCCGCAGTCCATCGCAAATCCAGGGCACGGGCCAAGACTTCCCGATGACTGGATGACAGTTGGTTCGAACCCTCGCCCCACATGATTTTTGTGGCGATATCAGGATAGAGGGCAACCACATTGCGAAGCGAATTCCAACGCTCAGATTCAATCATATCTTCGACAACGACGCTCAGAGATTCCGCAGTGAATGCGAGGTTTCCGGTATCTCCCAGTGTGAGGCCGCCAGCTAGTCTGAGTTTTTCGGGAATTGGTTTGCCCGATGAATCGAGCCGCTTGTCCGATGACAGGTCCGATTCGGTATCTAAAATTGACTGTTGGAGGAGATCGGTGTCCGGATTTTCTGAATCAACGTTGAACAGCGAGCATCCACTCAATCCAATGCCCAAAACAAGACACAATATTCCCCCAAATCGGAAGGCGATTGCTTTTCCAAGGAGGTGATTTCGATTGGGAAGATTGGTGTTTTTCAAGAGTCAAACAATCAAAATTGAGGTGCCGATACCGAGGCCAGCGAATTAGTAAGCCCGCGGTACTATGTTGTGAAATTGAAAAAATTTATGCAGTCCACAGTCGTCCAGTTCCGTCTGAAGAACTTCAGAAGGTGAAAAGGTTGACAGGGTTTGTTCTCCGCTTAACGCGGTTGGGTGGACACTGAGTTGCTGGAGTAAATCTTGACTGATTGCAGCGGACTCGGATGGTGTGTTGAAAACATAGGGTCTAATCATGACCACCAATTCGCGCCGAATTCGACTAGTGTTTTGCTTACGAAAAAAGAAGCCGAAGACGGGGAGTTTTCCCAGACCCGGTACTTTTTGACGTTGGTCTGAAATTTCGTCTTCGATCAGTCCACCCATAACCACGGCTAAACCATCCTTTGCGACCACGGTGCCGCTGACTGTGCTGCGGGTTACGGTGTCGACTACAAATTCTTGTGTAGAGTTAGTCAGGCCAAGTACGGGAATTTTTCCACCGTCAACGACCCGCTGGGCATTTTCCTGAACGACGCGCAAGGTAACGGTGCGGTCGGCGTTAATACTGGGTGTGATCAGCAGAGATTGGCCAATATCCCGTAACTCTGTAATGGGAGTCCCTGCGATTGTGTTGGAGCTGGTAGCGGAGGTACCAACAATTTGTGTTGGACTGAAACCAATCGTCAACGGAATCGTTTCGCCGATGAAAATACGACTAACTTCGTTGTTGGCCGTTAACAGTAGCGGCGAGTTCAGGATGGTGATTCGGTTGTCGTCTTCGAGTAATTGCATCCTCGCCCGAAAGTTGTTGCTGACGACTTGAAAGGTAAAATCACCTTGATTTAAGACCGAACCGCCGGGGATCATCGAGGCAATTTTTCTTGCTTTACCAGAGAAATTGTCTGAAGGGGTTGGCAAAATGTCGCCTGTTGTAAAGCTGCCGGCGGTCGTTGATCCGTCTGAATATTGGTAGTCGAATACGCTGCGGAATTCGTCGTCGAGAAGAACTCTCATGACTTTGAGCTCTAGCAAAACTAGTGGGGTGGGCACGTCAAGGCTTTGGATCAAAGTTTCGATTTGTTTCATCGTCGCATCGTCACCAGTTCGAACAACGACTTGGTTGTTTCTGCGAACCACGGTTACATAAATCGTTGCTTGCCGCTCTTTAAGTAGTTTGGAAATCGGGTCGTCAGGATTTTCCGGAGGTTGGTTGCGAGTGGATCGTTCATTAATTGCGTCAATTAACTGTTGGATTTCATCGGAAGACAAATTGCTCAGCGGTGCCGTTTCATCAATCGCACGACTTCGACTGTTGCGGTATGCCGGATTCGTACTGAAGCCGCCCATTCCATTCAGCGAATTGAAAGAGCGACCACCGTAAGTTTGCCCCTGGAATGCCCCGAGACCGAGGTTGCGGCTGTCAACTAGGTCGAACCGATTGAGTCGGTGTACGAGATCAAGTACCGAATCCTGATCACCCACACCAAAGTTGAGGACAACGCGTTCGCCAAACAAGTCACGAATCGCTACGGCTGCATCTACTGGATTGGGGTAAAGCAAAGTGAAAACTTGCGTTTGCTCATCACGAAAACTGGCAAGATTTTCTTCATACTCTTCGGTGGTATGGATTCGGATGACGCCCGACTTTTCATCAATGCGGTAATAAAGGTCATGAGTTTTCGTAAGGTTCTCCAGCACGTCTCTCGGTTTGACGTCGCGGAGAAATAAATTGATTTTTACCTTGTTTGCATTTGTCGAGGGAACAATGTTGATCCCGGACTGCTCTGAGAACAGCCGCATGGCATCGCCAAGATCTTGATCCCGAAAATCAATCATCTCAATTGGTTCGTCTGGAAAAACCAATCGATCCGAAAACGACATCAGGAGAGGATCATCGGTTTCGATGAAGGGCTCGAGATTGCTTGGGTCGATCGCTGGAGCCTCCGCCGGTGCTTCTTGGATGATCGGTGTGGGGGCGTTTGGCGTCGGATTGGCGACCTGCGCACGCAAACCATGCCCCTTCGCCTGAAAAGCGAAAAATAAGAATGCAGTCATGAGCAAAGGCGAGCAACGGTGTGCAAGCGCCCATGCATTCGGTAACATCCGTGTCATGGTGTCTCCAAATTCACCAAGGCTAATTAGGCCAAACAGTGAATTGGGCAGATTGGGGGTTAATCGTACAAATAAACGGTACGTTCCAGTTCTGGAAAGTACAACTCGATCATTTCTTTAGAGATATTCTTGACTTGCATCAAGACCCAAACCCCATCGGATACTGGCACCGACAACTGCGTATTGGTGCGAATTCTAATAATTGTATTCTTGGATTGGAGAATCGCGGCACTGCGGTTCCCGTTAATAATCTTAGATTGGACGTTAAACGTCGGCATTTGCAGCAATTGCTTCCGTAAATTGGTCGTTTGCAATTCCAAGTCTTTTGATAGCTTAGCGATTTGCTTTTGAATGCTAGCAATTTCAGCTTTTAGTTTTTTGTTTTCTTGGACTAGTACGGCGTTCTGCTGAACGAAGGTGTCAAGTTTTTCGACGTCCCGGATTTTTGAAAGTGTTTGTTCGATGACTGTGGACGGAGCGGTGGGATCCTGTTTCTCCTGCGCGTTGATGTTTGGGAGAAAACCAAAGAGATTGAACAGGCCAACCAAAGAAAGCATGACGAATAACGATTTTGAATTATTCATGATCTGCTTTCAGGTGAAGTGTTGGATTAGTGATTGAACCTAAATAGTATAGCGGATGCCGACGCTAATTGCCTGCGGCAAGCAGTGCAACAAAGAACGAAATGTAGACATATCCCACCACTCCACCGATTCCAATTGTTAAAAAGGGAGTCAAAATAGCGTTCAGCCTTTTGACGGATGTATGAAATTGAGCTTCGTGGAAGTCAGCAACTTCTTCCAGTACCCCTTTGAGGTCGCCAGATTGTTGGCCGACGGAAACCATCTTTTTTAACATCGGCGCAAATGCGTTGCCCATATCGATTGCATCGGCGAAATTCCCGCCTTGAATGATTGATGCTCGGGTGTTGTTGACGGTTTTTGCAGTAAAGCGATTGTATAAAAGTTTTTCAACCGTTCCCAACCCATCAATCAGTGTGATCCCACTCTCAAGCATAACGCTCAAACTTCTCGCAAACGTTGAAGTTTCACATAGTTTAAAGAGCGTCCCAATTATTGGAATTCTCAATGCGTTTCGGTCGATCCACATCCGACCTTCTTTAGAGCGGTAGGCGGCGATTGAGAAAACCGCTACACCAATGAGGATGATTCCAACCAAAGGATAATACTGCCTCATAAAACTGGAGGTGTCGACCAGGCGTTGAGTCATCGCCGGCATGTTTTTTCCGAGGCTTTGGAGGTAGATTTCTAATCGGGGAATGAGGTAGACAACCATATAAGCAGTCACGCCAACAGCAATCATGAGAACCAGCAACGGGTAGACTAAGGCCGATGAGAATTCCTGAATTCCACGTCTTCGCGAGCGCATCGTAGCGACCGCTCGTTCCAAAACTGGCGGGAGTTCACCGGTTCGTTCACCAACACGGATCAGTTGAATGGTGAATTCAGGAAAACAGCGGTGTTTACTCATTGCTTGTGAGAGGGTGTCGCCTGATTGGATATTGCTAACGATTGACTTCCAAATTTTTCCTAGAGATTTGCGAGGTGCTTCATCGGTAAGGGCGATCAGGCCAGAGAGTAGTGGCATGCCACCTTTGAGCATCATGGAGAGTTGTTGAAGGCTAAGTTCGACGTCGACGGCGCGAGGGCGAAGATATTGAGACAAGTCAAGCTTTAGGTTGGATTCAACCGGTGCATTGACGGGCGTAACGCCGATTACAATTAGCCCGCGACTTCGAAGCAGTGACGCTGCTGCCGAGCGACTGGTCGCATCAACGACCCCCACACGCGGTCCGCCGGTCGCGTCTCTTGCTTTGTAACGAAATTCTGGCATGGGTCTAGTAAGGGCTTATGACGGTGGCGATTTGTTGGACAGATGTTAATCCCTGGGTAAGCTTGGCAATGCTGTCGTCCATCAAATCGGGCAACTCTCTTTCGTTGAGCAGGTGTTGGATGTGGGTTTCGTCTGGCCGACTGGCGACCACGCGAGCCATCTCCTGATCGTAAACAATAAACTCAAACAATCCGATACGTCCCATGAAGCCCGTACCCGCACAGTAGCGACAGCCACCGGCACGATAGACCGTTGTGCCGGTCAACTCAGGGCAAGCGAGTGAAATGGCTTCAGCCTCTGGCATTGCGTACGCCAATTTGCATTTTTGGCAGAGTTTTCGAACGAGTCGTTGAGCCGCGAACATGCGAGAAACCGCTCCGATTAAGAAGGGTTTGATTCCCATGTCAGCCAGTCGAGTGATGGCGCCAACTGCAGAATTGGCATGAAGTGTGGTGAAAACGAGATGGCCGGTAAGGGCGGCCCGGATCGCCGTTTCGGCTGTCTCTTCGTCTCGAATTTCACCGATCATTAAGACATCGGGATCGTGTCGAAGAGAGCTACGCAACGCCTTGTGAAAACTAACTTTATCATTCGCATCGACTTCGACTTGTGAGATGCCATCAATGACGTATTCAACCGGGTCTTCGATCGTAATGACATTGAGTGATTTCCGATTAATCAGAGATCTGATTGCTCCATAAAGTGTGGTGCTTTTTCCGCAACCGGTTGGCCCGGTCATTAAGATGAGGCCATTGGGCCGGTCGATTACACGCTCAAACTGAGCTAGGTCTGGCGGCGACATCCCCAGACGGCCAAGGGTTAAGTCCTGTGTTTGCGTAGCGAGCAACCGCAGCGTCATCCGTTCCCCATGTTTGGTGGGGATCGTCGCGGTACGAATGTCAATTTCGCTATTATGGTCAGAGCTAAGGGTGAAGCGTCCATCTTGAGGTGCGCGGCGTTCCGCAATATCCATTCCTGACATTACTTTCAGTCGGGAGAGCAGTGGTTGGTGGACGGCAATAGGAAACTGGCGATAGTCATCAAGTAATCCGTCTACGCGGAGACGTACGCGAAGGTCGATTGAAGAGGGTTCGATATGAATGTCGGTCGCTTGCCGGATTAACGCGGCGTGAAAAATTTCGTCTCCAACAGCAACGATGTTTTCAGACTCTGGATCAACCTGGGTGCCGGTAAATTGAATTCTCACCGGCTCACTCTGATTGCCGTTCCACCGCACGGTATCCTGAAAGATTCGCTGAATCGCTTCAAATAGGGTCTCGGGATCGGCGGCAACCACATCGACTGGATGAGAGATGTAACGCCTGACGGCTTGGATACTCTGTTCGTCGTTCAGATCTTTGCAGGCAATTAAGACACGGTCATTTTGTAATGTAAATGGTAGAACCTGCCGTCGCGTAGCAAGGTTGGCCGGTATCCGCAATGCCCACACTGGATCAATTTTGACTTGATCCATGTTTAGTAGTTCAGTGTTATTACCAATGTCGGACATGTGTGTTCGTTCAAGCTCGGGTACGAAGTGAGATCTGAGACAGGATTTCTGGGTTGCGAGCGAGCCCAAAGGCAGTCTGTTCCGAAATCAAACGCTGTCGCCACAAACGCGCGAGACTGTCATCGAGGGTCCACATCCCTTCTTCGCTGCTGTTTTGAATAATTGAAGAAAGCTGATTTAGGTTAGCGTTGGCAATTAAATTTGAAATTGCCTGATTCGCATGCATCACTTCGCTGGCCAGTACCCTTTGGGAGATTGCTGCAGGATCGGGTGTTTGATCCTTAACGGCAAGACGCGGCAATAAATGTTGGACTACGATTGTTCTCAGAACAGTGGCGACCAGTCGCTGCGCGAGTTCTTGCTCTTCAGCGGGGTAAGCGCTGATTAGTCGTTCGATCGCGGTCTTGCAATCGCCTGCGTGGAGTGAAGCAAACACGAGGTGTCCAGTTTCAGCCGCCGTGACTGCAGTTCGGATCGTTTCGACGTCCCTTAGTTCGCCCACCAGAATAATGTCTGGATCTTGACGGACGGCGTCGATTAACGCCTGGTGAAAGTTATCTACGTCTACGCCGATTTGTCGCTGGTTTACCAATGCTTTTTGCGATGGGTGAATAAACTCGATTGGATCCTCGAGCGTAATAATATGACTTGCTCGTTGGGCATTAATTCGATCGATTAACGAAGCAATGGTTGTGCTTTTTCCTGACCCGGTCGGCCCAACCACAAGGACTAATCCATCTTTGAGTGAACATTTGTCATACAGCCTTGGATTCAACCCAAGTTGTTCGAGGGTGGGGATGGTATTGGAAAGCCGGCGGAAGGAAAAAGATAACTGTCCCTGTCGACGGTAAATGTTAAATCGAAATCGATGGTTGCCGTCGATAGAAAACGCGCCATCAACCGACCCCCGCGAAGCAAGTTGTTTTTGTTGTGGCGCAGAGAGAATAGAGTTTGCGAATGCCTCAGCCAAATTCGAAGTGAACTGATTTTTATCAAGCACCGGGAAATCAGCTTTGTTCAGCATCCCATCGATCCGGAAATGGATCGGTTCTCCTACCGAGCAATGGATGTCCGAAGCGCCAGCATCAATAGAGCTTATTAAGAGAGCGTCTAGAAATTCAGAGGATGAGTTTGCGGGCGTCATTAGTCTCTTCCAACGATAGGCAGTACGGCCATGCTTGATTTTAGGTTTCGTTCATTAAATAACGAAAACGATCGTCCACATTTTCTGGGTTTTGTTTTCCGGGTCTGGTTTCATTGTAATCGAAACGGGAATGATGCTCTTGGCAACGGTGTTGACATCGGTTAGGAATTTTAAGACGTCAAAAAAAGCCCCTTTGACTTCCACCGGCCAAAATTCGACTGGTTCCTGAACCGCTTGTTCGTTCATCATTTCAAATAAATCACGCATGTACGACGAGACCGTCATGCTATCGGTGCCACCTTGCGAGACAATTGAAAGATTGTAGTCACGCATCAGTTCGGTGATTTTCTCGAAGGTTTCGAGGCGGGATTTTCGGCTTCTCCAGCTCTGGCTAAGTTCTCTGATTTGTTCTTTGGAGTTTGACTCTCTCGTTCTTAATCTTTCCAGGCTCTGTTTCTCGTTTTCGAGGTATTGTTTTGAAAGTTGAGCGGCCTCCTCTGAAACCGCCGCTTGCCTTGCCGTGTTGTACTCGGCCTCAATTTTCGATTTTTGCTGGCGCAAAGGAATGGCGAATACAACGGAGTAAACCGCCAATATCAAAGCAGCCGGGAACAGCATCAGCAGAAACCGTTCTCGTTTTGAATTATCTTTGAGTGGTGTGATCGCCATAAAAATTGGTGAGGATAAAAGATCAAGTAATGGTGGTTTGCAATCGCGACCGTTAAGCAGGCACGAGACGTATTAACTGGTACGAGACGTAAGTAGATGGTTAGTTGGTTGTTATTCGATTCTTTTTCCGAGGCTGGACCGCAGATTCGAACGGCCCCGTTTCCGCTAACAAAATTTTGTAATCCCAGGGACCGCCCGTCGTTAGTTTTTGCTGGCCTTCCTGTCGCGCGGGATTGACTGCCCAGCCCAGTTTGACGGATCGCTCGCGAAGGCTTTTTGCAAGTCCCTGAGCGGCTTCACCATTGAGGGAGACTCCTGAAATGAGAATACCATCTTCAGTCCCCTCAACTTGTTCAATCACGAGGTCCTCGGTTCGCATTTCGATGAGTAATTCCAGTAGTGTGGCAAAGCGATTGTTTTGGCTTTCAAGAAAAAAAGTAATTCGTTTCAGGTCATCGCCAAGCGCGGTAACTGCGGTTTCGACTTCCGCTCGCTTTTCTAAAATTTGAATCAGTTGGCCGTCGTTTTTCTTCTTTTCGGCGGCCGGTGCTTCGAGTTCAGAAATTTTAGCTTGTAAGTTTTCATTGTATTGTTGGACATATTGTGCGTGCCAGAAACAAAATCCAACAACCAGCAGCGCGATGATCCCTGAAAAAATATGTCGAATTGGGCGGGTTGGCGTGCGATCAAAATGTCTAAGCCGCGGGGCAAGGATTGAGTCCAGACGTTTTCGATAGTTATGAGCGACGATTCCAGCCCAGCGTTTTACGGTCGCGTCGTCTGTCAAATTCTCAAATGTCGCATGCTCTTCATCCAAATCGATGTTTTGGCTGCCAGTGAGAATTGGTTCACTGGATTCGAGCGGTTCGGATGATCGTTGTTTGACCTGTTCCAGTCGCGTGGAGTTATCGGTGAGGTGGAAAACCAGGTCCTCCCATACCTCAAGCGTTCGCCGGTTGCTTCTAGCATCCGTGTCCGCTGCGAAACCGGATGGGTGGGCAATGAGAGTGTCGCGGCAGCCAAGGGATTCGAGGTGCTCATTGATCGCATCTAGATCAGCATTTCTAATCGCGCTAACCCAAAATTTTTGATAGTCATCCTCGACCCCGAGATTCGTTGAAGCGAGCGAGATTTCGTCGATGTCGATGCCCGATAGAGTTTCCGCTTCAAACTTAAGGACTTCCTCGAGATCGGCGGGCTCAATTCCACTTACGCTAAGTTTTGGAAGGAGGACGATCTGCGACCAAACATCGGCTGAGAGTACCAATGTCTTGCTTCCCAGTCTCGGCTGGTTTTGAGTGACCTGAATGATGGCCTCATACAAAGTCGACTCGACATCTACCGTCTCCTGTAAGTAAAAGCTGGGTTGGGAGATGTCTTTGCCAAAATCGGCGCGCACCATCTGTCGATCAAAAAAAAGCAGAATCGATATGTCTGATCGTTTGGCCATTGTGTGTGCGAAAATTTTTAGCGAGTTAGGGTTTGCCCGGGGAGCCGACTCCCGTTACCTCGCTTTAATTGATGAAGCGTGATTGGTTTTGAGGCGAGCTTTATATTGGTGTTGTCTTATTCGTTGATGGTCGACGCTCGTGATTGAAAATCAAAAACGACGGGTGGACTATTGGGAGTGACTTGCAGGTATTTTATTTGCCGTTTCCCGTTAACGTCGGCGACGAGGGCGCGAAAGCCCACTGGAACGCCGCGGAATAAAAAGGACTCTGGCTGTTTGTCTTCATCGTCATATACGACGAGTGACGTCAAGGAGGAATTTGGGTCTGGGGTTAACAATGCAATCTGAACGGTAGCACTTTCAGGACGATCGAGGAGGACTTTGCCGGTTACCTCAACTTTTCCGCCTGACAAATTCGCTGCCAGCACCTGTGGTTCGGTTTGGTTGTTAGATAACGGGATCGTTATTTGCAACTGTCCGAGAGTTCCCGTTTCGTCGAGGACCGGTTCTGGAGGCCGCCCCCACGGATCGACGAGTTGTTTTGTCCCGATGGGAAGTTGCAGGTAGGGGCCTCTCCAGCCACAGGGAAGTCGAATAGTGGAGTAGTCCACCGGTTGCTCAGGGCCGGCTCGAAATTGAAAGGGGAATTGACTTGCAAGTTGGTTTTCGTTTGACCATAACTCGCCTAGCGACAAAAACTCCTCGGTATCATTCTCACTGGTTTCGATTCGTGGAAACCGCCCCACATCAGCGACGAATCCCGAAACGATAGGCGTTCCATCGAGCTGGAATTTTTGGGAGGGACCGAGCGTGGCAACTTTAATTTCTTCAAGCAATCTGGCTGCCGAGTCAAATCTCTGACTATCGACTTGTGGTTGCAGGGACTGAACAGCAACGGTTGCAACGATGGCTAAAATAACGAGTACCACCATCAGCTCGAGAAGAGTCAAGCCGGAACGGAACCGCCGACGCGGGATGAGATGACTAGGTTGGGCTGAGCAAATGGGGGCCATCTCATTGGTCCTCGGTATGGCTAGGCCAGTGTTTCACGAGCCGACTTCCTAGAACCGATCTCGATCCCGGTATTACTTGCGGTTATCAGGGTAGCGGAGAAACATTACCAGGTCGTCACCACACTCTGAAAGGGTGAGTTCACTGACCTCGTTCTCGCCCGGTTTCATATTAGTGATGTCATCGGGCGTTTCAATTTCCCCATTAGGGCCAGCCGAAACGACGCGAATAAATTTTGATTCCGTTTGGTTGATGGTTCCGTCCTGATCAAAGTCCACCTGTAACTCAAGTTCATTTCCCCAGCCGTCAACGATCGTGGGCTCACCTGTTTTGTTACGGCCTGTCGCGTGCACGTAGGGACCATGCCAGCCGATCTTGTTAACGGGGTCGTAGTTCTTAAGCTCGGGTGCGGCTTCCTCCATATGCTCTGGAGCATCCTCTTTAAGAAGATCGTTAATTTTCCGCGGGAGTGCGTTGGTTTTGTGCGATAACGACTCTATCACGCCGTCTTCACCGGCCATTGCCTCACGAACGGTGTTCAGCGTTGCCTGCGTGGCAATCTCGACAGGGCTATTCGCCTCTCCAGTGGGCGAGGCAATGTCAATGTTGTCGAAGGTCGGGAAAATAATCAGAGCAGTAGCGATTAAAATCACCAACACGACTAGTAACTCAAGTAGAGTCAAACCACCCTTGTTTAGACCGCGATGTGTGTGTGTATTGATTTTGACCATAATTTGTTACCAACACGAAAACAGTTGCAAGCTAATCCGTGTAATAGTCCTCCAGTTCCTTGGAGACACTGTGAATTCCATCTCGCCCGGGAATCGCGGCACCGACGTAACGGGCAACCGATTTAAGTTCGTCAACAGATCTGATTTCGACGAGCAATAAATAACGTGAGTACATGTCGTCAGGACTTTGTTCGCGGCTATCTGAAAAGTGGACCGGGCTTTCCGAGAAAGCAGCCCTTGCACCGGCGCCGACCATCGTACATTGCTCACCCAATCCAACCACAATGTACTTTGCATTTTCCGCCGGTTCCAGATTCCAGTCTTGTGGAAGAATGGTTGTTGCTGAATCGTCACTGAGGCTACACACGTTAGAGTCAGTGCCAATTTCCACGGGCGTCTGATCGTGGGAGTTATAAGTCGCGTTGATTGTCTCTGCCGCCGCTGGCACGAGTTCGGTGATACCGATTTCGCGAAGCGCACCTACATCGGCAACACTCAAATTAGTTGTCTCGAAGATTTCCGACCCGCCAATGTAGCTGGGAATACTTCCATCGAGTGAGTCGGAACCGGCAACCAAAGCATCAAAGCGGTTCCCAATCTTACCTTGAGAAAGTAGTGAACTGCGTCGGACGGTTGCATCAATCTCAGGTATGTTCGAGGCAGCGGTCGCGACCTGCGTTCTTTTGAGCATTCCCGGCAAAGTTGAAACAACGATTCCGCCAAGAGCGATTAGAATCGTAAGGACCACCAATAACTCCAGTAGCGACAGACCGGATCGAACGGTGTGCCGTGTTGGGCAGTTTTTGTTTGGAGTGTTGCTTAACATCAAGATCGTGATCCGTTAAATCTTAATCCGTTTAATCGGAAAACCGTAACGCCATGATTAATGAGGGCTTGAGGTCGCCAGAACCGGTCTTGCCCTAATCATCTTTTCGGCTCGAATTAAGCCGAGATGGAACCTACAGCATTTTACCTTACTTATCCGAGTAATAACGATTTTGAGATCGATCGCTACAAACTTTACGACTGTGGGGACAAAAGCCCCCCCTCGATTGGTTGGTATTCGACCCTTATGGGGAAACCGCCGCGCAAGAAAGCTAGCAACCGAACATTTAAGGGAATAGTGAGTAAACTCACTTACCAAAGAAATACTTGTTCAGTTTTTGTTTGAAACCGCTTTCTCAAAGGCTGTAGTGCCGCCGACGACCGGGATTTCCAGCGTAGTGCCGCTAAGGTCAATTGTCAGTTCAGTTCCCGCATCAGGCCAGAGCGTAAAGTCTCGATCGCTTGAGAAAATCATCAAGCCAATCTTTTGTCCGGCCGGGACGATTTGATCATCCGGTTCAAGTTCAAAACTGAGTTCGTAGAATTCGCCTGGAACCAGTGGAGCACTTTCGGTAAGCGAGACGTTGTTTTGAGGGTCAGCCCACCCACGTGTGATGATGTTATCGTTGATTTTAGACGAGTCACTGAAAGGAAGTGAAACTAGCCAAACAGACAGGTTGGCGGCTGGTTTGTTTGCGGCGAGCTTAATTTTTAAGGTGGAGGTTCCCGAAAGATGGACGGGTTCCTTAAGCGTGGCTGTCGCGTATAGCAACCGATTATCGGAATCGGCCGACTGCGCAAGTTTCTTCCCACTAAACTGGACATCGTCAACCAGCGTTTCTTGACCTTGAGTTTTAGTCTTTCCGGCGATTTCTAAAGAACCAGTGGTCTTTCCACCTTCTCCGAGCATCAATAATACGGGAGCAGCATCGGGGTTGGGATAGTCCTTATACGGCGTTGGGTTTTGTGGGCGAGCATCTTCTCGAACGACCCAGGCTTTGGCATCTTTTTCGACGTCATTTTCTATTCCGTGAAGATAGCGAGTGAACCATCGATTCATCAATTTCATCGGGACGTATCCACGATGGCCTCCTTGATGGAGGTAGGTTTGAAGTGGCACGCCTTTCGCTTTCAGTTTTTCATGAATCCGAATCGTATGGCTTGGCATCACATTCCAGTCGTTAAAACCGTGTGCCATTAAAGTTGCTGCCTTGTAATTGTCGAGTGCGTTGGCGTAGTCGCGACCGGCCCAAAAATCGTTGTAGTCTCCTGTCAAACGATCCTGGTTATTCGCCATCTCTTTGTCGCGAACCTCACAGTCACAATGTTCTCGTTTTTCGGGGTCGCCGCTATGGATAAAATTGTAGAGCACATCAATGTCTTCCCCCATATAACCGCCGGGGTGTCGAACGAGTCCATTGGCGCGGTAGTAATGGTAGTAAGAGGTGTTCGGAGCAATTGGAATGATAGCCTCGAGCCCTTCAACTCCTGTTGTCGCAGCGGCAATTGGTAGCGTTCCGTTGTAGGAGGTTCCCGTCATGCCAACTTTACCGGTACACCAATCAGCGAGAACTTCGTCTGAACCATCTGGAGTGGTGTAACCTTTAGCGCGTCCGCACAGCCAATCGACAACGGCTTTGGGGGCTAATGATTCATTGATCCCGCCGACCGTTGGACATCCCTGTGAAAGTCCTGTTCCAGGGGAGCACGAATGGACAACGGCGAAGCCTCTGGGAATCCACGCCCTGTGATGAGATTGGCTTATAAAGGGGCGTTGGGTTTTGGTTGTAATTTGCGGTGGATTGTTTCGCTTTGGTGGCACTTCTCCAAGTTCATGGCTCGGATTCCACATGAATTCTTTCGAGGTTGAACTGACACCCGCAAAGTAAGGACTGGTGACGTAAACTACAGGAACCTTTAATCCTTCAGTCTCCGTTTGTTTCTGGCGAGTCACAGAAACGTGCATTCGGTCGGGTGAGCCATCCTGATCGGAATCAAAATCTGTTTGAACCCAAAGATCATGGGTAATCCAGTCTTTGGGGTTTTTGAATCCTTCAACTTCTTGAGCTTCACCGTCTTTAAATTGAGGAACTGATTTTTCTTGAGGGTTCTTTTCTTGAGCGTTAACCAGTGATGCTTGAATGGCTAACAGTACAAATGCTGTTAAACAAATGTTGAAGATAAAACTCGTTCGTAAATGGCAATTGAATTTCATGAAAAGGTGCTCGTTGACCGGAGGTTTCGTGTTCTGGTTAAACCTTTAATTTATCACTCACTTTGCCACATCTCAACTCATTCCGTGTGGAACTGAAAGATCGTTAACAGATTGTTGGCGGAAATCCGGTTTGAAATCTGCAACTCTCAGATTCCTCGACTGGCATTGGATTATTTTAAAACGAAAACACCAGCCCGAATTCGGACTGGTGTTTTGTCGCGGTTAACAATGTATGAATTAGAGGAGTTTAGGAGGCAAGAACGGTTGACTCAATTGAGTTTTTAAAAATCGAAGGTTGGCTTTGACTTCTTTTGTTTTTTACCAGTCTTCTTTTCTTCTTTGAGTTGTTTTAAGAAAGTTAAAAGTTCTTCTCTTTGGGCTCCACCGTTGTCGACAGCTTTCTGCTGCATCTCAATCGCTTTGTCAAGATTCTCGTCGACGACGTATATAAAATGTGCCAGGGTGTCGAGGATCGCCCCGTTATCCGGAGCAGCCTTAACCGCAGCTTCGGCAGTTTTCTTTGCCTGCTCGAGGACGGCAGCACTTACGTCACCGCTTTTTTCGTGTTTTTCATAAATACTCCAGGCGATACTGTTAAGTGCCATCGGATCATTTTTGTTTTCGTTGGTAAAAATTTTCAACTCGTTGGCCGCTTCGGCTCGATTGCTTGAAATCAATATTCCCATGCGAGCCATGGTTAGTTGCTTTTTATTTGATTTGAACTGTTCATCGTCAATCAGTTCGTCCATTAGCTGGAGCGCTTTTTCTGGGTTGCCGCTTCGCATCTGTTCGCCAACCGATCGCATGGCAAGATTTAACATCATTTGACGTTTTCTTGCTTCCTCCTGTTTTTTGAATTGAACTGCAAACGCCTTTCGATCCCACTCCCCTGAAACAACTTTTTCAAGCGGTTGGTCAAGCCTCATTGGGTGTCCAATCCACTCCACGAGTCCGGTTTTTCCAATGAGGAATGCGCAGGGTATTCCTGTTCGTTTGGCGGCCGCAAAATAGTCATTAAAAACAGATTTATCAGGGTCGATCGTTAACGAATAATTGTTAGTGAGTTCGCCATACGTTCTACCTGTGGAGTCACCGGCAACTGGTCGTTCAAGAAACTTAGTTACGGTATCAAGGTCTTCATCACTGATGCTTATGATTTGAACATTGTCCGAAGAATGTTTGTCCTGCAGTTCTGAAATATGGGGCATTGCCGCAATACACGGCCCACACCAAGTGGCCCAGAATTCTATGACATAAATATTTCCATCTTCAATTTTCGAAGTTTGAGGAAGCAAGCCGTTTCGGTCGCTTATCCAGAATTCGATATCGAGGTCAGGAGCTTTCGAGCCAATCGTGAAATTTGGAGAGGCGTCGGCTTCCTGGGCAGAACTTGGTTGAATTCCAACAGAAATCACCAAGACAGTGGTGACCAAAAATGTAATGATGGTTTGATTAAAAAGATGCACGGCTAGCTTTCATGAAATTGTGTGTTCGTTTTTTGCAATCTGTTTCTTTTAGTTACCGATTCCGAATTGATTTGAACCGGACAAGGTGGCGACGCGGGAAATCATTTGAGATCCACTCAGTTATGACTAATTAAGAATCCTGCCAGTATCCGTTCATGGGAAATTTTCTCTCAACAAGGCAATGATCGCAAACTCTTCTAGCAATCATTACGGGCTTGGTTGCTATTTGAGCTGAAGAGCCTCTAGATTTTACACGATATAGTGAGAGTGCGGGTGAGATTTGTGATGAATGTTACAAGCCCGAAGTCGTTTAGTTATCTCGTTTCTGCGTCTTTGTTTTAAACGAATGCCGCTAATCTACGGGCTTTTATAAATTTAATGCGGTAGGGCCAAATGTCGGATAATCGGGAAACTTTGAGAATACGGAATGCCTGCGGCTTGTTGAGCCAAGCATCGCGTTCGGTGAGGATTTTGACTCATCTTTCGTGGCCAACCCAAGTTCGTGAACGATTTTTCGCAGACAAAGAGAAGGAATTGCCGCGTGTCGATTACTCTGAATTTGATCCGAGTGATGCCCTTGAACGTGTCGTCCTCGCGCGGGCTTCATTCAAGTGCGAGCAAATCGTCAACGAGTGGCTCCACATTTCGGCGTTCAATATTGAGACTGCGGCGAAGATGTTGGCAGCTCGAGGCACACCCGATTTTTTTAGATATTCTTCGGAGTTGTACGGATTACCGCACGATCTACTTTCTGATCATGAGAATTCGACATTGCAATTGGCAATGCAGTTTGATTCCACCTTTGAAAAATTTGAGGGAATGGACTTGGCGGGTCTAGATGATTCTATGGTGACCGCCAGTGAGGTTGCAGCAGCAATTCGTCTGGAAGTACAAAAATCATTTGGCGATCAAGCTCCGCAAGTTTCTTTGGTGGATGAGTTGTCGGCGAATGCTCTCGCTGGACCCTCAAGGATTCGAATTCGACGCGGCGCAAAATTTACCGACCGGGATCTTAGGCAGTTGATTCATCACGAAGCGCACGTGCATGTCGGGACTTGGTTGAATGGATTGGCTCAACCGAATGTTTCGATACTTGCAGCAAGTCGCCCGGGAACAACGGCGACGCAGGAGGGGTTGGCGGTTTTTTCGGAGTTCATTACCGGTTCGATGGATCTAAATCGATTTCGACGACTGGCCGACCGGGTGATTGCGATTCAGATGGCAATTGACGGAGCCGATTTTCTGGAAGTTTACCGGTTTTATCTCGAGAGGATTGGTGACCGAGAGCAAGCATTTGAAAATACGAGGCGGGTTTTTCGAGGTGGCTTGCTTACCGGTGGAGGTCCGTTTACGAAAGATATTCTTTACCTCGAAGGTTTGTTGAAGGTTCACAATTTTCTTCGAACCATGGTCTCCGCCGGCAGAGCGGATTGCTTGCGATTATTGTTTGTCGGAAAATTAGATCTTGAAAATCTACCGGTCATCGGCATTCTGGCTAGTCGCGGAATCTGCCATCCACCCAAATTCCTCCCTCCCTGGGCAAAGGATATGCGGTTTCTTTTGTGCTATTTAACTTACTCTAGCTTTCTCAATCAAATTGACTTAACCCAAGTCAAGATACACTACGAGCAAATGTTACAGGCAATTCCACGCCAGTTCGATCCAGTGTCTTCCTAACCGTATTCGATGGGGTTATTAAAAGGTCGATCATGTATCGTGTTCGCAATAACAAGTCTGCAACACCAATGTGCTTACGACCCAAAGTAGGCTGTTGGGTGAGGATGTTTTTCGGAGAGTGCGAAATCAACGTCTGAAAACTATTGGTTCGTGGTTTTTCGGAGCCGTATCAAAAGTTGCCCAAATATGGCAAGATAATTTTGTCGGAGGGTGACGAAGTCTGTTCTACGGACACTTTGGGGGTTTTATCTCACTGCAGCATTTTATCTGAAGAATTGCAGGTGCATGATTGCGTTAGACATCTTCCAAATTGTTCACTCCTATTTTAACCCACGAGTGATCTGCCGTCTGGTCAGTCGTATGACGAACTAAATTTAAATTGAGATGAGATAGATGAACTCTGAATTTCCAAACTTGATTTATAAAGTAACCAACCGTTCTGAATGGAAGGCGGCGCAGGATGCGGGCGTTTTTGCGGGAGCTCCAGTCGATTTTGAGGATGGATATATTCACTTTTCTACGGAAACCCAAGTTCGAGAGACAGTAGAAAAACACTTTCAGGGGCAGAAGGAATTGCTTTTGTTGTGTGTTGAGATCAACCGTCTTGGGCATGAGATTAAGTGGGAAGAGTCACGGGGTGGGCAGTTGTTTCCTCATTTATATGCACCACTAAAAGTCGAGGCTGTCGTGGAGGTAATCGATTTGCCGAACGGAGACGACGGCACTTTTACATTTCCAGATAAATTTTAGCGCATTCCGAAAACGTGGTGCTGTCAATTGCAATTAAGAAGATGAACCTATTCGGAATTCGCGTTTGAGCCTCGCGTTGAAACGGCTCGTTTTTTGAATTTCTCAATTGCTTCCGGAAGCGGGAATTCCAAGATTGATACTTCTCCGAGACTGCGAATTTCTTTCAGTCGTTGCCACCCCCGGGTGACCAGCGATTCACGTTGGCGAACATGGGCTTGGTCGAGTTGGGATTTATCAAAGTCGCCTTCGACTTGGACCGCCTCAAAGTCCTCAGCTACGATGTACTGTGCGAGCGTTGGATTGCAGCGAATGTGTCGCTCGGGCTCTGCATGCAGTAATTCCGGATCCAGCATTCCCGTAACATACCTTAGGTACAGATCGCTTTGAGTGATGTTCTCAACATCGCCTCCGCAAATACTACACAGATAGCCTTCGTCGCATTTCGCCATTTGCTTCCCTCCCGATCCCTATCTAGCTGAG
>JAPOIJ010000028.1 GCA_029979005.1 Planctomycetota bacterium | reverse complement strand
TACTGGGAAGGATCTGAAACTGATAGGAACCTTCGTCCAATTTTGCGATAACCGTTAATTGCCAGCCATGCTCGTACATCAGTTCGAATTCATTTTCCGAAATATTTTGTTTAAAGCCAAACCCATTGCACTCCTCATCTCCGCTCATCATCCAGGCGGCGATTTTTGAGTTACTCGAAGACACTGGTTTGCTTAAGTCGGTGGTGAATTTCGGGTCTTTTTTCCAATCTTGTTTTTCCGGGTCGAGTGCTGTTGGTGATTTAGCGTTGTTGCCACCAACCATGGCTGGGTCGGCATAAAAACTAGCGATAATTTTGCCGCCGCTATCGGTTGGCACTGCAACTTTTTTCGGCGAGGATTTTTTTCGTTTTGGATTTTTGGTTGATTTCGGCGGCGTAGTCGGCTTCGGGAGTTGTGCGGGGTTGAGCTTTAACGGATCTCCCAGAGAGGCTTCGTCGTGGCTTGTCTCAATAACGTTACTTCGTCCGTAATTAAGTTTGTCAAAATCTTCTCGCAATTGCGGTGTTAAAAAAATGTAGACGCCAAGGAGGACTCCAATTCCCATCAGTAATGGGATGATCATTGCTACTACCGGGAAAACCCATGGCTTTTTCCTTTTGTTGATTCTAGGAATCGGGTTTTCCCCAGATTTGCGTTTTTTAGATTCTAGATCTGTGGAAATTGCCAGGCTGATTGGAGCGACTGGTTTTGCTGGTGATTCTTTTGCTGGTGATTCTCTTGGGTCGGCGGAATCTGCATTGGACGTAAACCGTGCCAATCGGCTTTCCGCGGAATCAAAGCCGGCGAGTTGTTTTTTTAGCTGGAGATCATATTTGGTTCGTTTTTGCCGATCCAGTAAACAGACTCTCGCTGCTGAAACTTCGTTCAAGATCTTTTGCGAGATCTCAACCTGTTCACTGCCGGTGGCAATATCTTGAAGCAATTCGATACGCTGAACGGAGTGTTGATCGATTAGCGCTTCGGAGCTTTCGAATCGTGTTAATCCGAGTAGTGCATAATGATCCAGCGGGCGTTCAGTGCTCTGAATTCCAAGCCATTCTAAGTAAGGATCAAATTCAATTGGCATTTGAAAAAAGTGTCTGAGATGGTGAGGTGGCGTTAATCAAAAAAATCAGAGCGATGCGTTAGTCGAGATCCAAGTCAGCAAGAAAGTCGTCTAGCTCAGAACCTCCTGCAGAAGGTTGCTTGTTGTCATTAAGGAAATCTAAAGCTGAGTCTCCGGGAGCAGTAGCTGGTGAACTTTCCTCAAATACAAACATTTCGTCTTCCGAGGGTATGTCGATTTTCCGTTTGGTTTTTGGCTTTGTGATTTTTATTTCGGGGATAGCCGGTTTTTCTGGCACGGCCATGGGAATTGCGGGCACGATAGCCGGGGTTGCTCGTGGTGGTTTGGGTGGGTTGGAGCGTTTTGAAGATTCGACAGTTGGCGAAGCAAGGGTCGGAGGTGTGATTGCTGCGCTGCTATCCTTCGCCGGTTCCGCTAGATCAAGTAAGTCTGTGTTGGAGGCAAGTTTTTCTTTCCAGGAAAGTATGTCTGCACGGGTCATGCCATCGGCGCGATTGATGGCTGTGTCGGCGCTGATTTTGAGTTCAGGTATTTCTGCAACGACATCGATTCTTCCCGAGTTAAGGTAATTAAAGGAAACGACGACCTCGGTCCCTTGCTTAATGCCTGCGGGCAAGTCTTGCACAATGCATTTACCAATTAGTGTCGCCCCCTGCCCTGTATCTGTTCCTCCCTCAATAACTCTTACCACGATTTGCGTCTGTCCATCTTTTGCCGTTCGAAATTTTCGGGCAGCCTTGGTGGGAAGGCTGTGATTCCGCGGGATGACTATCTTTCTTCTTTGTGTTTGGGTTTTCGAGTCAATTCCCAAAACGCCAAGGTCGTGAGAGTTCACATTTTTAATTGAAATACCGGTTCCAGCTTCCTGTCCGAATTTCATGAGGATGTCTGCGTAAATTGCCGCGCCATGGGCGACACATTCATCTGGAGAGAGTGTGCGATCGACTTTTAAACCGGAAGTTTTCTCAAGCATTTTTGCGACCATCGGCATGCGAGTGGAGCCGCCAACGAGTAAGAGTTTAGTCACTGACGACCAGTCTGTTTTTGCGTCGCGCAGCAAACGTTCGGTTGTGAGTTTAGTGCGTTCGAGTAAGTCTTTGGTTAGTTCCTCGAACTGGCCTCTGGTAATTTCGATTTTAAAGCGTTCCCCTTTGTGCTCGATTCGAATGATCGTTTGCGAGCGAGCCGAAAGAGAAGCTTTGGCTCGGATGCACTGGTTCATTAATTTTTCTTTAAGCGAGTTGTCATCTGCAAACGAGATTTGATGCTTGGTTTCGAATTCCTTCATTGCAAAGTCAAAAATTCGATGATCCCAATCAATTCCGCCAAGATAGACATCACCGGCAGTGGCGATTGTTCTGAAGTGGGAGTTCTTAATTTCCATGAGCGTGACATCAAAGGTGCCTCCACCGAGGTCGTAGACAAGAACTCGTTCAACCTCTTTCGCGGCTCCTCGGGCATTGAGGAATCCTTGCTGAACGCCATAGGCCAGCGCGGCGGCGGTTGGTTCGTTGATGATGTCAATCACATCGATCCCGGCAAGCTCCCCCGCGTCCTGTGTGGCTTTGCGGCGTGGTTCATTGAAATAGGCGGGCACAGTGATCACGGCTTTTGTAAATTCGCCGAGCTTTAATTCCGCATCGCTTTTAAGACGTTTCAAAATGAGGGATTGAATGACCTCAGGTGGAAGAAAGCAATCGCGAATTTTTTTTCGATAGCGAGCGCCTCCCATGTCTCGTTTGGCATTTCTTGCAAGACGGTCAGTGTCGCTTTCCCCCGCAATAGTTGCTTCGGTACCAACAATTACGGCATCGTGATCAAAAAAAACAGCACTTGGTGTCGTGAGTTCCCCTTCACTATTAATAATTGTCAGGGGTCTGCCTTCATTATCAATATGAGCCACTGCTGAAAAAGTTGTTCCGAGGTCGATGCCTACGGATATTTCAGGTTTGTCCATAATTGCTAGGTTTGTTAGGGGGAATTCGCCGATCGAAAATCCCATTGTAAACTCAAAAATTACAGATTCAAAGCAAAGTGGCTTACTTTATCTTGAACACGTTGCTGAACTACAGGAAATAGGCTGAGTTTGCTGCGGAGCTGAGAGAAGAAACTCTTGAAGTATTTTATTGAGATTCGGCTCTGTATTTGCAGGATTCGTTTGAGTTCGTGAATTAAGTTGCTGGCGGTTGCTCCCAATTGTTTTGACGGCAATGATGAAAAAAAGCTGCAAATCGGTATCCTCGCGAATGAAGGGTTGGGGTCTAATGCGGGCGGTTGGCGAAGATTTGTTGACGCAAATTTGTTATCGCAAATCGGTCGGTGCGAATTGAGCCGACCGGTGTTTTTCATTTTTAATCCGGCATTTTTGTTTTGAGATTTTTGGAGGGGCTACGAATTGGGTGACATTCGAACAATCCGAAACCGAATTATTGCTGGGTTATTCGTTTTGATGCCACTGTTTATTACGTTTGCTATTATCAAATGGCTTTACGACACACTTTATTCGCTTGCTTTGGGGCCGATTTCAAGCCATTTGAAATCTCGTTGGTTGCCGAGCGAAGATGAGACATCTTTCCTAATCGACTCTCTTTTTTCTTTAGCGGCATTCGTTTTAATACTTGCTTTCCTGTTTGTTGCGGGGATGTTTTTTCGGTCGCGCATTCACCGTGCCATTGATTGGGTTTTGCTTAATGTTCCAGGCGTCAGTTCTGTTTACTCTGCGGTAAATAATGTCTTTCAGGCGATTTCAAGCTCGCAAAACAGTTCTGAAAAATTTAAACGGGTTGTTTTAGTCGAGTTCCCGCATCCTGGAATGAAAGCTCCGGCATTCGTGACCGGGGAAAGCGTAGACGTCAACTCAGGGCGAACCATCTTGTGTGTCTATGTGCCCACCACCCCTGTGCCGACTTCAGGCTATATGTTGATGGTTGAGCAGGAGGACGTGGTCGAGCTAAATTGGGATCTAGAAGAAACACTTCAGGCGATTGTGTCCGGAGGCATTACTGTTCCTGATACCGTAACTTACCGGACGGAAATGAAGAAACAGGCAATTTCTAACGGAATTGAATCGGATGAGTAATCAGGAATATTTTTTTGACGGGTTAATTGGTCCGACGCATAATTATGCCGGCCTATCTTTTGGAAATATTGCGTCTGAGTTACATCGTCACGAAGTGGCTAATCCGAGGTCTGCCGCGCTTCAGGGACTTGCCAAGATGAAACAAGTGGCTGATTTGACAGGTCGGCAGTGCCTGCTTCCGCCACTTCGCCGTCCGCGTCTTGAGTTCCTTAGATCGCTCGGATTTAAAGGAACGGACGCTGAGGTAATCGATCGTGCGTATCGATACCGGCCGGAATTATTAGCAGTTTGCTATTCAGCTTCTAGCATGTGGACTGCCAATGCCGCGACAGTTTCGCCCTCAGTTGATTGCGGCGATGGGCGACTCCACTTTACGCCTGCAAATTTGCAAAGCACACTTCATCGATCGTTAGAAGTTAATTCGACGGCTCGTAATTTGAAGGCAATTTTCAATTCCGAAGAACTGTTCTGCGTACATCCGCCCCTTCCGGCTCAAGCTTGTTTTGCCGATGAAGGGGCTGCCAACCACACTCGTTTTGTCGGCGCTGGGAAAGAGATCGGGCTTGAGTTTTTCGTCTATGGTATGCCGTCAGATGGTACTGGCGAGATGCCTCGAAAGTTTCCCGCCCGACAAACCCAGATGGCGAGTGAGGCAGTTGCGCGTCAGCACCAGTTGCTGCCTAATCAAATATGCTTCGGTCAGCAAAACCCGGAAGTGATCGATGCGGGGGTGTTTCACAATGATGTAATCGCGGTTGGGCACGAAGACGTGTTATTGTGTCATCGTCAGGCGTTTTTCAACCAAAGGGAGTTGCTGGATCGACTGGGTAAACAATTCGAACGTTTAACCGGGAGTTCCCTGCGGGTTATCGAGTTTTCCGATACTGAGTTACCACTGACGGATGCGGTTTCGAGTTATTTATTTAATAGCCAATTGGTCACGCGAAAGGACGGTCGCGTAAGCCTGATTTGCCCTATAGAGTGCGAGGAGAACCCGGCTGCGAGGGAGTGCGTGGCAAAGGTCGTCGAAGGGAACAATAGCATTGACGAAGTTGTTTTTCTGGACCTGCGAGAATCGATGAATAATGGGGGCGGACCGGCCTGTCTCCGGTTGAGAGTTGTGCTTAACGATCGCCAGCAGAAGGCGATGCATGGGGGAGTGATTCTTACGGAGACGCTGTACGGGAAATTGACCGAGTGGGTGTGTCGCCATTACCGAGAGAGCCTTTCGCAGGAAGATCTCCGAGATCCCAGTTTGGTCGTTGAGTCATGGGAGGCGATGGAAGAACTGGCAAGGATTCTGGATTTGCCTTCAAGCGTTCTACTGGATCTGCCATAGCGATTTGACTCTGGTCTGCTAATACGTGAAGCTATTCGAAGTTAACTTGTTCATGAATTTATTTGTAATTCCTGTTTCCCGATCTATTGAGATAAAGTCAGCGCTATGAATTCTCCGCCCCAAACCCCTAATCAGGACAATGGCAGGCAAAACGTATACTGGACGAAAAGCCTTCAGATTGTGTTGTTTATCCTCGCCATCTGGTTTGTCCTTTCTCTTGGTTGCGGTGTGCTGTTTCGGGAGAAGTTGGACGCATTGCTACCACCGATGGGAGGTGCGCCGTTTGGTTTCTGGATGGCTCAGCAAGGGGCAATCATTGGTTTTTTAATTTTGCTGTTTCTTTACATGGTCTTGATGAACTCTCTTGATGGTAAGTCTGGTTTTGATCAGGAGGATGAAGAATGAATCAGGATTTATGGAATTACATTTTCATTGGCGGCTCTTTTGCTCTTTATATCGGCATTGCAGTGCGATCGCGGGCGGCCACGACTAAAGAATATTATGTGGCCAGTGGTGGAGTCTCTCCATTTGCGAATGGAATGGCCACGGCGGCAGATTGGATGTCGGCGGCGACGTTTATTTCGATGGCGGGGATTATCGCAGCGAGCGGTTACGACGCTTCCCGATTTCTGATGGGTTGGACCGGGGGATTCGTTCTATTAACCACACTGATCGTGCCCTATCTGCGAAAATTTAACAAATTTACGGTAACAGATTTTTTAGGGGATCGATTCTATTCGAATTTTGCGAGGGCGGTCGGTGTTGTTTGCGCCGTGTTTATTTGTATGACCTATATCATGGGGCAAATGCGGGGAGTCGGGCTCGTCTTTTCAAGATTATTTGACATCGAAATCTGGACGGGAGTGATCATTGGCGCGGGAATTGTTTTCTTTTACGCCGGACTTGGTGGAATGAAGGGGATTACTTATACGCAGGTAGCGCAGTACTGCGTGATGGTCTTTGCTTATACGATTCCTGCTGTTTTCATTTCGATGGCATTGACTGGCAATGTGATCCCGCAATTTGGACTGATTGGTAACTTTACAGAAGCGACCGGTGACACAGTTCCGTTGTTGACGAAATTAAATCAGCTCAACACGGATCTTGGATTCCCTGATTACACTGTTGGAAAGCTTGAAACGTTGGATATGTTCTGCATTACTGCGGCGTTGATGTGCGGAACCGCAGGGTTGCCACACGTGATTGTGAGGTTCTTTACTGTTAAGTCAGTTAAGGCTGTTCGAAAATCGGCTTGCTGGACCTTGCTGTTTATAGCGGTGATTTATTTGACTGCGCCCGCGATCGGAGCCTTCGCGAGAACGAATCTAATTTTGGAAGTTCAAGGGACAGCTTATGCTGACGCGCCGGACTGGTTTAAGGGCTGGGAGGATCGAGGCCTGATTGCTTGGGTGGATAAAAATGGAGATGGCGTCATGCAGCATCGAGCCGGTTCTGTATTCGCCGGTAAAGACTTAAAGCCTATTTACGCGGAAGCTCCCGAACGAGCACCGAATGAGCCTCGTTTGACTACCAATGAATTGAGCGATAATGCAAACGAGGTTTATTACGATCGAGATATTCTCGTGATGGCTAACCCTGAAATGGCAAATTTGCCGATGTGGGTCATCGCGTTAGTAATGGCGGGGTGTGTGGCAGCCGCACTCTCGACAGCGGCCGGATTATTGTTGGTTTTATCAACGTCTATTTCGCACGACTTAATGAAGAAGATTGTAAATCCTGGAATGAGTGATTCTCAGGAAGTGATTTGGGCGCGATCTGCGTCGTTTGGATTCCTGGCGATCGCAGCCTATTTCGGGATCAATCCACCGGCTGAGTTTGTCGCCAAAACGGTTGCGTTTGCTTTTGGATTAGCTGCATCCTCTTTCTTTCCAACCATTTTAATGGGAGTGTTTTCCAAGCGTATTAATCGAGAGGGTGCGATTGCGGGCATGGTGGCCGGAATTGGTTTGACACTGGGATATATTATTTATTTCCAGTTCATCGCAAATCACACGAACTATGTGTTCGGGATTTCACCCGAGGGAATCGGATTCGTTGGAATGTTGGTCAATTTCTCAGTAGCAACCGTGGTTTCCTACGTGACCCCTCCACCGCCGGAATCGGTGGTAGAGATGGTGGAAGAGATTCGCTTGCCACGTAAAGCCGGTTCGGCGACCCACTAAATTTTATTTGACTGCTAATTGAAGACAGACCGTGAAACGCGGCGTTGATTAGTCGCGTTTCCGGTAATGTTATTCGTCAGTTTCGCAAATATATTCCCGCCAGCTCTCGAGTTGTTCAGTGGTGAGGCTGTTCGGACGTTGGATTTCGTAGCGGAATGCTTTTTGGGTGGTGCCGCCAACTTTGACTTTGATTTTTAATCGACCGTTCTCTTCATAAGCGAATCGAACTTCAATCAGCGTGCCAACGTCGAGGGTGTCTGGTAGATCCCAGATAGCGCAGCGGCCCAGTTGGGAACAGTCTTCCGGAGTATTGTTTTCCCCTTCCACAATTTGCACCAGAATTGACTCCTGGTTCTTGCGATGCGTCTTAAAGACACGGCGAGCGACAACTGGTAAGGGGGTGTTGCGAGGGATTAGTGGCACGACTTTGGCGATCCCTGTCTCGACTTCATTAGCAACCACTCCGAGAGTGTGTGAGTTGACGTTTTTAATCTCACTCGGAGCAAAAGCATTGGAGTGACGGTTGGACAGCATTGCCGCTCGCAAGGCTGCTCCGTGAGCGACCGCTTCATCCGGCGAGAGAGTGGTGTCTGGCTGTTGTCCGGAAAGTGAGGTCAGCATCTCGCGTACGGCTGGCATTCTAGTCGAACCTCCAACGAGGATGACTTTGTCGATATCCGTCCATGCCAGTTTGGCTGCTTTGAGTGTTTGTCTAACAGTAAAATCAGTTCGATCGAGTAGGTCCAGCGTCATGTCTTCGAACATTTCACGGGAGATGTCCGTTTTAATGGAGGAGCTCCCAAAAACGCATTCGACACTCGCTTTTGACCGAGAGGATAATGTCTCTTTGGCATCTTTGCAGTCGCGAAGCAGTTTCCCAAGTGCCGTTGAATCTTCGGTGGGATCAATTCCGTAGTTGTCCTTGAAGTTTTTCGCTACGTGGTCAATCAAACGTTGATCCCAGTCCTGACCGCCAAGACGCATGTCTCCATCGGTTGCAATTGTCCGAAATCGATTGACTCCAACTTCCATGACAGTCACGTCAAACGTACCGCCACCAAGATCGTAAACCAGCACATTGATGGGTTCGGCAACTTTACCGGTAAGGTCGATCCACCCCGCTTGGTAACCGTAAGCGACGGCGGCTGCCGTGGGCTCATTGATAATGTCGAGGACATTGAGACCTCCAATGAAGCCGGAGTCCTGTGTTGATTTTCGGCGAACTTCATCGAAATAAGCAGGGACGGTGATGACGGCTTCGTCGAAATCCCCAGCCACGCGCGCGGCATCACGTTTTAGTTTATTCAGAATCCAGCCTTGCAGGGCTTCTGGAGGGTAGCGTCGATCTCCAAAAACTTTGTCGTAAACCTGGTTTCCAATTTGGCGTTTTGGACAGTCGGCAATTTTTTCTAACTCAGTTGCTTTCGCCTTTGCGGCTTCACGGCCAACAATCACTTCATCTTCATCGAATAGAATGACACTGGGCGTCAACAGATCCCCTTCCGCGTTGGGGATGGTCTCTGGCCTTCCGACATCATTTACGTGAGCAATGACGCTGAAGGTGGTCCCAAGGTCGATGCCAACGGCGGGTTTGATAGGTGTGTCGTTCATTAAGATATTTTCGCTCAAATAGACGGTCTTGAGTTATCTTCTCGTTATTTTGATCGACCAAGCCCGTCCAGCCAAGCCAGTTAAATCCGATTGAGGTAAGTTGATCGCATAATAAAGTCCAAAAACAGGCCATTGTTTTTAAGTATAGAACACCGATGGAAAGGCTTGCGGATTACCTAAACAATTTTGAATGTTTGGTTGTTGTTGACTGCGAAAGGTCTATGGGGCGCAGGATTTTCTTTAATTTTTCTTTCGTTGAAATTCCGATACCCTTGATACGCATGGATGGTGTGTGAGTACTCAAGGAGGGATCTTTATTTACCCCGTTGAGGAGAGATCCATGTCTTTCGAAAGTCTAAATACAGTTATCGCTCTTGGTTTTTTTACCGTCTGGCTCATGGTCGGACAGTTTTCATTCATCAAGAGTTAGCGGGCAGGTGCTTGACGAGTCTGCTGTTTGCACTGTCATTGTGTTACACGTTACTGATCCCTGATTTTGTCTAGCCTTGCGCCGTTGAATTGGCTGCGAGGGCTTGGGGCTGGTTGCGTTGTGCCGTCCGCCGGAATTTGATGTGTCTGAGAATACGCACTCAGCCACAATCGGTAACCGGTCGGATTTTTAGCGACGCAAACCGATTGAGGAGAGGTGCCCGTAGTCGCCGGGCAAGGGTTGGTGTATCCTGAGAGCATGAAGGATAGTGGCGAAAATCCAACCGAAGACTCTGCTTGGAGCAATTCAAAAGAGGAGCAAACTGCGACGGAAGTCTTGCAGCCTGCCGAGCCTGCGCTTGTAGCAGAAACAGATTTGGATTACGTGCCGATTTCGAGGACAGCTGCTCAGAGCTCGGTTAAGCGAAAAACTGTTTTGCCAATTTGCTTGTTTTTTGCGACTTGCCTATCAACATTTTGGGTGGGAGTCTCTCTCTGGAATCCTAATTTCTTCGAGCCTTTTTATCGGGCGATTTCGAACCCAGGTGTTCAGCAGGGGAGTCTTTTAGAAATTCGCCAAATGTTACTGTCGAATTGGGATACCGGGCTGATCTACATGCTGTGTGTCATGCTGATTTTATTTATGCATGAGATGGGGCATTTTATCGCGACATTAATCTACCGTGTGCCGGCGTCTTATCCATTTTTTTTACCGTTCCCTGCTAATCCAATTGGAACGCTTGGTGCGGTGATTGGAATGCAGGGCGCTCTCGCAGATCGGAAACAAATATTTGACATCGGGATTGCTGGGCCGTTGGTTGGTTTGGTGGCTGCCGTGCCGATTGCGTACTTTGGGGTCAGCCAGCTGGATTTAACGGGGCAACCCTACGGCGGTTTTGGGTTTCGTTTGCCGGTTCTTCTTGATTGGTTTGCTAAGGTGACCGAAGTTCCCGGTTACGAGACAGGCGATGTTGTCTGGATGAGTCAGCTGAACCCTCTGTTTGTTGCTGGTTGGGTCGGCATGCTAATCACAGGGCTCAATATGATGCCGATTGGCCAGTTGGATGGCGGACACATCACGTATACCTTATTTGGTAAAAAAGCACACTGGATAGCTCAGGCGACGATTGTATTTGCGATTGCCTATATGGTTTACCACAATAATTTTATGTTGATTCTCATGGTGGTATTATTGTTGTTGATGGGGCCTAACCATCCGCCCACCCGTGACGATCGGGTCGCGATTGGACCGTTTCGTTACGGATTGGGACTGGCTTCTCTGACGATCCCGTTTCTATGTTTTCCACCGCAGATATTCAAAATTACGTTTTGAGTAGCAGCAGAGTAAAAGCATCCATTCATAAAAACAATCAAATACTCGACCCATCTCAAGCCTGAGCGAAATTACCGGGAATGGGCGGTGCGGTCAAATTGGTGTTGGAATCAGCGTGCCTCCCATCGCTCTCTGTCCACGTTGGCTTCAGTGGAAATTTCATTCTGAAATTTAGAAAGTGCAATCTACTGCTTTTCCGTAAAGGAAATGGTTGCAACCTCTGGTTTGTTTGGCACAATACAGTGGCGATCGATGAACGATAGTCAACTTTCGCTCGTTGCACTGGTTGGTTCGTTTCTGAATGCCGGCAACTCACAATTGAACCTATTCGACTCACCCATTTCAAAGACGATAAACTATGGCAAATCCAGCTTTTCACGCTAGTATTGAAGGCGCTCAGCATGGTCCCAAGGGACTTGATGATTTCCTTGCTTTTGCAAAAGATTCAGGCGCTGCGGGAGCGCAACCGTCCAACTATATGCTCGAAGCTTCTGAAGACGGGACTAGTTTTAAAACTGCCCAGGAGATTCGAGATGCCTTTGAAAAAAATGGCCTAAAGCTCGACGGCATTTCCGCCCACTGCCCATTTTGGGTTCACACCAGTGCGTGGACCGGAACAAAGTCGGGGCATCCCTTTATTCATGGCCCCAACCAAAATTTATCTCCGGATGAGTTGGAGGTTTGGTATGAAACCTACTGCCTCAAGTTGATGGACCTTTGTGCGGAACTGGGAGTTAAAATTCTTCCCATGTTTTGGGGGGTTGCTTTTGGTTGGGAACTCGCCACCGGTTATCCGTGGGGTTTTTGGGCTGGGCCGGGATTTGATTTAGTCGAGTCCGGCAAAGAGAGGTTCGCTGATAAGACCGCGAAACTACGCGCTCACGCTAATAGCCTTGGAATTTATCTGGCACATGAAATCCATCCTGGTACGGCCGCGATGTGTGCGGATGAATTCAACATGCTTGTCGATATTTGTGACGGTGATCAATGTCTTGCCGTCAATGCTGATCCGTCGCATTGTTGGGAAGGCGAGGATTGGGAGTCAAGATTCCTTAAAGTGGGATCGAGGGTTTATGGATGTCATGTCAAGAATTTTACAATTCACAAAGGTGTGCCGTTGCGAAAGATGGAGTCTGACTGGCACAACCGGGCGATGCAATTTACCGATCTCGCTACAGGAGATTTGAATATGACTCGCTATGCCGAGGTCATGTTGCGGATCGGCTATGCTAAGCGTTACTGTGAAGTGATGGGTACTGAAACTGCACCTTTAGTCGTGGAGGCTGAAAGCAATTACCGCGACGGCGATGCCACGAGTGCAGATGGAATTGCGTGGGTGCGAGATAATCTCTGTTTTCCCGTTGCCGAAGGGTCCTTCGAAGATGCAATGGGTGCCTAACCGTTCCACTGAAGCAGTATTGTTGTCGACCCTGAGATTCGACTAAATATTGTTTGAAAATTATTGCGGCAGGTAGTAAACGCTACCTGCCGTTTTTTGTTGGGCGACAATTTGTCGGAATGTAAGGGAAGCTGTGTTTCCTTCTCGTTCAAAATCTTGATAATGGGGCAAGGTAAGTCTAGTAAGCGTTTAGTAAAGCCAAGTGAATGAATTCAACTTCAGATTTAATTAGTATTCGACGTGACGGAACGTGTGGAACGATTATTCTCAACCGTCCTGCACGAAAGAATGCACTATCAAGAGAGGCCGTGCAGCAGCTTAGTGAAGCATTGGAAGACTTTCACGGTGAGCGATCTGTCCGTGCAGTGATCCTGACCGGGAGTGGAGATTCTTTTTGTGCGGGAACCGATCTGAATCAATTGAAAGAAACTGCAGAGTCGAAGAATGCACTGGAGCTATGGCATCAAGACACGCGCGCGTTTCTGGAGTTGATTGAAAAGATGCTACGTTTTCCCAAACCGATCATTGCTTCGGTCAATGGTTGGGTGCTTGGCAGTGGTGTTTCTTTGATGCTGGCGTCTGACATCGTTGTTGGCGGCGCGAGTTCCCGTTTGGGTATGCCGGAGTCCTTGCGAGGACTTAATCCGGGAATAACAACGCCTTTAATGAGTTTTCGTATCGGAACAGCCGCTGCCTCTAAAGTGCTTTATTCAGGAGTGCCTGTGGCGGCGGAAGACTCACTGCGTCTTGGGTTATATCAGGAGGTGGTTGAAGACTCTTTAGTATGGGCAAGGTGTTTTGAGATTGCTGGTAATTGCGCTGCTGGTGCTCGAGAGTCTCATCAAATGACCAAGCAATTGCTCAATGAGACGATTGGTGAGAATTTATTTACGCAATTGAGTATTGGAACAGCGAATATGGCAGCGGCTCGCACCACACCTGCAGCGACCGAGGGCATTGCTGCTTTCTTGGAGAAGCGTGCACCCCAGTGGGATTAACGAAAGGGGCGAGCATGCGATTTGAAAATTCTAAACTACTTGATCGATCTTAGAAGTTCATACGAATAGATGCCTGCACTGTGGCCATCTGAGAATTGGATGTTGTAGGCGTAGTTGCCGACCGGGCTCATGGCGACGATATCCAACGGCATCGTTTCTTGAAGTGAAAGGACTGGAAGGGAGTTGCTCAGTTTTTTCTCGCCAGCGCTTGATTCGTGAGCCGGTTCCATTCGCTTTTCGGTGCAATGAGCACATCGACAGTTGTCGCGGAGTTTTCGGAATGAAACCGTCTGTTCCATTGAGTCGCTCCATTGAATGAGCAGTTCACGGTTTTCAGTTTTTTCAAGCCGAACCGGTAGCAGATCGTCTGGAGTTTGAGATGTCATGGAAACGTGGTTGAAGTTAGGTTTCTGGCGTGTCGTTTAGGCCTTGGTAGCCTCGAGCGAGAGTTGCTTGATGACATCGATAAGGCGGTCGATTTCATCGTGCGTGTTGTAGTGAACCAATCCAATTCGCACCATGCCTTCGGGTTCAAATCCCATTCTTTCACTGAACTCGAGTGCGTAATAGTTCCCATTCCATACATAGATTCCGTTTTCACTAAGTCGACTCGCGAGTTGTGCCGGTGGAATGTTTCGATGTCGGATAGAGAAGGTTGGGAAACGTTCGTTAAGTCTCGCCAAATCGGTAATGCCGTAAATCTCAATCTCCTCAATTTCCGATAAACCTTCAATTAGTTTTTTCGAAAGTGCCTGCTCATATTCGACGATGGCCGAAAACGCGGATACTAATGCATCGCGACGATTTGAATCCTCTGCAGCGCCTGTTTTTCTGCCAATGTCAGCGATGTAATCAATGCACGCCATTCCGGCGGCAATTGATTCATGAGATTGGGTTCCGGTCATCCAGCGAGTTGGCAGGCGATTGTCTGCCGGGCGGACTTTGAAAGGCTGTAGCTCTTCAAGGAGTTCGCGACGTCCCCAAAGCATTCCCAGGTGGGGGCCAAAAAATTTGTAGTCAGAGCAAGCGAGAAAGTCGCAGTCCCAATCAGCCACATCGATTAGCCCGTGCGGTCCATAATGCACTGCATCGAGATAAACTTTAGCATCGACATCATGTGCCATTTTTGCGACCCGTTTGACTGGGTTGATGCCGCCAGTTGCATTGGAAGCACAGCCAACAGCGACGAGTTGTGTTTTTTCATTGAGCTTGTTTGCTAGGTCATCCATATCGAGTGTGTAGTCGGTCGGGTTGAAGCTGACGAAATGGACTTTAGCGCCCGCCTCCTCTGCGGCAAGAACCCAGGGGGAGATGTTAGCGTCGTGGTCGAGGGAGGTAACGATAATTTCGTCACCCGATTTCCACGTTTTCGAAAGGGCTCGGGAGAATGAAAAAGTAAGCGAAGTCATATTTTGTCCAAATGAGACTTCATCGCCATCGGTGGCGCCCACGAAATCTGCATGGGCTTGGTGGCATTGGTGGAGTAATTCATCACTTTCGATACTTGTTGTAAAGTGTCCACCATGATTGGCGTTGCAGTGAAGTAGATAGTGCGACATCGCGTCAGCAACGCACTGCGGAACCTGAGTTCCTGCCGGACCATCAAAATATATTACAGTTTGGCCATTCTGTTCGCGGAGGAGCGCGGGGAATTGTGCGCGACAGGCGTCGATTAGCTGAGAGTCAAATTTCATCTTTGGTCTATAAACCTTTTACCTTTAGCTTCGAAACGGGGTAACGATCCTGCTGGAACGCATTCAACATCGACTCGCAATCCAAGTTGGATTTGTAGTTCGTCACGAACACGCTCGGGAGAAGCGAGTTGGTCTTCTATTTCAATCTTTAATTGATCCATCGATTCCTGCTTGAATGTCGTTAGCCGATATTCAACGATTTCAGGAAAGCCACGCAGGATTTTCTCGACGGAAGTAGGGAAAATATTCACACCTCGAATGATCATCATATCGTCAGTGCGTCCCAGTACTCCTCCTTGGAGTAGAACAAAGTTACAGTCTCCGGAAGTATGCCGCTGCGGGCGAACAAGATCGCCGGTGCGGTAACGGATCACGGGACTACCGATTCGGCCGAGACAAGTCAGGACTAATTCAGACAATTCACCTTCGGTCGCGGGTTTGCCGGTTGCCAGTGAGATGAACTCGGCAGCGAACTCGGCTTCGTTGACGTAAATCCCTGTTCCATTGGCGTCAGCAAAACCCCATGGACCTACTTCACTAGCGCCGCTGTGGTCGATCACTTTGGCAGCCCATGATGATTCGATCTGCTGTCGGATACTTGGGATGGAGCCTCCCGGTTCACCAGCGACGATAATCTTTTTAACGGAAGAGGAAGTTAAATCAATTTCATTCTGCTGGGCGACTTCAGCCATGTGGAGCGCGTAGCTGGGAGTGCAAAAAATGATGGTCGCTTGGATTGAGCGAATCAGCTCAATTCTTGCAACTGTTGAAAGGGAGCCAGTTGGAGCGATCATCGCTCCACGCTCCACGGCTGCATCGAACGCACTCCAAAAGCCAATGAACGGGCCGAAGCTGAAGGCCATTACGACTCGATCGCTGGCGTTCAGGGCGGCTGAATCGAGAACGTATTGCCAAGTTTCCATCCACCAGTCCCAGTCGTTAGCCGTATCCAAAACAATTAGCGGGCGACCGCGAGTACCCGAGGTCCGGTGAAAACGGGAGTATTGGTCAAGTGGGAAGGTTAAATTTGCAGCAAAACCAGCTTCGTTTTCTGGATCGAGCAATTCTTCTTTGTGGGTGAAAGGTAATTCGCTGAGTTCGTCCAGCGAGTTGAGGGGCAAGTTGTTTGTTTTCAGTTTTGACTGGTAAAATTGGTTCGCTGGGAGAATCGCCTCCAGCGCCTGATTTAGGCGTTTCAACTGATGGTTTCTCAGTTGGTCGCGATCCCAGGATTCTATTTCTCGGCGCTGGGCGGGCGTTGTTCGGTGGTAGTCGATATTTGCCATGTAAAAATGATAAACTCGGCGAGGGGCAGCGTAAATCGGGCGATCTCAAAATGCTTTTTGGGAGAATTGCTTTGAATCGGTCCGGTGGATCAGTAAAAGGAAAGGGTTACACTGAAGCAGTTCCCTCTAACTTAAAGTGTTTGAGGCAACAGCCCAGGTTTTTCAAACGATAGATTGGAGATAAATGCCATTTTACGCGCAGTATATTAAAGCGGCTCGGCTTCATCTTCAGAAGAACGATCCGGTCATGAAACGAATCATTAAATTGGTTGGTCCGTTTCACGCGAAAACGAAACGAGATCGGTTTGGAACCCTTGTCAGATCGATTGTTTCGCAGCAAATATCGGTGGCCGCTGCTAAGACGATTACTAACCGCTTGATAGAAGCGGCTGGCGGTTCTGTGGAAAGCCCTAAGTTCACACCCGAAGGCATTTTGAAATTCGATGTTGATGGATTGCGGGAACTGGGAGTTTCCCGTCAAAAGGCATCCTATATCCTAGACCTCGCGGAGAAAGTTCATACTGGCGTTGTTGAGCTCGAAGGGCTACAGCGTCAGTCCGATGGTGAGGTGATCGAAGTTTTGACCCAGGTCAAAGGGGTTGGAGTATGGACGGCTCAAATGTTTTTGATGTTCTCTTTGGGAAGAATGGACATATTTCCTTACGATGACCTCGGAATCAAGAACGCGATGGCTCGTCATTACCAACTCGATGAATTGCCTACGAAATCCGAAATGCTGGAAATTGCTACTTTATGGCGTCCCTACTCGACCGTGGCCTGTTGGTACCTATGGCAGAGTTTGGAATTTGAGGACGATTAATTTTCAGGTTTAGCGGAGCCGCAAGCCAGTTTTAGGGCATTTTTACCTGTTTCGGAGATCCGCGTGCCACTTAAGTTGATCTAGGGGGCTTGGGTAGGCAGGTTGGTTGCAGTGCCCGAAAAGTGAGTTCAGGTCGGTTTTTTGGTTCCCGGCTCGGTTTTTTGACAAAGAATGAATCAAAACGCCAAAAACTGGAGACAGAGGAAAAACTGCTGAGTTGGCGATGTTTCTGCCCCGATATTGAGTTTTTGCGGGGAAAAGCGTTGATTTGGTCGCTTGTTTACCGGATCCGATTGAAGCCAAGCTTACCTTCGAGGCGATAAATTGGTGTGACCTAGGAAAATAACGAATTACACCCAGATTGGCCCTTGTGATAATCGCCACTAAATTCCTATACTGGTGGGCTTTAAACAAGATGAATAAGAGCGAGTAGAACTTCGATGAAAGTCCGCGCTAGCGTTAAGCGAATTTGCGAGAATTGTAAGGTTGTTCGGCGTAAAGGCCGAGTATACGTAATCTGCACCAACCCACGCCATAAACAGCGTCAGGGTTAGATTTTTGCAGCGCTGCCCAAAGGTTGGTTGTAAAAGCAAAAAAGGGTTTCGATGGATGGAGCTCTTGCTCAATGGATTGAAATTTTGGCTTGATTGCGCCCCAACGGGCAGTGAGAAGGCAAGCATCGTCCGGGACAGGTATCCTGACGTTTAAAGCGGCTCGTCGCAGAATGTTGTGGCGTTCAACTTAGTAAAACAAAAGACATTAGAATTTATTAAATCGAACATTTATGTAGTCGACCTGCGTTCAGGTCCGTTGGAGAAATCGTATGCCGCGTTTGTTGGGTGTTGACATTCCGAATGACAGAAAAACTGTTATTTCGCTTACCTATTTGTACGGTGTTGGCAATCAGACTGCCCGTGATTTGTGTCACAAGGCGGGAATTGATCAGGATAAACGAGCGCGTGATTTAACCGATGAGGAAATTGGTCGAATCGCAACAATCCTCGAACGTGATTACACAGTTGAGGGACCGTTACGGCGTTTAGTACAGCAAAACATTGGTCGACTTCGTGATATTCGATGTTACCGAGGAATTCGCCACCGCGTTGGATTGCCGGTTCGTGGTCAGCGCACCAAGACGAATGCTCGAACGAGAAAAGGCCCGAAGAAGACGGTTGCAGGAAAGAAGGGTGTGAAGGATCTCAAGTAATCCTTGCGTACGTGGATTGCCCCGGTCTTTTCCCTGGGCTTTTGAAACGACCTTTAAGCTCAAGACAAATAAGAATTTAAAATAGTAAATCGCGTCGGTTGGCGCGGCATGAAAGCGGAGAAAGCAAGCAGTGGCAAAGACAAAAAAACGTCGAGTACGTCGTAACGTTACTTACGGTATTGCTCATATTCAGGCGACATTTAACAACACGACCGTCACGATTACTGACACCAAAGGGGAAACGCTTTGCTGGGCTAGTGCTGGAACGTGTGGTTTCAAGGGTAGCCGCAAGAGCACTCCTTTTGCCGGGCAGAGCGCTGCTCAACAGGCTGCGGACAAGGCCTTGAAATTCGGGGTGAAAGAAGTTGATGTTCGCGTGAAAGGGCCTGGAAGTGGCCGAGAGAGTGCGATCACCGCGCTACAGGCTGCTGGTTTGAACATTAAGTCGATTGAGGACTGCACCCCAATTCCTCATAACGGTTGCCGTCCGCGGAAGAAGAGACGCGTCTAATCTGGTTGATTTCGCTGGCTTGTTTGGCCTGCGAATGCCTTGGCTTATCTGTTTCTCGATGGGTGAGCATTGAGACGGGCAAAAAACTTTCAGCTTATTTAATTCACAGAAATTACAATCTCGAATGCGAGTGATTCAAGATTGACCTTTTAACGGAGATCCTCAATGCACGTTCGTTGGCGCGGTTTGGAATTACCAAGCGTTGTAGATTGCGATCGTAAGACTCTTACAGACACTTACGGAAAGTTCATGGCTGAACCTTTCGAGCGGGGATTTGGGACGACGATCGGAAACAGTCTTCGTCGCGTATTACTCTCGAGTCTCGAAGGCAGCGCGATCACTCAATTGAAAATCCGCGGTGCAAACCACGAATTTTCCTCGATCCCCGGCGTTCTCGAAGACGTTACGGATATCGTGTTGAATGTAAAATCGTTGATTGTCAAAAATCACACCGATCAAATGAAAGTCATTACGATCGAGAAAAGCACTGCTGGTCCGATCACCGGTGCTGATATCCAGACCGGCGGTGATGTGGAAATTATCAACGCTGATCACACCTTGGTGACTCTCACTGATGATGTTCCGTTTATGATGGAAATGGTCGTTGAGAATGGCCGTGGTTATGTGCCGGCGACAGAGCATAGTGGCCGCGATCACGAAGTTGGAATTATCCCAATTGACGCGGTTTACAGTCCAGTAACCCGGGTTCGCTACGATGTCGAAGAGACTCGTGTTGGTCAGAAGACAAACTACGACAAGTTAACATTGGAAGTCTGGACCAACGGATCGATTCATCCTGAAATGGCTGTTGTTGAGGCCGCAAAAATTACGCGGAAGCACCTTAATCCATTCGTTCAGTATTCGGAGTTGGGTGCACAGGTTCATTCACAGCCGCGCAGCAAGGGTGGCATTGATGCGGCTCTGGAAGCAAAGTTGAACATGCCGATTTCAGAATTGCGATTTTCAGTGCGAGCCAGTAACTGTCTTGAGTATGCCGGTATCGGTGTCGTGCGAGATTTGGTTCAGCGGAATGAAGATCAGTTGATGGAAATCCGAAACTTTGGTGAAACGACGCTGGTAGAAGTCCGGCAGTTGTTGAGCGAGTTGGGGCTTCATTTAGGAATGAAGGTTCCTCCGGCACCACAGATTTCATAGACGATACTTGGGTGGCTTGCCGCGTATTGGCGAGTCGTATTTAGAGCTAGAGCGTAGTTGGCGCCTCTAGCTGAAGAGCAATCATAGAAAAAATTTGACAACAGACCTTTTGGTGTACCAATGAGACATAAGAAAAAGGGAAGACGCTTGGGGCGGTCTTCCAGTCATCGCAAAGCAATGCTTCGAAACCTCGCGACTGGCTTGTTTTTAACCGAACGAGACGAGTCATATTACGAAGGTTTGACCATGGCTGATGGCAAATCTGTGGTTAATCCTCCGCGTTTTAAGGGGCGAGTCGTAACGACCATCCAAAAAGCAAAAGAGGTTAAACCACTTGTTGAGAAGTGCATCACAATTGCCAAGAATGCAATTCCTCACGAGGAAGCAGCGGAAGAATTTGCAACCGACGCAGAGCGAAACACGGAAGCGTGGAAGCAATGGCGAGAGAGTGAGAACTGGCAAAAATGGGTTGCGGCAATGGCTCCAGCGGTCAACGCCCGGCGTCGCGTATTCGCAATGCTGCGTGATAAAGAAGCAGTGGAAATTCTGTTCGATGACGTTGCCCATCGCTTTGTTGATCGTCCCGGTGGTTACACACGAGTTCTCCGACTGGCAAAGCCGCGATTGGGTGATGCTGGAACTCAGGCGATTCTTGAGTTCGTAGGCGTGCACGATCGTGTTTCTCAAGTCAGCCAGAAACCAGCCTTTGTGGACGACGACGTTGAAGTTGAAGATGAACAAGTTGCTGAAGCTGAAGCTGAAACTGAAACACCAGTAGACGACGAGCCAGTTGCTGAAGGTGGCGAAGCCGAAGCGGCAACCAGCGAAGAAGAGTAAAAAAACGACTGTCATTTCAAAGCCCGCTGTTTTTAAAACGCAGCGGGCTTTTTTTGTGCCTGAATCAAAGGTGCGGCTGCAGTGAAGCGAATTAATGTTCAATTTCACATGCGAATCTTAAGCTTGATTCGTAATCCTCTGCATTGAGCGATTTGGCGAATTCAAAGCCTGCAGCTGACAGGGAAAAGTCGCGTTGGAGGTGGTGAAGGACGAGGCCATATTGGCAGAGTTGGCGAAAGCCCTCTAAGAATTTGACTGTCTGTTCCGGGTTCTCTTTTTGTAGAAAAAGTAGACGTTTTTCAAGCTCATACTCGACGCAAACCGCTAGGAATCGTTCAGCTGAGTTGAATGAATCTTTGTTCGCCCGAATTTCGATGGTACCGCGTTTGCCAGCCGCCGAAAGAATCGTTTTGGCTTCGATCGAAAGCACTTGGTTAAGGTCAACTGCCGCATCGGTTTCGAGAAGCGAGGAGGCGATCCTGTGTCGGCACAATTCCGAAAAGCCAATAATGGTGGGGGCTCCAAAGGCGAGATCGTCCCACGAGGTGGCAAGTGGGGTGAGGCTATCGAGGTTGCGAGAGAGCATTTTATTCCCCTTGGCTGGCTAGGTTGAGCAGAGATTGCTTTACTTTTTACGGTGATTAAGCCGTTTTGGGTGAAAAACCAACAAATATCCTAACAAAATTAAGATTCATACGTGAATCTCTGAGTCAAAAGTTGAATTGATCGTTGAAGAATCTAGGATTCTTAACGGTTTGCGGGTTTTGCGTATATAAGTAAGTAGAACCCGATGGTGCGTCAGAGGATCTGAGTAAGGTTAGAGACTGACGAATTCTAAAGAATCAAATGTGGGAGTTCAGCATGCTGCGATGGTTAACTAAGAGCGCGTTAGTATTGTCAGTGTTCATCGGCCTCCTAACGTCGTCAGGCGAAAAGAAACTGTTTGGCCAAGAGTTAGGCGTTCTTGAAGATTTCGTGCTGTCCTCGGACCGTGAGTCCGTCTTGAAAAAAATGGTACCAGGCACGAGTGATTATTATTATTTCCATGCACTCCATTTTCAAAACCTTGAACAGTATGAAAAGGTTGATGAGATCCTCGATAAATGGAGAAAGCGGCTCGGTGAACAACCGAATTACCGAGTGATACGGAATCGCCAGGCTCTTTTAAGATACAACAGTAACCCGCAAGAAACGCTAGATTTCCTTACTAAGGAATTGAATCTCTATTTTGCACACCGGCAAAGATTGCCGCAGGCGGAACAGAATTTCCCAACTGAGTTTGATCAAAAACTAATCTCTAATGACCGGATGATTCAGTCGGCCTTAAAGTCATCCAAGCTGACTGGCGGATTTACAGAGCGAGGTTTGAGGTTGCTGTCTCCAAGTCAATTGGACGCAGCCAAACGGCGAGATCTACTTAAGCGTTTGCAGTATCCGGATTTTCCAAATTTAGTTGAATTGATTGCTGCGGATTTGACCGAACGGTACAGCGAAGGATTTGGCTCAATGCGTATTCATCAAATGCTCACGCTTGAGCAAATGGATGAACTTGCCAAGCGGTATCCAAAATCGAAAACAATCGATCGTTTTGTCGATATCTATTTAAAAAAACTCTACCCTTCTGAAGATGTAGATTGGACAACGGATCCGTCAGAGCATCGGAAGTATTTGGAGCGGTTGAGGAGTTTTGTAACGCCTCTCAATGCTAATTTTAACTCGCTCAAAGCTTGCGTACTGTATCGTCTACTCGAGCTTGATCGGAGCGAGGGGAAATATGACTTGGACTTGTTTGTGGAGTACCTTAAGCTCCCAAAAAGTGTCGCTTATATCAATCCAGTCCTTTTGAAAAATAAAAAGAGCCAGACCATCGCGAATTTGCGGGCCAACTACTCGGATCGGATTATGTTGCCGCCGGTAACGGATGATCAAGGTTTAGTTAAGGATTACTTGCACCATTTTTTGCGAGACGCTGAGGGGGTCTCGAAATTTACCCCCTACGTGCGAGAGACTTTTCTCGGGCAACAATTTGCCATGGTGAAAATTCTTAATGGGATCGGCGATGCCGAACAATGGGCGTCCCAGCTTTCTCCAGATCAGTACAAACAGATTCTCGAGCGGGTGGATATTGAATTTGCGGCCGATAATAAAGAACAGTTTTCTGTGAATGACGATGTCTCGTTGTCGTTGCATCTAAAGAACGTCCCCAAGTTGATCGTAAAGATCTTCGAAATTAACACGGGGAATTACTATCGGACCAACGGGAAGGAAGTAGATACAGATATTAATCTTGATGGATTGGTACCAAATTATGAGGAGACTTTTTCGTATCAATCTCCTCCCGCAATTCGACAACGGCGTGAATTCAAGTTTCCGCAAATGCAGAAGCGAGGTGTCTATGTCGTGGATTTTATTGCTCAGGGAAAAAGCAGTCGGGCACTAATCCGTAAGGGGCGTCTGCATTTCTCGGCTTCGGTGACTCCTTTAGGCCAGCAATTTACCGTGACGGATGAATCTGGCAAGGTTGTCAAAGATGCTGACTTATGGGTGGATGGCTCTCTTTATGAACACGATGACGACGGGAAAATTATGCTCCCGTTTTCGACCCAACCCGGTATTGCGAAGGCGGTGGTGACGCAGGGAGACTTCAGTTCTCTCCGCCCTTTCAACCACGTGGGAGAGAATTATCAATTTGAAGCAGCTATTTATTTAGACCGGGAGAGTTTGACACGAAGCAACAAAGCCAAGGTGTTAATCCGCCCTTCGCTGAAAATTGTGGGTGGAAACCCGGTGCCAGTCTCCATGCTTGAATCCCCGAAGTTAGTCGTTACGGCCACAGATCTAGATGGGATTGCAACCAAAAAAGTAATAGACGGTTTAGAGCTCAGTGAGGCAGTGGAAACCGTTTGTGAGTTCGTTGTTCCACCCCGTTTGAGTTCCGTTTCCCTCGAACTCTCCGCGGATCTAGAAGTTGTTAGTGAGAATAAGTCTCGGCGGATGACGGCCGTGCGGAGTTATCAGTTTAATGGAATTGATAAATCAGACACGATCGAAGATGTGCACTTGTTGCCAACAGAATCAGGTTATTTTTTAGAGATTCTCGGAAAAAATGGTGAGCGGCGACCTGGGCAACCCGTGCGGATTAAAGTTTCAAAAAGTGAGTTTAAGAATCCAGTCATCGCGGATCTTCAATCTGATGCTGACGGTTTGGTGGGGCTTGGACGGCTTGCCGGAGTCGTGGAACTGGCGGTTGAAAATCGTGGCAGCAGCAAGGAAAAAACATGGGCGCTTGGGACTCAAGATCAAACTTATGTTCAGACAATGCATGTACAGGTAGGTGAGGAGGTTACATTGCCCGCCCCTGCTGAAGTGACAAAAGCTGATCGGAATTTTATCTCGCTGCTGGAAATTCGACGCAATTCTTTTGTAAAGGATTGGTTTGATTTGGTGAAAGTTAAAAACGGGCTGATTCGGATCGCTGATTTGCCCCGAGGTGATTACGAATTGCGATTGACCTACCCTCGCCAACGATCCGGTCGAAATTATCAGTCGTTAAAAATTCGAGTGGTTAAGGGAGTTGAAGCGGGGGATATGATTGTTGGTGAAAAACGTCATCTCGAAAATCGCACCTCCCCTGCCCTTCAAATTTCGAGAATTAGTTCGAATCAGGAGAAAATTCGAATCCAATTAGAAAATTCAAATAAGTACACAAGAGTACATGTGTTTGTTAATCGTTATCAGGCTGCCTTCAATGCATTTGACGAATTTTCGAGAGTGGGAGATATGGAACCCTGGGGATATCAGCCTGGCAATCGCCGGTCCGTATATAAAGAGGGACGAATAATTGGTGATGAATACCAATATATTTTAAATCGGAAATATGCGATGAAATTTCCCGGTAATATGTTGGAGCGTCCTTCTTTAATTCTCAATCCCTGGGAGGTGAAGGGGACGGACAATAACGCACAAACTGCAAATGCTGGCGAAGCTTTTGGAGGTGTGGGGGGAGGTCTTGGCGGCTCAGGAGCTCGCTCCGAACGTAAAGATGCGAAGTCTGAAACTGATGCCGATTTCGCAAATCTAGACTATCTCGGTGATGATTCCATCTTGTTGGCTAACCTGCGTCCCAACGAAAATGGGATTGTCGCAATTGATCGAGATAAACTCGGGCCCAATCAGCATCTCCGATTTGTTGCAGTCAATGTATTTGAGACGGTTCAGCGCAATGTTGATTTCCCTGCTCGCGAGCTGGCTCCGCGGGATGCCCGTTTAGTGAAAGCCTTAGACCCGGCTCAGCATTTCTCCCAATCGAAACAGATGGAGAAATTGTTGGCCGGTGATACACTCGTTATCGAAGATTTAGTATCCGCTAAATTCCAGCAGTTTGATGACCTGGGGGACGCGTTTCAGCTTATGCTCGCACTGAATCCAGCAACAAATTTGGCGAAGTTTGATTTTATTCTGGCTTGGAGTAAAAAGACGCCGATTGAAAAGCAGAGTCTTTATTCCGAATTCGCATGTCACGAACTTAATTTTTTCTTGATGAAGAAAGATTATGAATTCTTTGAATCTGTAATTTTGCCGTTTTTGAAAAATAAACGAGAACGCACGTTTATGGATCTTTGGTTTCTGAAAGAGGATCTGAATCGATTTGCGAAACCTTGGGAGTATTCGCGACTAAATGCCTTCGAAAAAATATTGCTCTCACAGCGACTAGAGCAACGAAAAGATGATATCACCCGAAATATTGACGAAACCTATTTTTTAAACCCAACCCCACGATCTGAGTTGGATCGTTTGTTTGATAGTTCGATTCGCAGTCGTGGATTGGATGAGGCAAAAGACAGGATGGCCAGCCTAGCAAATTCCGAGAATCGGCCGGTACCAACGGCGAGTGGCGGACTGGGCGGCGGCGGTTTTGGCGGCGGTGGTGGCGGTCTGGAAATGGGTAGAGGCATGGGCTCAGGGAAGGCGGATGGCCGAAGATCGTTCCTGGGTAGAACACGAAGTCCGGATGTAGATTTCGAAGCTGAGTCGGAGTCACTAAATGGTGCCTTTGATCTCGAGCAGGATGACCAGATGGACGAGGAGGAATCAGGCAAAAAGGAGAAATCCAAGGCTGGGGGAAAACGTCAACTCGAAAAACAGCTGATGGATAAAATGTGGTTTAACCAGTCTGAGGATCTTGCACGTGCCAGAAGTAACGCAGCCAGGCTGTATACCCGAGTCGCGCCGACGATGGAGTGGATGGAAAACAACTATTACGAGTTAGTCCCAAAAGCGCAAAATTCAGCATTGGTTTCGAGCAATCGATTTTGGCGAGATTATGCAAGCCATCGAGATGGAGTATTTCTTTCGCCCTATTTTGCCGAGTCCACGCGGAATTTTACTGAAATGATGTTAGCGTTGGCTGTCCTCGATTTGCCGTTTGAAGAGCCGGAGCAGAAGTTTGAGTTTGTAAATAATACGATGACCTATAAAGCGGCTGGGCCAACGATCGTTTTACATCAACAAGTGAAAGATGCTATTTTTGATCGAGGAAACTCAACGGTTCTTGTAAGCGAAAATTTCTTTCAAAAGAATGATCGCTATCGATACGAGAACGGCGTGCGTTTTGATAAGTTCGTCAATGGTGATTTCTTGGCGCATACGCTTTATGGATCTCAGGTGGTTCTGACTAATCCAACTTCAACACCAATGAATGTTGAATTATTAATGCAGATTCCGAGTGGTTCAATGACATCGAGTGGCTCGCGAGAAACTAGAACCGTCCTAATGAGTCTTGAAGCGTTCAGTACCGCGACGTTTGAATATGCGTTTTATTTTCCAGAGGCAGGTGATTTTGAGCACTACCCGGCACATGTCTCGGCAAAAGAAAGGGTCATTGCGGTTGCCGACCCGGTTGCATTTAAGGTGGTCGATCAGCCAGCGGAGGTTGATAAAACTTCATGGGAATTTGTATCACAGAATGGAACAAACGATGATGTAATTGATTTTTTAAATCGTGAAAATATTTTGCGTCTTAAGTTGTCGGACATCGCATTTCGAATGAAGGATAAAGCCTTTTTTGAAAGAACTATCGAGACCCTTCGTGCTCGGTGTGCTTACGATAATGTTCTGTGGGCGTATGCGGTTAAACATAATGACTCAGGTGGGATTAGAGAATTTTTATCGCATGCGAACAAACTGATTGGTCAATGCGGAGTGGCATTTCAATCGGATTTGCTAACGATAGATCCAGTTGAGCGAAATTGGTACTCCCATAAGGAGTATTCTCCATTGGTCAACGCACGAGCGCACCAGTTAGGGGGGACTCGGAAAATCCTGAATCCCGAATTTGCGAGTCAATACAATCGCTTACTGACGGTGCTTTCCAATCGTCGAACCTTAACAGATGACGACCAGTTAGCTCTGACTTACTACCTATTGCTGCAGGATCGTATTGAAGATGCGATGTCGCATTTTGGTAAGGTCTCAAAAGTAAATTTGGATTCGAAGCTTCAGTATGATTACTGTGATGCTTACCTCGATATGTATCGTGCCGATCCAAAATCAGCGGCTGAAAAGGCTGCGGTTTGGGCGGACCATCCTGTTCCTAGGTGGGCCAACCGTTTTAAACAGATTCTCGCGCAGGTCGATGAAATAAACGGTGCGTCTGCCATTACGGTCAATTCGAAAGACAGTGGTGAAGTGCAAACTGAGATGGCCGATCGAGCGCCTAGTTTTGATTTCAATGTTGAAAGCGGGGTTGCCAAAATCAACTTCCAAAATCTCGACGAAATGACTGTGAATTTATACGAAATGGACGTTGAACTGTTGTTCAGTCGAAGTCCGTTTGCTCAGGATAATCTGGATGGATTTTCTTTGATTCGCCCCAATTTTTCACAGAATATTGAGTTGGATAAAAAGGATGGTGATGCGACTGCTCCAGTGGGCGGTAAGCGAAATCACGAATTTGAACTGCCGCCTAAGATGCAGAATAAAAATGTCTTAGTGGAGTTGGTGGGCGGAGATCAAACCCGTTCCATGCCTTACTTTGCTCATTCGCTTGATATTCAACTGGTGGAAAAATTTGGACAGTTGAAGGTCAGCGAAGCGTCGACTGGGAAGCCGCTTGCGAAGACGTACGTGAAGGTTTATGCCAAGTCAGGGAATGGTGAAGTGGTCTTTCATAAAGATGGATACACCGACCTTCGTGGGCGATTTGACTATGTCTCGCAGAGTAATACCAGTTTGGATGGTATCGTCAAGTTCTCAATCCTCATGATGAGCGAGAATCAAGGAGCTGTCATTCGGCAAGCTCGGCCGCCAATCGAGTAGAAGATGGGTCGTTCAAATCCTCGCCCCTAAAAAAAACAGGGACTCAAAGAGTCCCCGGGGCGCCGCGCGGGCGCGAGTTTGTTATTGCTATCCATTCAATGGAAACCACCTGTTTCCAGTTAAAATTGAACGCTCCTGGGCGTTGCTTTCTAGAATTTAGTGATTGTTTTTCTTTCTTTTACGGGGTACCAGTTCCCGATTTGTTCTGCCATCAAGGCAACTAATTCAGGATTTTCTGCAGCAACATTTTGTTGCTCCGTTGGGTCGGCATTCAGGTCAAACAACTGTGGTCGTTTCTCCGTTCGAGGATGAGTCGATTGGTAACGATTTACTTCACCATCATACGTTAGGAGCAGTTTCCATTTGTCGGTGATGCACCACCGGAATAACAAGGATGCTTCCGGGTTATTGATATCGGCAATATCATGAGCAAACGATTCTCCAAAAATAGTTTTTCTTTTGATGGCCGAACCAGACGTCAAGTTGGGGAGCAAGTTTAGTCCGGGTAGATTGGCGTCTTGAGGCAACTGCGCGGCTGCCAAAATAGTCGGTGCTAAGTCGATGGTGCTGCATAGTTCTTTTCGCATGGCAGGCTGCATTTTGGTCGGCCACGAGAACATAATTGGCGTTCGGATGCCGCCTTCGTAGGGGGTTTGTTTAGAACGTGGTGCGTAACCCCTGGCATCTGGTTTTTGAATCCATCCGTTGTCACACGCGTAAACAATGAGCGTATTATCACGGACGTTGGTTTTATCGAGATGGTCGATAAGCTGTCCGCAAGTTTCGTCGAACCAGTCGCACATGGCATAATATTTCGCGATGGTGACTGGTCTTCCGTCGACGGAATATTTATTGAGTAAGCGTGCTGGTGGATTGTGTGGTGTGTGTGGCAAGAACGGGGCGTACCACACGAAAAATGGCTTCTTTTCTTCGATCGACATGTCAATGAAATCCGTGACCGCAGTCAGGCCGTTCCGGCCAATTTTCAAACCATCATCGCCGTGCCTGCCACCTTTTTCCGGGAATCCCCGAGTCATGCCGTGAGTAAAACCGCCTCGTTTGAAACTGCCTTCCCACCACTTTCCTGATTGATGGCAAAGATAACCAGCCTTGGCAAGTTGACGTGGCAGCGTGGCATACTTATCGACATTGGCAATCAGCGCAGCTCGCTGTGCATTCTTGAGTTCGTTATTTTGGGCATTGTATTTCGGGGATGGATCGTTTCCTGTAATTCCATGTTGATGAGCATAATGGCCTGTAATCATTGTCATGAGAGAAGGTCTACAAAGAGCGGTCGGAACATAACCGCGTGGAAACACAACACTTTCTCGAGCGAGTTGATCTAGGTTGGGCGTTTGGATCGACTCGTGCCCCATAAATGAATAGTCAGTCCACGCCTGGTCGTCGGAAATGATCATCACAATGTTGGGTTGTTCCTGCGCCGGTGCGACCGTGCAGTTGCTCAGTGTAAAGACTGCCATAGCAATCGCGATGATGGCGATAAAAGTAGCGGATCTCATAGTTTTAACCAGACAATAAAGGTGAAATTAGGTGGCGATTAAAAGTTAGACGCAGTTGACACATGATTAGATGCAACCATCGGTTACTTTATTGCATCAACATTTCTTCTCCAGGCGCAGGAATTATTACTGGGCCAAGTTCCTTCTGTTCTAGTAAGGTTTTGAATTCCGTAGCGCTGTCGAGCTCACAGTGGACAAGAGCAATTTTCTTTAAATTACCGTCTCGCGCCGTTTGCTCAGCCCAGTCGAGCAATTCTTGCTGATCAGCGTGTCCACTGCTGCCCTGCAATTTGCAGACTTGAGCCTTCACTTCGTATTCCTGACCGTAAATTTTGACCTTGTCGAGCGAGCGGTCAAGGAGGATTCTGCCAAGAGTATGTGGCGCCTGATAGCCTGCAAATAAAATTAGTGTATTACTTTTTTCAATGTTATTTTTTAAGTGGTGCAGAATACGTCCTGCTTCACACATTCCCGATGCGCTGATAATGATGCAGGGTTCGTTGGATTCGTTGAGAGCTTTTGATTCTTTGACGCTGCGAATGTAGTGCAAATTCCCGAAGTTCAGTGGGTCTTCGTCTTCCTCGGAAAGAATGGCGTTGATCATCTCGTCGTCAAAGCACTCAACATGTTCCCGAAAGATATCTGTTGTATTGACGGCAAGTGGGCTGTCGACATGTACTTTGATCGGAGGCAATTCCCCCGCTTCGGCGAGTAGGTTAAGACGATAGACAATTTCCTGGGTCCGTCCTACCGAGAACGCGGGAATGATCAGTTTGCCTTTGGATTCGTAGACCGAATGAGCAGCTTCCAGAAGTGTTTTTTTGGCGTCCCCGCCGGCTGGGTGAACACGGTTGCCGTAGGTGGCTTCCATGATCAAATAGTCGACACCAGGTACGGATACCGGCGTTTTGAGGATTGGCATGTTGGGGCGGCCAATGTCACCGCTGAAAACAAGGCGGGTTGGTGGTGTATCTGGATGCTCGGCGTCAAGGTTAAGTTCAACAATTGCGGCCCCCAGCATGTGGCCGGCGACGTGGAAGCGTGCTTCAACACCGGGTAGCGGGAAAAATGGCTGGTCATACTCAACCGTTCTGAATTGCCGGAGTGTTTGCACCGCATCCAGCGTTTCGTAGAGCGGGTGAAAGGGAGGCTGGTTTTTCTTTTTTCGTTTTTTATTGACGTATTTGACGTCGTTGGTTTGGATTTTGGCGCTGTCCAGCAGCATGATCGCGGCTAAATCCCGGCTTGCTGATGTTGTGTAGATTGGACCGGTGAAACCAGATTTAACCAAAGAGGGAAGATTACCGCTGTGGTCGATATGGGCGTGTGAAAGAATGACGATGTCAATTTCTTTCGCATCAAAAGGCAGCTGGCGGTTTTTTTCAAAAGCAATTTTTCGGCGTCCTTGATAGAGCCCGCAATCGAGCAGGATTTTTTTGCCGTCGTGATGGATCAAGTGCATTGATCCCGTTACCGTTTGCGCCGCACCCCAGAATTGAACTTTCATAGCCCTGCCTGCAAGAAAAGAGGATTTTAAATTTCAGGTTTCATGTCGAAAGTTGAGCCGCCTGTTAAAACCGCCTTTGAAATCGGTGGTACATTTGCTGGCTGTTACTCCTTCTAGGGTAACCTATGCCGATCCGACCGTCAGCTTTTTGCAGTCGGGTTCAGAATAATATTCACACCTACCAAGTCAAAAGGATGCGAACGCATCCTTTTGAGGGAGAGTATGCTCTATTTGAAGGCGGGTTAGGGAGACGAGTGCCCCCCCGAACTCGATCTGAGATCAATCTAGTGTTTGACACGTTCGACATATTCGCCGGTTCGCGTATCAATTTTGATGATGTCGCCTTCATTCACGAAAATGGGAGTCTGGAACTCTCCGCCGGTTTCTACTTTGACCGGTTTTCGGACATTTGTCGACGTGTCTCCCTTTGCACCGGGTTCGCAAAACTCGACCCGCAACTCAACGTGATTGGGCGGAGTCATGATAATTGGGTTGCCACTAAAAAACGTCATCTGACAATCCATGTTGTCTTTTAGATATCGCCAGTCCTCACCAATTTGCTCGGCAGACAGTTCGTATTGTTCGAAATTCACTTTATCCATAAAGACGTATGAAGTTCCCTGCTTATACAGATATTGAACATCCGTTTCTACGATGTCGGCTTCTTCGAGTGAGTCGCCACCTTTGTAGGTTCGGTCAAGCGTGGTGCCACGAAGTAAGTTTTTCAGTTTGCAGATATAGAGAGCACTCCCTTTTCCGGGTTTCTTAAATTCCATGCTCGTCATGATGTACGGTTCACCGTTAATTTGAACACGGAGACCTTTTCGAAAATCACTTGTTTTATAAGCCACGGTTGAATCCTGAGTTATTCGGCGAAAAATCGGTTTGACATCGGTAGTGTCTGGCGCTGACTACTGGAAGAGACAGGCGAAACAGTTATCCTTTACACATGACAATTTTAGCGAATAAAACCGATCTTGTCCGCGCCGGTTCCGGTACCTGGCAAGATCAGATGAAATGGGCTATTCGAGACCTGCGGGGATTGCAGGAGGCTCTCGGTTTAGCCGAGGAAGGGGGGCTACAGCATGCGGCAGAGGCTGAATTTCCAGTTTTTGCCCCCTTGCCGTATTTGAGTCGAATTAATCGGTCTGACACGGGAGATCCGTTGCTTCGCCAAATATGGCCAAGTGGCAATGAGATGGAATCTCCAGTTCATTTCTCAACAGATCCGCTCGGTGAATCGGATGCGACGAAGTCCTTCGGAATGCTCCAGAAGTACAAAGGGCGAGTGTTGTTGGTGACGACGGGAGCGTGTGCGGTGCACTGCCGCTATTGTTTTCGCCGGCACTTTCCGTACGAGCAAGCACCAAAGTCAATGCTTCAATGGGAGCCAACGCTCGCTGAAATTGCCGCTGACAAATCGATTGATGAGGTTATTTTGAGTGGAGGGGATCCGTTGACGCTGGTCGATCATTCGTTAGCTCGTTTGATTTCAAAAATTGATGACATAACGCATGTCAAACGTATTCGCTTTCACACGCGTTTACCCATCATGATCCCTCAGCGGGTGACAGATGCCTTGCTAGAAATTCTAGCTAATTCGCGTTGTCAGATGATTGTGGTGATTCACGCAAATCACGCCAACGAACTCGATTTGTCAGTAGAGCAATCGCTCGGGCAGATTGCTGATTCCGGTGCTTTGTTGCTGAATCAGGCGGTGTTGCTGCGCGAAGTCAACGATTCATTAGAAGCGCTGAAAGACTTGAGCGAGCGGTTGCTGAGCTGTCGCGTACTGCCGTATTATTTGCATCAACTCGACCCCGTGAGGGGAGCAGCGCATTTCGAGGTTGATATTAACAAAGGTCTTCAATTGATTTCTGAACTGCGTTCCTGCTTACCGGGCTATGCGGTTCCGCGATATGTTCAGGAATTACGAGGCGAGCCGAACAAGACGGTTTTGGCTTAATTTGCTCCCGGCTTGATTTGGTCACGTCGCTTACTGGAAAGACTGTGCCAGGTTCTTAATCGTGGGGTGAGTTGTCCATCTCAGTTGGATTAAATTTATGATCGGTATGCTTCTCTTAGTTGGTCGAGCTACCGGAATAGCTGCGTCAGGTAGTCCATCGCTTGCGATACTGCGTCAATGGAGTATTCACCACTGTCTTTTTCGACCGTCAAGAATCCCGAATAATTATGTTCTTCGAGGGTTCCCAGCAGGGTCGGCCAGTCAACACTTCCCTGCCCCAGTCCAACCTCGACGCATCTTCCGAGAGAGAGGTCCTGGACCGCGTCGCGGGCGCGAAAGCTTCGGACGTGAGTTCCGAGTAATTTCATAGCGTCTGTGGCAGAGAAACCGTTGATGATGAAATCACCGGGATCAAAGTCTACAACCAGTGAGTGAATGGGTAAGGAATCGATCAGGTTTTTCATTGTGGAGCCGGGCTCTGAACCCGTACGGGCAGCTAACCATGCTCCTGATTTTTGACTGTAATTGCCAATATCGGAAAGAGCCTGCACCAACACGTCAAACTCAGGGTGCTGGTCATCCTCTGGGATGCGGCCGATGCGGTTCACGACAAGATTGCAGCCTAATTCATACGCGAGAGTCATTGCCGATTTAGTCGCGTCAATTCGGCGATCGAGATCGTCCGAAATACCGAAGCCACGGCGAGTTGGGAAATGGACGGCAGAAACTTGTAGGTTTAAATCGGCCAGTAATTTTTTTAAATGGCGAATTGCGGTTCGTGACATGTCTGCCGAACGGATTTCTGTTCGCCCGTTAATTTCGACTCCATCGGCTCCCAAATTAGCGGCAGTAAGCAGAGCCTTTTTAAAGGGAAGGTGAAGACTTTCCAGGCGAATTGATTTTTTTAACTTTAACATGGAGGATTGATGGTCTTAGGATGGTACTCAAAAGGCTGAAACAGCGTCTGGGTTTGTTTTCACGCAATCGGATGCCTGCTATTCTACAGTTTGGGGAATTTAAAGACACAGCTTAAGAGCGAAAGATTTCAAGTGGCTTCGATTAATGATATTTGTCAGTTCATGGAAAAATTTGCTCCTACGCAATTAGCAGAGGACTGGGATAATGTTGGGCTCCTTGTCGGCGATCGAGCCTTGCCGGTCAAGCGTGTAATGACCTGTTTAACGGTGACGCCTGAAACCGTTGACGAAGCTGTCCAGCGTCAGGCTGATTTGATCGTGACGCATCATCCAATACCATTTCGGCCAATAAAGCGTCTTACGACCGATTCAATGGCGGAAGGTCTTGTGTGGCAGCTCGCGCGTGCCGGAATTTCCGTTTATAGCCCGCACACAGCGTTTGATTCAGCAAAAGGTGGAATCAATCAGAGTCTCGGGACACGTCTTGGTGTGGGCGAGTTAGAGTCTTTAATTCCGCAAGAAGATGGTTTGCTGGAGGTGGGAGCGGGTCGTTTTGGCAGGTTGCCAGAACGGCAATCGCTCACTCAGTTTGTGAGCAGCATCAAATTAGACTTGTCGATCGAATCGGTTCGAGTTGTAGACGGAGGCGGAGGTTCCGTTGAACGGGTGGCGATTGCCTGTGGTAGTGGTGGTTCGTTTCTGGGAAAAGCCAAAGCCCGTGGTTGTGATACGCTTGTGACCGGGGAAGCTACATTTCATACCTGTTTAGAAGCCAAGGCCCGGGGGGTGTCGCTGGTTTTACTAGGCCACTTTGCAAGTGAGCGTTTTGCGGTGGAGGCTCTTGCGGAGTTACTTGGTTCCTCCTTTGATTCGCTGGAAATTTGGGCCAGTGCTAATGAACGAGATCCACTGAGTTCGATGTAAACTGTTTTTGCATCGTCGTGCCTGGTTGTTGGCTAGCGGAGTAGATTCGGTGGTTGAGTACTGTCCAGCTATCGTGATCGAGCTAATCGGAAAATAAAATGAGAAAATTCCGTAGATTCCCTTTGGATTCTCGAATTGCGTTGACCGTTTTTGCGGTACGCCTAAAATACGATCCGAAGACAAAGAATCTTTAGGAAACGGACGGAAATGGAACTAACGGATAATGAGCGTACTTTGCGGCATTGTAAGTTTCTGACGGCCTTACCTGTCTATAACGAGGCTTCGACTGTCGAGAGTGTTTTGGACGAAGTTTCCCGATATTGTGATCAGATACTGGTGATTGATGACGGGTCTTCAGATGGCACGGCGGATATTTTAGCAGCACGTGACGATATTGTTGTGTTAACGCATGCCGGAAATCAAGGCTATGGTGCTGCATTGCAGACTGCGTTCCAATATGCCGCCGAACAGGGATACGACATTCTCGTCACCATTGACTGTGATGGGCAACATGAGCCGCAACGAATTCTAAAATTTGTAGAAACTTGTGTCGAAACGGGAGCGGATATCGTTTCAGGCAGTCGTTATCTTCGTTCTTTCGGTGAGGACTCTCCACCGCCTGAACAGCGAAGGTTGATTAATGGTCAGGTCACTAAAATTTTGAACCAGAGGATGGGGTTTGCGATCACCGATGCGTTTTGCGGTTTTAAGGCGTATCGAGTTAAGTCTCTTTTGGGGATTCGCCTTTCAGAGAAAGGTTATGCAATGCCCCTGGAATTATGGGTTCAGGCGGCCTGTCATGAGCTGTCAGTTGTCGAAGTTGCAGTCCCGAGAATTTACCTGGATGAGAATCGTTCTTTTGGCGATACGCTCGATGATCCAGCCACCCGTTTAAGCTACTATTACGACGTCATGAATAAGGCATTCGCATCATTGCCAAGTGACTGTGAGCGTTTGAAGGGCATGCGGGTTGGTTAAATCGATTGGAGTGAATCCGTTGACTCAGGGTAATGGATCTGAGAAACCTAATGATCACCAAGGGGTTGTTTACCAAAAACTAAGGGCTCCCTCGGCAAGTGGTGAGACCTTGCAGGTTCCGCCTCTTTTATTTGCCACGGATCTGTTGGAAGTCAACTTGAGGCGGATTGCCGAGAGCCGATCATCTCGATTTGACCGACCGCTGAAGGAAATTCAAACGCAGGGACGTGCTGAATTAACGGAAATGGCAGTCACTTACAGCGGGGCTTACCTTGATGAACTGCCATCCATTAACAGCCAGAGCATTATCCTGTCGGGGCATCAGCCCGATCTATTTCATCCGGGAGTTTGGTATAAAAATTTTGTCCTATCAGAATTAGGTAGGCTGCAAAATGCTTTGGCGGTAAATCTGGTTATCGATAATGATATTTGTGCTCACCCAGCAGTGGGTTATCCCAGTTTCCCGGATAACAAGGGGGATTGGAAAAATATTCGGCTCGAGCGTGTTTCAATGGATG
>JAPOIJ010000166.1 GCA_029979005.1 Planctomycetota bacterium | reverse complement strand
CGTGATTCTTTGGGCGACCATCCTGCGTTACTTGTTCGTCGCCTGGGTGGCGTTGGATTCCACCAGTTCGACGAAGAGTTCTTCAAGGCGATTGGCCTTGTTGCGCATCGAGATAACTTTAATTCCTTTTTGGGATAGTTGCTCGAAAACCGCATTGAGTGAATGTTCGCGAGTAACATCGACCTCCAGCGTCGACCCGTCGGCAAGCCGGCTGACATAACCGTCGAGGGTAATTTCTTTGTTCACAGGTGATTCAAGGTCAAAGACAAATGTCTCGACGTTGAGTTTTCCAAGTAATGTTTTCTTGTCGGTATCCTCAACGATCTGCCCTTGATCAATAATTGCGATACGTCGACACAGCATTTCTGCTTCTTCTAAATAGTGAGTCGTCAGGATTACAGTTGTGCCCTCCGCATTGATTTCTTCCAAAAAGGCCCAGGTGGCCCGTCTTAAATCGATGTCGACACCGGCCGTTGGCTCATCCAGAATAAGTAATCGCGGCTCGTGAACTAGGGCACGTGCGATCATTAATCGCCGTTTCATTCCTCCGGACAACATGCGTGCGCTCGTGGTACGCTTTTCCCAAAGTCCCATTTTTCGAAGATAGATTTCAGCCCGTTGACGGGCTAATGCGCGAGGGATCCCGTAATAGCCGGCCTGCTGCACCACGATCTGTTCGGCTGGCTCAAATTGATTGAAGTTGAATTCCTGCGGCACCAAACCTATTTGTCGCTTGACCCAAGCGGGATCCTGATCAAGATCGACTCCGAAACAGCGGACCGAACCACCGCTCTTTTTTACCAGCGAGGTTACGATTCCGATGGTCGTGGACTTTCCTGCACCATTGGGCCCAAGCAAACCGAAAAACTCGCCCTCGTTGACTTCAAGGTCGATCCCGCGCAACGCAATTGTCCCATCACCATAGGTCTTGTTGAGGCTTTTTATTTCGAGGGCCTGAGCGGGTGGATGGGGTACGTCAGAATTCATATCGGGCTTAGTGTTGGTTGGATTGTTCAATTGGAGACAGAGCGGGATTCAATGGCGTCAAACAAGCGTCCGGCGATGGGGAGGCCAGTTTCGCGTTGAAGCTCTTTAATTCCAGTTGGACTGGTGACATTTAGTTCGGTCATGTAATCACCAATAATGTCGATTCCCGCAAAGAGGAGTCCCTTCTTACGAAGCAACGGCCCGATTTGGTCACAGATTTCTTGTTCTCGAGCGGTTAACGGATGGACCTCGACGCCGGCGCCGGCATCCATGTTGCCACGGTGATCACCTTCCGCCGGGATCCGTGCCAAAGCAAAGGGAATCGGTTGTCCGTCAATTAACAAAATTCGGCGGTCGCCAGTGATGGAGATTTCTGGAATATACTGCTGCAGCATCGTATAGCGTCGACCGTAGTCAGACACTGTCTCAAAAATGACATTGTGATTTCCATCGTCGAGACTCGTTGAAAAAACCGAGCGTCCCCCCATCATATCGAGTGGTTTCACAACCACCTTCTTGTGTTTCGAGATGAATTGACGCATCTGATCGAGTGAGCGGGCGATTAGCGTTGCGGGTACGCAGTCCGGAAACCAGGCCAGAAATGCTTTTTCATTGGCATCCCTTAAGCCTTGCGGGGAATTTACAACGACGCAACCTTGCCTCTCCGCCTGTTCCAGTACGTACGTAGAGACCACGTATTGAATGTCAAATGGAGGGTCTTTCCGCATTAGAATGACATCCAAATCTCCCAGGTCAATTTCGACTGTCTCAACGAAGTCAAACCAGTGATCGAGGTCATCAAATACCTGCACTTTTTTCAATCGGCCTCGGGCAACGTCTTTTTCGAGCCAGATATCATCGAGGTCACCGCAAAATATTTCGAATCCACGCGCCTTCGCTTCAAGCATCATGGCTAAGGAACTGTCCTTTTGTGGAGAGATGTTATGGAGTGGATCCATAATGACTGCCAGTTTCTTGACACTCATGAAAACGTCTCCTTACACATAGCAGGTAATGCAATGTCCATATTTTTACACCAACGGGTTGAGAAACTGTGTATCAATGCGTCAGCAACGGTCTGCCCGGAATCGACGACTTGTTGCAGCGGCTGGAGATAGTGGCTTTCAGTGGCCCCAGATTCGTCGCGGATTCCCCGACGCTCCAGTCCATCTCGAGACAATTGAAGGATCCAATGCGCAAGGTCTTTCACGGTTCCTGTGCGAAACGGTGTTGCCAATCCACCGCGGGCTACATTTGACTCCAACTCAACGCGTTCGTCCACGGTCCACTCCTGAATGCGATCCCAAGCTGCGTCAAGGGATTGTGAATCGTAAAGCAAACCAGCCCACAGCGATACTAACGCGGGCAAACGATTGACAGCGTCGCCCGAGTCAGCTCCACGCAATTCCAGAAAATGTTTTAAACGAACTTGAGGAAAGACGGTAGAAAGGTGATCCACCCAATCGCTGAGCGTGGGGAGTTGTCCAGGCAAAACGGACAAGCGTCCCTCCATAAAATCACGAAATGACAATCCGCTGGCGTCAATGAATTTGCGGTTGCGAATTACAAAATACATTGGCACGTCCAACATCCAGTCAACGTATCGCTCAAAGCCCATGCCGTCCTGAAACACAAAAGGCAGGGAGCCACAGCGGTCAGGGTCGGTATCGCTCCAAACGGCATCTCGGTGACTCAAGTATTCTCCAACCCTTCCGTCCTTAAAGGGGGAGTTGGCGAACAATGCGACTACGATGGGTTGTAGCGCAAGACCCACTCGGAATTTTTTCACCATGTCCGCCTCGTCGGAGAAATCGGCGGTTACCTGAGTCGCACATGTGCGCTGCATCATGTCCAGTCCCAGGTCTCCACGACTTGGCATATAAGATTTCATCACTTGATATCTTGCTTTAGGCATCCAGGGGATTTCGCTTCGCGAATGTTTGGGTTGGTGCCCGATTGCCAAAAAGCTTAGCCTCAATTCGTCAGCCAGTGAGCCAAGTTCCGTGCAAAAGGCTTGAATTTCAGCCTTCGTTTGATGGGCATTTTGTAATGCTGAACCGACAAACTCAAATTGACCTCCAGGTTCCAAGGTGATTCCGCAGGTGCCTCGTGATAAGGCGACTATATTTCCGTTTTCCTCAATAGCCTGCCAACCTAAACGGGACATGCCTTCGAGCAAAGTTTTGATGCACGGTTCGGATTCATCATAAAAAGCGGGTTGGTAATCCGAATCTTTGTATAGAAACCACTCCTGTTCCGCTCCCAACCTGAAGTTTTCTGGAGACTTGCATCCGGAGATTAGGTATTCAATCAGTTGAGCTTTGTTTTCAATAACGCTGCCCTGGGGGTAAAAGTCCATTTTTTCGTTAGAACGTCCTAATCAAGTGTTGGGGGATTGATGCAATTTGGTAATGCGGATTCAGTGTTTGCATTCTAATGCGCAAATCACGTTTAGAGAATGTAGTTGACTAAGATATACGGATGAGCATTACAACGTTTTGGCTTTGAGCAGGCTAAGTCACTGTGCAGGACAGCAGAATCGTCATGTTCGGGCTTTTTCCCTGCGCCGATGCGGAGATAAGCAAGAGCAAATTTGCAGTTCATTCGTTGCCAGCAAATGCACGAGTAGTCGAGCCGGCCACGATAACGCCAAAGTCACGCAAAACCTGTGTAAATTCAAATGATTAATCGAGCACGGGAGGTTCGGTAGAGCAAGCACTACCGCAATCGTCGACCTTCTCCTCGTCAAGTATCCCGAAAGCGACGCGGGCAGTGGCGGCCGTTACGCCGCTGTTTACGGCCGAAGTCACCGCGATTAGGGCGTTTAGTTCATCGTCGGTGAGTCCGGCATTTCGAGCTTTTGCCAAGCGATTTCCAGTGCAGATCTGGCAACCGCGAGTCATGGTGACAGCCAGACCGATCAAATGCTTCTCTCGTTCGCTCAGCAGCCCCGTGCTGTGGGTTTGTTTGATGTGGTCAACGATCAGCGTGTCGTCGTAAGGCATGTCTAGTTTCTTTCAAGAACTGAGGCGCGGGGAAAACGGAATTCTACAATTACGTGATGGAAGCTATCATTCGAATCAAACCCATATATCGGAAGTGCAATCACCACCCGGGAAACGGATTTCATGAGCACGGGCGGCGCCGCCGGGCTCCTTGCCAAAATCAACCATGAAGTCTTCATTCAAACTAAGTCCACCGGATTCCGTATTGCAATCCAACTGCAGCAGATACGACCCTTCTTTGGCCATCGCTGGGTAAAACTGGTTGTCCCAGGGGCTGTATAGCGAGTTGGTAACATACAATCGTTTCCCGTCCAGGCTTAGCTGCAGCATTTGTGGGCCACCACCGAGTTCCTGCCCTTTAACCGATGCAGATTTACCGATTACGCCGCCCAACCAAACCTGCCCTGTTAATTTCGGATTAGCCGGGTCGCTGACATCGTATTGTCTTAAATCGCCGTGCAGCCAATTTGAAAAGTAAAGGAAGCGATCGTCGAGCGACAGCACCAAATCAGTGATTAGCCCCGGGACGGCAAATGGCCAACCTTCCGTCTCGACCGGTTCAACGCCGATCACGTTTTTGGCCACCCACTTTTCATCCTGTTTTTGCCAATGCCAAATCGTGCTGCTGAGTGCCGCTCCTACGAAACCGTGAGTGCTGTCGGGGTTATGATGAAACCGAACTTCTAATGGAATTAGACCGTTTTCACCAAGATCGATCGATTGTTCAATTTTGCGATCTTGCCAGTTCCAAAAATGGAGATGTCGGCCGTATTTACCAGCCTTCACGTCGTCAAGCTTGAAACCCTGGGAAACCGTGTTAGGGGCTCCCCACTCACTCGAAACCATCACGTTGTGCCGGGGTTGATACCAGTAATCATAATTAAAATTCATACCCGTCGAATCTTTCTCCCAGCGCCCCAGAATATTAAATTCCGAGTCCATGACCATAAAACCGCCGGGAGCATCGCCATTGGAATCACCGAGCATTGAAATCAATACAGTACCGTCTGCCAAACAATGAACCGTATGCGGAGCAGATAAACCGGTCTTTGCCTTGACCACTTCGGGTTCAATCACTTTGTGTAACTTTGGTTTCCGCGGATCCTCCGTGTCGACGATATGAATTCGACCGGAGGCAATTCCGGGCAACACAATGAACCGACGATGTCCGCCTTCATTTCCATGGCAACTGCTGCAGGCATTCCATCCAAAATGATGTAGTTCGTCCCCAATATTGGGCATTTCTAACCGGCTGATTACGCTGCCATATTGATTCGATTTGGGGTCGACATCAATCGTGGCCAAATAGTCCGGCTTTTGAATCCCTGTCCCCGCATAAATTGCGGGAACATAGGCGATGGTTTCCGCAGGAGCCTTCATGGCATCTTGTACTGTGGCGTAGGTTCGATCACAACATGCAGCGTCCGTCGTATCGTCTAGTCGGGGGTGGGTTGCGGCTAATGGGATGCCGCTGTTAAACGTAGCCAAAGCTGTAGTTGCGGCAGTTGTCTTTAAAAAATCTCGACGCTTCATTGTTGATTCCTTTATCAATTGATAAACGACCTCTTTTAATGTCTCAGTTTGCCAGTTCGCTATCCCAGTCTAAATTATTTTTTAACGGTTTGAAATCATATGGTTTCAATCTGAATCTATGTCGCCAGCATTATATTAGGGTCCCCGTGTCAGTGAGGTGCGACTATTGCTAGTCTAATTAATATGAAACTCCCTTTGGTGATGACTAGAAGTCTTCGAGTCCGGGCGAACTCGCAAGTTTCCAACTGCAAATACCTAATTGCAATTGCTGTGATCCAGTCACTTGGAAGGTTGCACTTATGTAAACCAATCTAAAAGTGGCGTGGCGGCGTTATAGCTGTTGAATCCTTCCAAAAGCTATCAAAAAATTTTTGACGACGCGATTGTTTCAAAACTCAACCAATTTTCTGAGGCGGTGTTATTACTTGTTGGATTTGCAATGCGATTGCTCCTGCCGGTTTATATGATTTTTACACTGAGCGGAGCCGGTTGCGTATTGGCTATCGTCACCATTTGGTTTCTTCGCTTGATGGGGTGTACCGCCTGGGCACCTCTGGATCGTGAACTAGACGTGATCAGCTGGTTATTTTGGCTGTGATTTCGGGCATTGGGCTCGTTCAGTCAGGCATTGGTTCTACTGAAGATCTGCGATAAAAATGGTTAGAAAGGATGGATCCATCGGCGGAAAGCGATAAAATTTCTTGAAGCATTAGCAAAGTAAAAATTGGAGCTGCTGTCTTCAGGTTGTTATATTCCTGCGGATGCTTCCTTAAGCTAGATCCCGTGTTTATAGGAATGAAAGAAATGACGAATGTCGTTTTGATATTAGCATTTAGGGCGAAGTTCGCAGTGTGTTTAATTGTCTCTACGTTGACTATATGCCCAGCCTCCGTTTTGGGGCAGCAAGTGACTTTTCAACCTGAACCGTTAATTAGCTTTTCAGGGAAAGAGGGCTCATTTCGTGGACTAAAGTTTGCTCATCATGACCGGGAGCTATGGGATTGTCGGTTGAATTGCTGGAATGTTCCCGAGGGATATTCGGAATCGCACAAGCCCCCGGTCAAATCTACAGCTAAATGGCAGATTTTCGATGCCGCCGCACAGGGTCGCCGAATGATCTTTGTTGATGAGTTGGGAGAACGAATACTTTCGTGGGGTGGGGTTAGACCGCTTGTCACTCGCCCGTTACCCGGTCGCGGAACCGTTCGGTCGATTCGATTAATCAAAGGCGATGATTATTTTGCGAGTTGGTTGACCGAACCCTCAGCTATCGTCGTAGGTGCGGTGCGCTCTCCAAAATGGGACCGATATGTTTCGATTCCCGATGGAATGAAAAAGGTGTTTATTTCTCGAAGTGGGAAGTTGTTCGCTGCGGTTTCGCCGGATAACGATAAGCATGTGCTGATTTGGGACATCAAAGATAATCAGAAAGGTGCGGTTATCGAACAGAAGAGTGTGGTGGCGTCGCTCTGCGTTAGTTCGGACGACCGGTTTGTAGCAACCGGTTCATTCGATAATAAGGTGAGAATCTATGACGTCGAAAGCGGCCGGCAACTTAAGGTGCTAAAAGGTCACGGAAAGGGTCCGATTTTTCTCGGCTCTGCGGTTTTCTCAGTTACGTTCTCCCCCGACGTGCGTTTCTTGGCTTCCGGTGGGCACGATGGTCAGATCATCGTCTGGGATGTCGACAGTGGGGAAACGGTCTTAAACGCAAGCGTCGAGAGTAAGCCAATCGTATGGTCAGTTGCATTTTCGCAAAACTCAAAAATGGTCGCAGGCGGTTTTGAAGGTGCCGGACCCGTTCATGGTGTTGGCGTCTGGCGGTTGGAGTCTGAAAAGTGAAACTATGGGATCGGTAATCGACTCACTTAATAAAAGTCGTTTTTAACCAGTCTTTCATCACGTCCATTCTTTGAGGTGTCGACTTCGACAAACTCAAATGAATTTTGGCTGCAGCTAGATTTTAGCCCTCGTCCAACTTCGTCCTCAAAGCGTTCTACTCTCAGTCTCATATTGGCGTTTAACGATGAAAATTTGGAGCCCCATTGAACCAATAGATGGTTTGGTTCAGAATTTTAAAAAATTCATATTGTTAATGCCTCCTCCAAAGGGAACGTCGCGTGTTACAAATCTCCATCGTGCCGGTCACCGAATATCAACAGAATTGCTCCATTGTTTATGATGACCAACTTCGTGTTGCGGTTGTCGTTGATCCCGGTGGTGAAGTTGAAAAAATTACCGCTGCCGTGGCCGATTTAGGGGTCACGGTCGAAGCGATATGGCTCACCCATGGGCACTTGGACCATGCAGGCGGAGCCGAAGCAGCGAAGAAACAATTTGGTGTAGAAATTATCGGCTCTCATATTGCGGACAAGATGCTATTGGACAACATAGAGATGACCGCAGCCGGTTATGGCTTAACAGGCATGTATAACGCTAGTCCTGACCGTTGGCTCGAAGATGGGGATTTGTTGCAAATTGGTGAACATGAGTTTCAAGTCTTGCATTGCCCAGGGCATGCACCGGGACACGTTGTTTTCGTCAACCATGCAAATAAATTAATCCTGATGGGTGATGTTCTGTTTAAGGGCTCCATCGGCAGAACTGATCTTCCGGGTGGAGATCATCAGACGTTGCTCAACAGTATTTCAAACAAAATCCTGACGCTGGATGATGATTACCAATTTATCTGCGGACATACGCCGCCATCGACGGTTGGCGATGAGCGACGTACCAACCCCTTTTTGCAATAGGGGTTTACCTAGAGAAATTCCTGTCGTTCAGAGCTTCCTGTTTCGCTATTGAGATTGCGTCGATCTCCGGCCAAAAACTGCACGCGGTTAGTCCACTTTGATTTCTATTGAGTTGGAAGGCGGAAGCGAACCCAAACTCGTTCCTTCGTAGCGAATCGAATATTTGGAACCGGGTTTTAATTGGTAAGCTTCCCTCAGATCAAACTCTACACCTAAAGTCCATCCTGCTCGGAGTGTCGTGTAGTCGCCATTCGACTTACTCGGAGGCCTTCTCTTCACCATCGCTCCCAGATAATCCACTTTTCCCTCTGAGCCAGTGATCTTGAACCGATTTGCCGTCCAGCTTTTTTCCAGCGGGCTTTGCCACCAGCAGAATTCAACGGGGCGGTCAGATGTGTTTTGAACTTCAAAGATCATCATTGTTTTTCCGTCCTGTTGATCCGCCTCAGGGCACTCACGAATTCTTACTTGAAGACCGGAACTTTTTGCACCCGCCAGTACATAAACTGATTCCTGCCCTTGAAGAATTGGTGCGCAAATCAAATAAGTGAGCGTAATAAGAAGGAACGATGTAATGCAGAATGATTTCACAGTTTTTAACTCCTAAATAGGATTTTAGAATTGGCGGCGGATGATGTGGTAAAAGAGTATTAAAAGATGGAGGTTAGTTAGTTGGCAGAATCAATGAGAGATGGAAGTGAACTTGCTAATCCTCCTTCTCGAAGGGTTTCGTAGTTCGTAAGGAGTAGTGTGCGCAATTTATTTATCATTGTGTTTTCCTTCAATCTTAAAAATGCCCGACCTTGACTAAGCCGAGG
>JAPOIJ010000290.1 GCA_029979005.1 Planctomycetota bacterium | reverse complement strand
GCAATAACTTGTTTTAAGACAATCCACCCTCGCCGCTGATTCTGCTGACTAAAGTGGAGGTTAGAAACGCAACCTGCAAACACTCAGAAGAGGGGATCGACTTTTGAATGAGGGCACAAAAATCGCGAATCTTCACCTTCGACAGTAAACGCTAGCGGACATAATCACACCCCGTCGGAATCCGAACGCTCGAACATTAACTATTCTACAGAGATTTACGAATCCTTCTTTAGATCAACTTCAAAATATGCCGATTGGTCAAAATATACGAACGCCTCTACGTTCTTTATGTTGCCCCCTCGATCGAGACTGAACCATGGGAATCAAACGAATATCCCAAATTTCGATTTTCACCTGCGCCCTCATTTTTGCATCCGGCAACCTAACAGCCCAGCAAACAAAATCCGCGTTTGACTCCCAATCTAATGCGGGCGATTTATTGAAACTCTCTGAGAGCCTTCCGGCTTCAAAAATTCATCAATCACTCGTCCAAGCAAAGCCGAAGTTATCGGAATTCGACGTTATCCCTGTGATTTCGGCCCATCCTTCAAAACCTAACCCGTCTGGACTGGATGTCGTTTCAGCCCAATCGCCAATCGTCGATTCAATCAATCTCAAGAAGTGCCAATGCCTCTCGTGCGATACCACCGGACAACCGGCGGCTTGCATTGACTGTTCACACATCAGTACTCTCGGAGACCAATTCAACATCCGTTTATTCGGCTCGCTCAATGGTGAAATGCTGTTTGCCACCGCGCGTCCCAACCTGCCTTCGGGTATCGTTTTGATCACCCCTGATTTAGGAAAGGATACCCCGACATTCGAAATCCACTCGAAGTCAACGAGCATTGGTGCCGCTTTTACAGGACCTGAGATTGGGCGGTTTCAATCCGGCGGTCAGATCTACTCGACACTGTATGGGCAAACTTATGAGGAAGACAAATATGGATTCTATCTCTTGATGGCGTACGCTGAATTAAAAAATGAATGCGAGCGTTACACTTTTGGTCTTCACCGAGATTTAATCAACCCGATCGCTCCCAGCACGATCAATTTCAATCAAGCCAATGGAGCTGGTAACCTTGGATTCGTACGAGGTCAGTTACGTGCGGAACGATTTAGAAAACTGAATCAAAATACACAATTGACGAGTCAATTTGCGTTAAGCGATCCTATTACAACATCCTTTACCAATTTCGATAAAATTCCAGCCAACCTTCTCGAAGAAACGGCCATGCCCAACATCGAAGGTCGGTTAGCAATCTCCAAAACATCTGGCCCCCATGTACCCGGAACTTCGGTCCGGTTTGAGTCTGGCTTCTCGGGTCTCGTCGGTAAGCTGAGACGGACAGATTTGCCAACCAACCGAATTCACAATGTCTGGGCGGTCGGCACTGACTTTCAATTAGCCATTAACGAGCGATTTGGCTTTAGAAGTGAATTTTTCACCGGCTCAGCAATTGGCAATTACAACGCTGCCATTTTTCTAATTGACAACCAAAACCTCGATCCCGTTAGATCTACCGGCGGCTGGGGAGAAGCCTACTTTAACTGGAGCCCATGTGTTCGTTCACACTTTGGATACGGTGTAGACGACCCGCTTAACAGTACTCTTTCACCCGGTCTGCCAACACGAAACGAAGTCACCTACGCCAATATAATTTGGGATGTTACAAAATCCCTCGAATGGGGTGTCGAAGTCAGCCATTGGGACACAACCTACACCGGCCCTCTCCTCGATAACGACGCGATGGTTTACCACACGCGGATTCGGTTAAAGTTTTAAAACGACCGCCCCCTCAAATTAACCAACCCCCACTGCATGGCAAACTGAAGATGGAGTTAATATTCTTCTCAGTGAATCAACCGATTTCGTGAATCAACCGATTTCGCAGTGTCTCGCAAACGCATCAAATGTGGTCGAATAAGCCGGTAATTCAGACCGGTAGTGATATTCAGAACCGCTCCGCTTTGTCAGTTGAGAATTGTGCGGATACGCACTGCGCAAATTCAAACGCTTTAACCAAGCAGACGCAACTTCCACGCTTTACCGAAATACTAAGTGACGCGTTGCTCATTCGAATTTTTAAAAAAATTCAATTTTTATTACAAGGTAAAGTGGTCAAAAAACATCATTTATAAGTGAACTTAACTGGAACTCCGGCAGACTAACATTAGTCAAATTCTTGGCTCATTCGCGTCGCGATAAAACCATGAACTACTTGAAAAACAAAGCATGTTTTGTCGAATCATTTTGAGCATAAAAAAAGAATTAGGGATTGCATCCAAGAATCTGGCGTATACTAATAGGGAAACAAATAACAACTTTTGGATTGCGAGTTCTCTTCAAAAGTGGCTTCTCTTCTAATATTTAATCTAATCAACTGAATCGCAACTATGACTGCTAGGTGTTCGGACTCCGACCTTAATCTTGATCTCTCTTGTGGATTTGAAGATTCGAGTGTCGAAATTAACGTAGAAATTTCTAACTCTGTCAATTCATCACCGAAGGCTGAAGCAGCACCAGAAAAAAAAGCCTGTCCTAAATGCAATGAGCTAATTCTCAAACAGGCCAAGTACTGCAGTCACTGCAACTACTTTTTGGTTCGGTCCTAAATTTCCGCCCATCCTTCCAGTTTCCAAGGATGAATTCATGGTCCGAAGGAATTTCCAGAAGGCCAAGTTTTGAACCGGATCCATTTAGATTGAATGGTCAATTCGCAGGTCTTCCTGTGATGGATTGCCGAAAATTTACTTGCGCTTAAAATGCTCGCTCTCTCCGGGATCCACCTGCTTTCACTGATCCACCAATTAATGATGGTTCTGGCTGCGCGCAAATAACTCCTCATTAGGTCAGGATTTTAATTCCGGTCTGCTCGGAGGTGCTCCGGTTGCAGCCGACGGCTTTCTTCAATGGTCACTCATTGAATAAATCCAGATAGATTCAAAAAAGATGGTGGAAGAGGCCGTTACGAACGTGATCCCCGATGCCAGGTCGCTTAAAATATGAAGCAACTTGTTCACGCACAAATTCCTCAAACGTCCGGAAAGAACCCAATGAACCGAATTGCGAATTCCCTCACCCTCGTAATTTTAATCCTGCTTTCGACCCCTTTATTGGCCCAACCGGGACGCGGCGTCGATCGCCCCCTTGCCGCCCAAGGCGCGGCTCAACAAAACAGCCCGAGCCCAAATCAAATGGCTCAGATGCTGATTCAGAACTTTGACCGTGACCGAAACGGGGAGTTAAATCTCAAGGAGCTATCTGTGGCAATGGCCGCACTCCAGCAGCGCATGCAGCAGTTTAATCGTGGTGGGGCAGGCGGAGTTGGTGG
>JAPOIJ010000225.1 GCA_029979005.1 Planctomycetota bacterium | reverse complement strand
GGCGGGTTCGCTTGACTCAAACCATTCGATTCCGATCAACCGAAATAAGGTCATGGCTACAAGATGGCCACCGCTCGCTCCGAGCAAAAAACCAAGTTTCCGCGCGCCTTGGCGCAAACTTGACGAATTTTTTCACCAAGCTCGCTGAGAGTTTTCCCTTGGGTTGTCTCAAATCCGGTAATCACGTCGCGGCTTCCTCGGTTGCATTCCCAATCGCAGAACTGGCCATTCAACAGCCCAAGATACTCCGAAACAGGGTTTTAGCAGGCATTCCCGTTCCAGCCATCGGTTAACGGGGCAATTACAACCTCTAACCCATCGTAAGAACGTAATCGTTAAATCTGCCCCAATCGTCATTTAGCGTCTTTTGCTTGCGAAAGCTGTTCGATGGAATCAGATTTTCTACCTTCAAGGGCTTTAGAATCCGATACCAACCAACGGAGCACGTTTGATCGGATCAAACGGCAGGAATACTATCATGGAAGATAGATTTTCCAGTATTTCCTCGCTCGTTGTCGGTTTTTACAATACTAGTGACAATTAGAGGCCACTGTTTACGAGATAACTGGTCTACTAGGACGCGGATTTTTTGGCTCAGCTAGGTTTGGCTCGACGTGTTTAGGCACTCGGGTCACATCGGTGCATCAGGTAGTAGTGATATTTAGGACTACGTTGACGCCGTAAATGGGGCAAAATCGAGGGTTTTTGGTAGCGTATCGCCAGTTCTCAAAATACAATAGTGTTGGAGGTCTTCGATGACCAAGTTAACCATTACAGGGCAAGGCAGGGCTGTGCGATTCCGGAACGCACATTCCTTCGAAATCTTTTCGGTGTTGGAGTTCGTTATGTCCAAGTGCTCGACCAAAGTCGCGCTTAGAGGAATGTTTGTTGCTTTGTTGGCCCTCGGCCTGCAAACAACTGGTGCCAATACATCGTTCGCAGACGATTCGGAAGAATCCAAATCATCGACGAACATTGCCAGAATGGCGACATTTGATAACGCGGGAGAAACACACTTCGCGTTAAGTCTGAAACCTCAACTCTCCAATGAGACTGAGCGTTCCAGCAACGTTGTCGTTTACATAGACACCTCTGCCAGCCAGTCTGGTGAGTTTAAGCGGGATTCAATTGCCACGCTTAAGCACATCATCAAGAATCTGAACGCTGATGATCTAATTCAGATCGTCGCCGTTGATCTGGATCCTGTTCCAATGACAAAAGGTTTTGTCAGCCCGGATTCCGAGGATCTTAATGAGGCCCTAGGAAATCTAGACGAGCGAGTTCCACTTGGTTCAACTGACATGGAAGCCATGCTGATTTCAGCATCCAAGGCTTTCCCCAAGGAAACCCAAAGAAATAACAACGTCATTTACATTGGCGATGGAGTCAGCCGCGGAAGCCTGCTTCATTCCGAGATTTTTGGTGAGCTCATTTCCGGATTGACCAAGAATAAGATTTCGGTTTCGAGCTTTGCGATTGGTCCTGCACGAAATAACGAGATCATGGCGGCGCTGGCCAATAACACCGGCGGCAACCTATTCATCGACACTGACGAGCGAGATGTTCGCGATTCAGCGATTGGTCTGGTTCAAACAATCCACGGGACCGTCCTTTGGCCTGTCTCTGGACAATGGGATGACTCGGTTTTGGAAAGCTACCCAAGCCAGTTTCCTCCACTCCGAACCGACAGAGATAACATCATCCTGGGAAGCATCGCCGATCGAGGCAACGTAGCTCTCCAGCTATCTGGCATCGCCAATGGCAATCCGCAGAATTTCACTTGGCAAATCAACCCGGAAAATGCCAACGCTGAATTCTCTTTCCTGCCAGGCATGATCGAAGATGCTCGCAAAGATTTTGGACTGACTTTACCAACGATCGGTTCTGAAGGACTTCGCGAGTACGCACGAGTGCGAACCGTGGAAGCAAACCGCCTTAGTGACCTTGGCGAAACCGCTTTGGCCGCAGGCGATCGAGAAACAGCTCGTAAACTAGCGTCTGCTGCAATTAATTTAAGTGCAGATCCTGCGAATACGCAGGCGGATCTCTTGGCGATGGCTGCAACTTACAAGGTTCAGGACGACGATGATCCCTTTGGTGGCTCAACCAAGACCAAACCTGCTCCCGAAGCAGCGAAGCCGGCAGCTGAGACTACTAAAGCAACGCCTGCAGCCAAAACATCAACCACGGCTCCTGCAGTTGAAACTCCAGCAGCCGCACCATCCGGTGGAGCGATTACTCTACCAATGGCAGTCGAAACCGCTGACGGCGGATTACGAATGATCCAAGAGGGTGGAGATGAAATTGGCCAACTGCTTCAAGACGCAAAAGGCGGTTCAACCGATCTGCTTTTGACCGAAGAGCAGCGAGTCGCGATTATCAATCAAAAGATCACTCAGCAAGTTCAATATGAGTCCAAACAGGCACGTCAAGAGTTGCGAACCAACCCGGATATCGCAATTGAGCGGCTTAAAAACATGCTGGAAATCATTGATCAAACAACAGATCTTTACCCTGACACTCGTTCTACATTGCGACATTCAATCGAATCGAGCTTATTATCCTCTCGACAAGAGAAGATTGCTTTTGATGAGCGACAGGCACTGGCAGACATCAACATTGCGACTGCTGGTCAACTAAAGATGGAAGCTGACCGTATCGCCCGTAGCCAGGAAGAAGTATCAGAATTAATTAATCGATACAACTCACTGCTAAGGGAAGGCGAGTACGGTGAATCACTGGCCGTAACGGAGAAGGCATTCCAAGTTGCCCCATACGACCCGGCTGTGATTGTCTCGAACGCGAATGCTCACTTCGCCAAGAACTACGCTGAAGTGATGGAACTGCGTCGCCAGAAGGAATACGCGTTCCAATCATCGATGTTCTCGATCGAGCAAGCAACCATTCCATTCCCGGGCGACCCAAAGAATATGATGCTCTGGCCGGACGCGGACGAATGGCGAAAAAAGGTCATCCGACGCAAGAAGTATCAAAACATTCGTTTGACCGGAAGTGAGACTGAAGAAGCGATTCTTGACGCACTCAATGAAACGGCTGATCTTAATTATGACGAACAACCGTGGAGCGAAGTCGAAGAAGAACTTGAAACAAAGTACGGAATCAACATCGTACTCACAAGCTCGGCATCAGATGATTCTCTAACTGAAGATGAACTGATTACCGAGAACCTAAGCGGTATTCGTTTCAAAAATGCTCTTCGGATTATGCTCGAAAAGTATAACGCAACGTTCGTTGTTAAAGATGAAGTTCTTAAGATCATCTCTTTGGATGATGCCGAAGACGTCAAATGGTTTGTCACCAATGTCTACAACGTCGGAGACCTCGTTGCTCCTAAGACCTCACGTGGAGGTATGGGCGGAATGGGCGGCGGATTCGGTGGCGGCGGAATGGGCGGCGGCGGAATGGGAATGGGCGGCGGTGGAATGGGCGGCGGAATGTTCTGTGTCCAAGACACTGAAAAAGTCAGCCTCGTTACTGAAAAGGCCGCTGAAGTAGATCGCAAGCCACAGGCAATTGTGTTGACTGATATTAACAATCCACAAATCGCCTGGAGCAATTACTTCAGCGAAACATTCGCAAACCAAGCGGATGTGAGAGCAACCGCTAAGAAACTCATGAAAGAGCAAAATCCAAACCAGGCAGTTGCAATGATTCTTGCTGCAATTCAGCACGATCAGTTTCAACCTTGGATGCACGAAGCTCTTGTCTTGGCAATGCAAATCTCAGGTCGTCCGCAAGCAGACGTCGAGCGAGCTCTCATGTCGGCAGTTGACATGTCCGAAGACGATAATGATATTTTGATCGCTGCTCAGTACATGGCTCGCAACAGCATGGAAAAACGAGCGATCCGCCTACTTAAGGGCTATTCACTCAACAACCCAACACGAACCGAACCGTTCGTGATTGGTCTTCGTGCGGCCCAAAAAATTGGCGACGTTGAGGCAATCAAATGGGCGACGACTGGTGTTCTAAGTCAGGAATGGCCCGATCATCCAGAGATCGTTAAACAAGCTAAATTCGCTGCGACAGCAGTTCTGAATGCCTACCGTGAGAACGGACAGAGCGATGAATTAGCTGCGTTCGAAGAGGAGCTTCAACAAGCCAAAGAACGTGATTGCCACATCGAAGTCAGCTGGACAGGTGATGCCGATCTTGATCTCTATGTTGTTGAGCCTGGTGGAACAACCTGCTCACGCCTTGACAAGCGAACTCGCGGTGGCGGAATCCTAATGAGAGACAGCTTCTCTCCCAAGGCCGGTGCATCAGGCGTGGTTTCAGAGAAGTACATTCTTCCTAAAGGTTTCGCAGGCGACTATCAATTAGTCATCAAGCGTGTTTGGGGAACTGTGACTTCCGGTAAAGCCACGGTTGCAATTCACAACCACTACAACTCGCCTCGTGCAGCTTCCATGACGAAACAGGTAGAAATCGATGACAACGGAGCGATGGTTCTGTTTTCGCTCGACAAGGGTCGTCGAACTGAATCGCTTGAAGATCACGAAATTGAAACTGTCGTTCGTAATCAAATGATCGCAAATCGAAATGTTCTCGCTCAAGAGCTTTCCGAAGGCTATTCATCGGGTGCGGCAAGTGATTATTTCGGAAGTCTACTTTCCGGAGTTGATAACCGAAATCTTGCTGGGCCACTCAACGGTCAACTCGACAACCGAGGAGTCGTGGGCTATCAGCCAATTATTACGCAAGTTCCTGAAGGAACATTTTTCACCGTGAACCATGCCACGACCGCAGATCGACTTCACGTGTTGATCAGTGTTTCACCGAACTTCAACGCAATCCAGTCAGTCACGACCTTCAACATCCTTGGCGATGCTGATACAGCCTCAGGCCTATCTAACAGTGGTGGTGGCCAGGGCGGTGGCGGCGGAGGCGGCGGATTCGGCGGTGGAGGCGGCGGATTCGGCGGTGGCGGTGGCGGTGGTTTCCAGTAAACCGCGACTCTGTCGTTAGTTAGAAAATCCAAAAGCCGCTCTAATTTTTAGAGTGGCTTTTTTCTTTGCTTTCCGCACTTAGAAGGAAATAGTGAAGTTGACGCCGCTCGGGCAAAAACCAAGCATCAACCAAAGTTCTATGAATCAAGCAACGCCTTGACTGGTTTTCCTTCGCAGATCTTCATCGGCCGTCCGATAGGTGTGTCTAACTCATTTTCGAATTCAATCCCCATCGCTGAGAACACGGTCGCGTGCACATCTTCAATTGGATGCGGAGCCTTTAGTGATGCCTTGGGTGCTGAATCACGAACTGGATTTGGATTCGTTTCGCCAATGACGCGCCCGCCTTGAATCCCGCCCCCTGCCAAAGCAATGCTAAATCCATGAGGCCAATGATCACGACCACCAAGAGGATTAATCCACGGTGTTCGTCCGAATTCACCACCGCACACCACCATCGTCGAGTCCAATAAATCTCGCTTTTTTAACTCACTGATCAAGGAAGCATAGGCAGGGTCGAGAATATTGATACGCCCGGCTTGTATCTCATGATTGTTAACATGGGAATCCCAACCCGTGAGGGTCACCTCCACGCACCTCACCCCTGCCTCAATCAGCCTTAATGCGGCAAGACAACCTCGCCCAAACGGAGTGTCTCCAAATTTAGCTCTTTCGGACTCTGAAACTTGACTAACATCAAAGGCATTTAACTGATCAGAGGACATCAATCGAATGGCAGCATCGAGATTGGAGTTTTTAAGCGAATCGCCAACAATTGAATTGTTGCCGCGATTTTTTAAAAACTGCTGGTCTGCAAATTTCAATTTCTCCAATCGACTTAACTGACGCTTCGTCTCGACTCGCGCGGCTACATCGGGAATCGGCTGAACGGGATCGAATACCTTAAAAGCGTCAAACTGGTCCCCGAGATAACCACCTCTCCCGGGTGTATTGCTTGGCAAAATTGAGATATGACGCGGGATATCGACCTGGCGATCTTGCTCATGATTCATTTGATGGCAGATAACGCTACCGATGGACGGATGAATCAAGGTAGGATCCGGCCGGAAACCGGTTTTGACATTATAGATCGCCCGTTCGTGATCGCC
>JAPOIJ010000160.1 GCA_029979005.1 Planctomycetota bacterium | reverse complement strand
TTACCTCAGGGTGTGCTTGAGCCAGAATTATCACGGCGAGCGGATATCTCTTTTTTGTGGAACTTTGATTCGCAGCAAAAATCCTTGAACTTTATGGGATGGACGCAACCTTTGATAAGCCGGGGACGCCGGTTTTCTGGCACCGTCTTAGGGGCACCGTTTTCGAATTGTGATCCAGAGGCGAAGCGGTTTTTACTTGAAAATCGGTGTGCCCGATTGCAGCAGACGAGCCAATGGCTTGCTGAGCATTTGCGTCCAGTGTTGTGCGCAGTTGGGTTCCATGGGTACCTAGGGGTCGATGCTTTTGTTTTTCAAGATGCGGCTGGAGCCTTAAAAATAAAACCATTAGTAGAATTGAATCCACGGATGACGATGGGCCACGTTGCGCTTAGCTTAGAGAAACGTCTAGCACCGGGAGTTACCGGAGAGTTTCGAATATTTACGATCGAAGAGTGGAATGCCGTAGGCGAAACTCTTGAAGAAGCGCAGTATCAGGCTTTATCGATTGCCGGGAAACGGCAAGTTAGATGGCAGGCAGGTGTCATCCGCTTAGGTGAACCGTCACCCGGAGCGAAGTATGTTCCCGCTTTGTTGGTGGGCGAGGCAGTTCTAGCGAGATGCAGAAAATGCCTGCAATCATGAACCTGAGCGATGATGAGTTAGTCAGCTCTCGATTTTAATTGCCTTTAACCGCTCCAGAATTTCCCCGCAATTTGACATTCGTTTATCGCGATCTTTCTGCATCATCGACTCCAGTAGTTGGAGCAAATCGGCGGGGATGTATTTATCCACAGACGCAAATTCGGGCTCAAATTTTTTGACGGCCTCGATGGTGTCGATGTGGCTAAACCGCCGGAAGACTTGGCTTCCGAAAAGCATTTCATAGCCGACCGTGCCAACCGAAAAAATATCGCTTCGATAGTCTGCAGGCAATCCTGAGAGACATTCGGGCGACATGTATTCGAGCGTTCCAGAAATTGAGTTTGCTTTTTCTTTATTTTTGTACTTCTCGTGTGAGAGTCCAAAGTCGAGAATTCGGCAGTTCTGCTCATCCTGAAAAAGCATGATATTGTCAGGCTTGATATCTCGATGAACTAGACCACCAACATGGACGGCGTCGAGTCCTTTTGTAATTTGAGAAAGCAAGCGAATGGTAGTCGAGACATCGATGGGACCTTCTTGAATTTTCTTTCGGAGCGTGCGGCCGGTCAAATACTCCATTACGAGAAACGGACGTCCATCCGTTTTACCAACATCAAAAATCTGAACGACGTACGGGCTTGAAATTCTCGCCATCGCCCGCGCTTCTTCGAGAAAATGCTGGACCTGGTTTTCCTCAAGTATTTCAGATTTAAGTGTTTTCAGTGCGACGGTCCTTCGAAGATAAATATCTTGAGCCTTCAGAACCGATCCCATACCGCCGGTTCCGAGTAGAGAGAGAATTTCGTAGCGGCCGAACTTCTTAGGTAGATTAGTCTCGTGAATGCTATCTGAAACTTCAAAATCGAGATCGCTTCGATTTTCGTTGTCATTGACTGTAGTTGACTTAATTGCGTCGAGATCGGCAACGACGGTTTCGCTATTTAAATGATCTTCAAAATTACGAGAAGGCGAATCTGAACTTGGAGACTCGGGTAGTTGCGCCAGGAAAAAGTCTGCATTTGATTCGACAGAAGTATTTCTTTTAACACTAAAAGTACAGAAAGCATTCGACTTCTTAGTGCAAGTGACTTGCTCGACGGATATGTCTTCGTCGTAGTATTCTGCCATTCCTTCGAGAATGCCATGTGCTAGCGAACACAGTCCTCGCCGCGAAGTGTAGACCACCTCGATTTCATTTTGGCCAACTCGGAAAGACTGGATGTTTGCAGGTTGAGCTTTTGAGTTTTGATGCTTAATAGTTGTGTGGATTAGGGTTTCAACATTCATGATAACTTCGAATGTTTTCCACGACGGATGGAGTAAGTTTTGGGCAAAAACAAGAAGTTCGCCGGCTGCGAACTTTCCCAGCTCACGCAAAAGAAAAGCGGGTTCCACGCTCAAAGCTTTGCAGGCTACGCCCACAATGGCGCCGATATATTCGTCTGGATAAATCTGGACGGGCGAAAAATGCGTAACGGGGCACCCTGCTTGTTCAAGCAGATCGAGCCAAGTTTGGTTCCCATAGTTTGATTCAACAAACTTTTGGGTCACGAGAAAAATCGTTCCGTGCATTTCTTGAGTTATCTAGATGATGGTGGTGCAACGCAAATAGTTTATTGGGTGCAAAAAATACGAGTTGATAGGTTTCTTTTCGACATGAGACGTTGAAGAGTTAATCAATCTCATAACCGTTTTTATTATGAGTCATGGTATGAAAGAAATCAAACTTCCGGTTTTTTCGATTGGTCAAAGATCATTTTTCCAAATCTCATTTCATCGGTAGGCTGCAAAAGCAAAAGGTATGAAAATTAACGGGTTTAAGGCGAAAATAAATTAATGAGCACGCTTCAAGCACTTCGTTACCTACTCATTGGGGAAAGAAAGATTGGGTCGGTTGAGCAGAGTTGTATCGAATAAATGGCATATTTAAATTTATTTCTTTTTCAGAGTGTTTGGTGAGCGAATTATGCCAGTTTTGTCTTCAACTAGCTTTTGCAGGAAATTAGACGATTCGGATGGTGAGTTCGGCGGGTCTTTTCTACTATGCCTTTGAAAGTGCTAAGCAGAGAGCAAACGGCTGTTGCGAGTTTGCAAAGTGCTTGCACTTTTTAATAGCAGTTAAGGCTAAAGGGATTAAGTCGGTCAGTCGCAGGTCGGCTTTTCAATATTCGGGTACTACTAGATGATTCGCGGTTTACTTTGTTTTATTCTCTTCGCGCCATTAGTTTTCACTACTGTTTGTTTCGGGGTTCAACTTGAATCCGGCGTTCAAAAGGCGGGGCACCAAGTTGTCGGTAAAGGTTTTACCAGCCCAGCCGGAAGAGTCACCGATTTAAATTTCGTCCCCGAGTCGGCTGACCCGTTGAACGGGCCATCTCAAAGTCACGCGCGGAGACTTCCCGTTGGATTGAAAGCTGAGTGGATTGCTGATTCTGAGACTGGTATGGCGAGCACCGAATTAAATGTCTCGTTGCCACTTTTGTTTGTCCGAACCCCACCACCAATCGTAAAGATTGGTTTAAATTATACGTCACTTCAGACTCCCGAAAGCTATGGGATTCCTGAGGACTTGTTCGAGTATTCGGTCGGAATTGCCTCGGTGCGTCGACTAAACGAGAGCTGGAATGTACGCACGATGCTTGGTGTCGAGTTGGCAACGGACAATGAAAATCGATCAAGCGATGCGTGGCGGTTTCGAGGGGGATTATTTGCGACCTATTCCAAAAGCGAAAATGTAAGCTGGACCCTCGGTGCGATCGCTATGGGGCGGCAAGACCTGCCGGTCATTCCGGTCATTGGTGCTGTTTGGCAACCCAATCCGTCGGTCAGAGTCGATCTTGTCTATCCCCAGCCACGAGTCAACCGATTATTATTTGACGATGGCAGTCGTCAGCAGTGGGTTTATCTCGCTGGAGGTACGAGCGGATCAACGTGGGGCTACCAGCAATTCGACACAATTGATGATCAATTGACTTATAGCGATTTAAGGCTTGTGCTTGGCTTGGAGTCGCGACCTGCGGGGGCGTCGGGACAACCGTTTGTCCGAGGCAAGACAATGCAACTGGAAATGGGTTACGTTTTCTCGCGTGAACTGGAATTCGAGCAAGAGACCCGAGAGGAGTCTTTAGGAGACGCACTGATGATTAATTTCTCGACGAGATTCTGATTGGTTTGTGACAATAGAGCCGCGGGTAGGTCTGCCCAGTTCGAGTTGATTCGGGATTGAGCAAGCCGTCAACCATCACTAGTTATCAAATTGTTCTCTTAGAAATAAATCAATGGCATCGACGGTGGGCTGGAACCACTGTTGATAAACCCAAAAAGGATGTGGAGCTTTGGGGAGGATAATCAGCCGGTTGGGAATCTCGTGAGTATCTAAAATTTCGCGCAATTGTTTTGAGCGAGTGCCGGGATCGTCTTTTTCTCCGTCGATGAATAGCATTGGCGGTGTTTGTTTGCCGGCATGGAATAACGGCGAGGCTATTTGGTACAGGGCCGGGTTTGAGTCTGGCGTTTCACCCTGAAGAAAATCAATCATCGCGTGACCGTTGCCAGATTTTTCGGCGGCTTTGACACGTTCAATCGATTTGGGATTCAGTAGGTTCATCGGGCCACACATGACGATCGCCGCTTGAACACTCGATGATACTTCTTGGTGTTCTCCTGTTCCTTCAAATTTTCCGCTTCCTGTTGTCGTGGCAACAAACCCGGCGAGATGACCCCCCGCCGACCCGCCGAGGCTGGCGATTTTAGCGGGGTCAATTTTGAATCGTTTTGCATGTTTTCTCGTCCAGCGAATCGCAGCTTTCGCATCATGTACCGCCGCTGGGAAAGGTGCTTCGCCAGATAGCCGATATTCCGGTACGATGCAGACGTATCCTTTTTGGGCTAAAGCCTGAGCGAGCGGCGCGAAAAGTGCAGGCCTTCCGTTTTGCCATCCTCCCCCAAAATACATGACAATGGCTGGGGACTTTCCCGATGAATCTTGGGGGCGATAAACATCTAAAGTGAGTCTTCGACGGTGTTTTTGATCAACGTAATTAAAGATGATCGAGCCCTCCGATATAATGCCATCCGTCATTTCCGGGCGTACTTTAATACGAGGCTGCTGGCTAACGGCGGGTTGTGTTTGCGCGGCGGGTTGTGTTTGGGCTGATACAAATTGGCTTGTGTGCTCATTTGATATTAACTGTGAGGACGCAAGCGTAAGTAAAATTAGACCGTAACGCAGTTGGTTCATAACAGCATTCCGATTCGAGAGGGTACTTAGTCGGTTGTATTTTTCACGCCAATTGATTTTGTCAGATAGAGCATTTGTTCATTAGTGATGGGAATCACTCGGACGATCTCGAAATGTTCTGAAATCAATTCATGCCAATCGTCAAAGCTCTTTCGGTTGACATGAAGTTCTTGGCCAGTGCCTGTTGATTCTCCGTTATGAATTGAAAACGCTTGCCGTTTTACTTTTTTCAAGTTCTCAAAAAGTCCCTTAACCTGGTCGTCATACAGGTGTTCGATGCAGTCGATACAGACGGCACTGGCAAACCTATCGAGATTTTCAATGGGCTGTGTGATGTCACCAACTTGCATTTCGGGGTTGCTTCTAATTTGGTCAATTCCACTAGCTTGCAGGCCGAGTTGACGCATCGCCGTTACTGTCTGTCCTCTTCCACAGCCTAAATCCATTACCGGAGCCAGCAGCCAATCTTGATAGTGCGGCAGCAATCGGACTCCGGGGCAACGTCCTTGGTCTGCGTCGCCATACCACGGATTTTCATCGTAGATTTTTTGATAAAGTGCCGCTGAATTTGAGCTTGGTAATTCAACTTTGGTAGATACTTCTTGGACATCGTTGTTTGCAGAAGTTGATGGTGCAGAACCTGTAGTTTGGAGTAATGGAATATGCTTCCATAGCGTTAGCTGTTGCCGCCGGCCATCGTACTGTGCATTGTCCGGTTGGAATTTATTAATCCACCAATCAGGTGACTTGACTGTCCGATGAAGATTGTCTCCATGTAAGTCATTGACTCCGGATTTGCGACAGGAGACGGAACCTAGGAAGACGCCTCCTGGCCGGAGTACCCGTACGATCTCATCGATGGTTGTGTCGATATCCGATTCATCGAGGTGTTCAAGAACATCAAAGCAAGTGATCAACGAAAAAAAATGATCTTCAAAAGGTAATTTTTGAGAATTGAGAACACAGACTTGCTTCGGGGCACCCGGAATGTGTTGCATTCGGATTTGTGCTTGCTGAATGGCGATATCGCTGATATCTACGCCAAATACATTGAGGTCAAAGTTTGGTCCAGCGAGATAATTGAGAACGAAACCGACGCCACATCCAATATCCAAAGATCGTCCGGATAACATTTCTAGTTGTGCCGTTGCTTGAACCACGGCACGAAAGCCCGGGGAGTTTTCAGCCAAGTTGTATCTAGCGTCTGTCGATACAACGTGATTGTATATTTCACGATAGTCAGGCATTGGAGTCATCGACGGGTTGAGAATAAAAGCACCTTTATAAAGGTAAAGGAAATGAATTCTAGTGGCAACGTTAGCGAATGGTTACCGAATTGAATTCCGAAGGCCTGCGTTTCGATTTCAGACGCGTTACTTTGAAGTACACGCTTGATCTGACTTTCGAAAAATTAGTATTGAGATCGAAAAGAGTTGGCGAAGAGTGCCTTAGAGTGGTCGTAAAAGTTCCGCATCGCGAGGGTTGTATGTTTAAAAAACACAACAAACACATGGTGTTTTCATTCGTTCTCACATTCGAGCGTGCGGATGTTAGGACCAACCGGTTCGCAGGCTTTTTATTTCTGATTAACGGTAGTCAATTTTTGTTTTTTTCCTTCCATAGGAATTGGAGTTGCTATCCTTGGAAACTTGGGGTTGATTCAAGTCCTTTGGCGATTTGGGAGAAAACGGCCGTGTCTAAATACTTTAATCCTTGCAAAGCGAGTGCTGTGCGGAATGGAACCACCTCAGGTGAAATAACTGTATTAGTGGTTCTCTTATTTGTGGCAACGATGCTTGCAATTTGCAGCCCAGGTGTGGGTCTTGAATCTTCTGTGTCGGATGTGATCGACGAGATTGCTGAGATCTTTAAAGTTCCATAGCCAGTTTTTTTTAAGAGCCATTTCTGATCCATTTGAAAGTCATGAATCAGTAGATGATCACACGTGTCACTTCTGAATTTCGAATCGCATCTTGTGGTATAGGCTTTGACTTACCCGCACTTGCCGCAGTCGGCAGTGGTTTCCGCACTCACCGTTCTCTTCCTTTCGAATGCTCTTTACACAGCGAACAGCTGTTTACTTGTATCCCTTTCGTTTTGCGGTGAGTTTTTTGTAATTGATAAACCCTTTTCTGAAATCTTGTAGTTGGATTTCTCTCGATTGCTGCAACAAAAGAATCTCTGATAGATTGTGAAATGCGGTTAACAAGGTGGGAAAAATGTTGAAAGTCGCAACTACAGGTAATAGATTAGTGGGCTGGATAGTCGGGTTATCTTTTTAAGAGGCTCGGTTCAAAAATAATGACGAGGAGAATGCAGCGAGAATGCCATTGCTGAAGACACTAAGTGATTTCGATAAATTGCCGGAGGTTTTCCCTTCGAGCGTCACGCTTTGGAGGATGCAGGCATATTTAATTTTATTGAGTTGCATTATTTTTGTTCATTGGTTGCCCGTGCCTGCTGCCGGCCAAGAGAGCTCAGCAAACGATCAGGTTTTCGAGTCGGTTATTCGGCCAGCTCTTCAATCTTATTGTTGGAAATGTCACGGCGCCGATGGTGTTGAAGAAGGGGAAGTTAATTTAAAAGAGTTAACCGGTCCGCATTTCGATGGTGACATTGAAATGATAAATGGACTTATCGAAGTGCTCGATTTGGGAGAGATGCCTCCGGAGGGTGAGCCAGATCTGAAGCCAGAAGATCGGCAGCGATTGATTGCTGAGCTAAAGAAAATTCTCAATGTTGAAGTGCAGAAATTAACGACTTTCGATCAAGCTCCAATCCGGCGCATGAATCGATTTCAATACAACAACGCAGTCATCGATTTGCTCGATCTGAAGTGCATTGTATTTACATTGCCCGAACGAATGATGCGGGAACATAAGCAATATTTTAAGCCTGAGTCGGGAAAAATGCCTGACGTAGTAACGGTAGGAAATCGACCGCTTGGAAAATCACAGATGATTGAACGACGGCTTGGTGGCGTTGCTGCTTTTCCGCAGGACCTCCGAGCTGAGCATGGGTTTGATAATCGGGGTGACCATTTATCGATGTCTCCCTTGTTGATGGAATCATTTTTAAAACTTGGTCAATCAATTACACAAAGTCCTGATTTTTCACAGCGAAATGTTGGTATTTGGAAAACCTTTTTTGAACCGCCGAAAACAAAAGACCAGTGGAAGTCGTCGATTGGTTTGCGATTGAAACCGTTTTTGACTCGCGCTTTCCGTTCACCTGTGACCCCCGAGGTTTTCGATCGATATCTGAATTTTGCAGATGCTCAAATTGAGCAAGGTGCCCAATACACAGATGTGATGAAGGTGGTGACTGCAGCGGTGATTTCGTCTCCGCGATTTTTTTACCTTTACGACAAAGCGAGTCAAACAGAATCGTCGAGTTCGATAGATGAATTTGAGTTGGCCTCGCGAATGTCATTTTTCCTTTGGGGAAGCATCCCCGATCAAGGATTGTTAGATTTAGCGTTTCAAGGGAAGTTAAGTGATCCTGAAGTATTGGCCGGACAATACGAACGCATGCTCAAGGACAAAAAAATCAAGCGGTTTTGTGACAGTTTCCCGTCGCAATGGCTGCAGTTAGAGCGGATTGTCTCATCAGTTCCAAATCAGGAATTGTTTTCGCAGTTTTACTTTTCCAAATATCGCGACAGCATGCATATGTTGCTCGAGCCCCTGTTGCTGTTTGAGACTGTACTTATCGAGAACCTGCCCATTACACAACTAATTGACTCCGATTTTACTTATCGTTCCCAACGGCTTCAAAACTCATACACAGAGTTTGGAGACAGTCCATTGAAGTCAAAGAGGCCAGGAGGAGCCGTCGGCGTCCTGACTTTTAATCGGGTGCCCGTAACGGATCGTCGCACCGGCGGCGTCATTACGAACGCGGCAGTCATGACAATGACATCGGGGCCGGATCGCACCCAGCCTATTACCAGGGGGGCTTGGGTGGCAGGAGTTATTTTTAATAATCCCCCAGAACCACCGCCGGCAGATGTGCCACCGTTAGCCGACAAGCCAGCCGGTGAAGAATCCGGTCTTACTTTGCGCGAGCGTCTCGGATTGCATCGAGAGCGGTCGGATTGCAAAGGTTGCCATGAGCAAATTGATCCCTTGGGTTTTGCACTAGAAAACTATAGTCCGATTGGGGCATGGCGTGAGGGGTATCGTAACGGTCGGGAGATTGATTCCTCGGGTGTTTTGTTTCGCAAGCACCGATTTAACGATGTCGTCGAATTTAAAGATGCGATCTTGATCGAAAAGGATCGTTTTACACGTGGATTTGCTGAGCACTTATTGTCGTTCGCGCTCGCCCGCGAAACGAGTGCGGCTGACCAGCTGGCACTTGACCGAATCGTCGAGGAAACGGCCAAAGATGACTACAAAATCCAAACGTTAATTAAAAATGTGATCCTTAGTAAACCTTTCCAGAATAAAACCACGCCAAAGTAGGCAACTTTCAGTAGGCAGTTTCATGTTTGAATCCTGCTTCATCGCTGACAGTGCAAAACAGGATTTTGAAGATGACAAATCGAAGAAATTTTTTACGCGGAATCAGCGGTGCATTCCTTTCTTTGCCCTGGTTAGAAAGCCTGGCGTCTGCTCAGGTTGCGGTTCCTTCATCGCCATTTCGTATGGCGCATTTTTACGTCCCGATTGGCGTTGTTCGCCGCGGTTTTTTTCCAGGCGAAGCGGAGCATGTGATTCCCAAAGGAAACCTCGGGAACGTCATGAAATCTCTCGGGAAGCAAGATCCTAATCTGCGCGTTTCGCAACTTGATCAATTGACTCCAACGATGCAGCCACTCGATGGAATCAAAAGTAAGTTAAACTTGATTACTGGAATGGATCGAACTTTCCAACAGGGAACCGATGTTCATGCGCAATGCGCCTCTTGTTATCTAAGTAGTGCTCGCCCTTACACGATTCAGGGGACGGCGTGGCCGCTCGATCGAACTTTAGACCATTTGGTGGCTGATCATATCGGTACTAAAACGCCGTTTTCGACCCTAGAATTTAGTTGCAACAGCCATCGAGATAATAAAGAGTCCATATATTTTGATAACATTTCATGGTACGGCACGGGGCATTTAGCACCGTCGATTCGTGATCCACGGAAAATGTACAAACGTCTTTTTTCGACACAGGAAATCGCTCGCTATCGAGATATAACGGACTTAGTTCTCGAAGATGCAAACTCGATGAAACGCGAACTGGGGTACAACGATCGGCAGAAATTT